>NZ_JBBUKT010000005.1:0-300000 GCF_038066715.1 Luteolibacter sp. Y139 | reverse complement strand
CGACCATAGGCCGACCGCGCAACCACGCAACACCCGCGTCACGGCATTTCCAAGGGTAGCGGAAGGACTGCGTCCTTCCGGCTTCTCGCGCTCCGCCAACACATCGCCGCCCCCGATCACCAGTCCAGCCCACCCCAAAAATGCAGCGGCGCCTCTACGGCCGTCGCTGACTAGCGGCCACAAGCCGCATCGTAAGACCCCCGCTTCACCCTCTCCATAAGGGGTGTCGACGTTCCGTCGACACGTCCCATCCCCGGACCTGTCCAAAATCACGCAATCCCCGCACCCACATCCCGCGCCTTCTCTTTCCCACCCACCACCCACCGGCAAACCCACCGGAACACCACCACCCCCACACAAGCCCCGACCCCGGCCAGCAACGGCCCTCGATGCATCGGAAACACCAGCACGAATCCCTTCCCCTTCACCAACGTCGAGTAACTCGAAACACAAAACGGAAACATGAACAGCCGCACCACCGTCCACCGCTCCATCGCCTGCCCCTGCACCTTCGTCGCAAACACCAGCGCGATCCCGATCAGCGAGCCCATCCCCAGCGCCGTCAGCCACACCACCGGCGACGGATCGAAGTAGCACGACACGATCGTCAGATACCACGCCAGGTAGCACCACAGCACCAGCTTCGGCACCCGCAGACTCGCGAAGTAACGGATCACGCTCACCGCAAAAGCATCCCTCCGGCCAATCGCCGGGGAAAGCGTGAAGTCACACGACGAGTTGCCGCGATGCGACACCACCACCACCCCATTTCCTCCTTCCGCTCGGCTAGCGCCTCCGCAAGCATGCCGGGATGAAGTTCCCCTCGGACCGCCGGGCCAAACCCAGCACGATCGCCTTCAGGATCGCGCTGCTTCTCTCCAGCGCCATGCAGTCGGGGCCTGCCCTCGCCGCCGATCCCGCGCTCGTCCCGGGCTTCTCCTTCGAGCTGCGGATGTCGAAGGAAGACTACGTGAAAGAAGTCGCCGCGCTCGATCAGGACCGCATCGATCCCGCGAAGGTGGAAGCATCACCGGTGCCTGCGTTTTCCTCGATCATCACCGGAGTCACCGCTGGCACACCGGCGGCGCAAGCAGGCGTGGGAGTCGGCTGGCGGGTGACCGCGCTGAATGGTCGCGAGGTATGGCACCGCCTCGAGCCCTGGGAGCCGGATGACCAGGGAAAGCGGGAAATGACCTTCGTCACGCCAAAGGGCGAGCGGAAGAAGCTATCCTTCGAGCCCGGGAAGATCGGCACCTTCACCGTCAACTCCCGCCGGCTGGAAGTAGCAGCGCTCCACCTCACCCCTCGCGGCCCATGGGACCGCGACCTCATGGTCGCCGCAGTCGCGTGGACAGCCGGCGATCACGACCTCTCGGAAACAGCCCTGCGCGCCGCCATGAATCGCGGCATGCCCGCCGGCACCGTCCTCTATCACTTCGGCTCCTTGATCGCCCTCGACCACGGCGACATTAAGATGGCGAAGGAACTGAACACCCGCGTCATGAATTCCTTCCCCGCACCTCCCGGGAAAGGCAAGGAGCATGAGAAGGAAATCCCGCGCTTCTATCGTGAAGGCATCCGCGAACTCGGCCTCGCCACCGGCGACTACCGCCTCTTCGCCCGCGCCAATCGCGAGAACGAAGGCCTCAATACTCCCGCTCTACTACCGGCCATGGCAGACCAGTGGATCCAGTGGAGCATCACGGATGACCACGGCTCGCTGCTGCCGGACGTGATGAAACTCCAAGGCCCCGACCTGCTCGCGAAGTGCGAGAAATTCGTCCCACGCTGGCAGGCCAAGACCGACTTCTTCAACTTCGACAAGGCAAGGGCCGGACGCTACCTCGAAGAAGTCCCACCCGGCAAATTCGACCGCCAGTCCTTCGCCCCACCCGGTGCCGTGCGGGACATGGTGTGGCACGTCCGCTTCTCCTTCCGCGAGTACGGAAAGCCCGCCCCGCAGCGGAATAACTTCCTCTACTTCGCCCTCATGGACCGGCAGATGAAGTCCCAGGCCGCAGCCCACCCCGGTTCCGCGTATCTCGACCGCTCCGTCCTCTACCTCCAGATCATGCGCTTCCCGGAAGATGACCGGCAGGAGGTCGGAGTCGGCATCGGCCCCTGCTACTCATGGGTGGAAATGTCGCCGAACCTGCCCTCCATGTCCGTCGAGGAGTTCGATTCCTTCAAGAAGATGATCTGGGCCAAAGATCCCAAGTCACACGAGGTCAAGCGCCGCGTCCACGACCTCACCCTGATCCGCTCCGGCAATATCGCCGAGATCGTCCTCAACGGCCGCACCCTCATGCGCGCACCCGTCGACCCCGCCGTGGAAGACCTCTACGCCACCTTCCACTCGGAAGGCATCTCCTTCGCCATCGACGGGATGACCATCCATCAGATCGGGACGGAGTGAATGGCGCGTGATTTCGAATCACTTCATCTCCGCACGACCAACGCTCTTCTCGCCGCATGAAATTGGCCCTCCACCGTTCGATGATCTTCTGGTCCGGCTTGCTGGCCGTGGGGTTCGTCTGCTGGGCCTGGCACGACTCGTATTTCCTCAACCGCTTCGCCAACCACCGCGGATATGGCATCAGCCACATGAATGGCGGCATCGCCATGGCGAAGATCACGACCTATTTCGGGACACGGCACGGCAGCATGAATACGAGCACGTTTTACCGGATGGAGACCTTCCCTCCACCGCTGTTCATCCGCAGCGAGGTTCCTCCCGGTGGAACCAGGCCAAAGGCGGCAGTGCCGGACCTCCACCCACCTTTCACCGTCAAGGAGAGCTGGACCATTACGGCCAAAAGCGAGTCCGGATCCACCCGCATCTTCATCCCCTATTGGCTCATCCTGTCCTTCATCGCACTTCTTTGGCTCGCCCTGCTCCTCTGGCGGGCCAAAAGACGAAGCACCAGGATCAAGGTGTGATCCAGCTGTCAGGAACTCAGTTCGTCACCGCAATTACCTTCACCGCGCTCACCGCACCACCACCGGGAACACCCGCGTGGAGGAAGACGTTGTAAGTTCCGGGCTTCTTCGCCTTACCCGAGATCGCACCCGTCGCCGCATCAATCACCACGCCATCCGGCAACCCAATCGCCGCGAAAGCCGTCGCACCAAAGGTAGTCGTCACCGCATACTCCACCGGCTTCCCCTTCTTCACCGTCAGCGTTCCGAGATCGCTGGTGATTCCCGGAGCGACCGGTGCCTCCGCACCCACCTCCGCCAGCACATCCCGCACGGTCTGCGGCGTCTGGTTCACCACCGTCGTGATATCCGCCTGCGTCGAGAGTCCGTAGTGCCCGCTCTTCGCGATGATCGCGTCAGCCAGCTTCGAAATGAAGTCCGGGCTATTCGTGAGTTCCTTGGCAAGACCCGTGATCAGCAAGTCCGTGGCGAGTTGCGGTTCGTGATCCAGGCCGAGATTCGCGATGGAAGCCAGGAACCGGGACGGCAGGCTCACCGAGGTCAGGCCCGTGCAACCCCAGAAAGCGCTATCGCCGATGGTCTCGACCGTATCGGGCACCGTCAGGCTGGTCAGACCGGTGCAAGCATAGAAAGCACCGCCTTCGATCGTCTTCAGGGAAGGAGGAAAGCTCAATGAAGTGAGCCCGGAGCAGCCGCTGAAGGCATTGCTGCTAATCGTGGCAAGCGAAGAAGAGAAGTTCACCGAGGCCAATCCCGTGCAGCCTTCAAAGGCATTGGGACCGACCGTTATCAGGGATGGCGGTAAAGCCACGGAAGCCAGTCCCGTGCATCCCTGGAACGCCTGCTCCCCGATCGAGACGAGCCCGGCGGGGAAGCCCACGCTCTGAAGACTGGCACAGCCCATGAAGGCAGCCTGCCCGAGTGCAGTCATGCTGGCCGGCAGTTGCACGCTGCCCAGATGGGTGCAGTCCTTGAAGGCACGGTAGATCGTGGTGACGCTCGCCGGGATCTGGATCGACGTGAGACTACTGCAATCCGAGAACGTGGAAGTCAGGGTCACCAATGGGTCCGGCAGGTCCACCGTGACCAGACTGGTACACCCCTCGAAGGTCTTCGTCAGCGACGTCACCCCATTCCCGAAAGTCGCGGAAGTAAGGGAAGTGCAGCCCGAGAAAGCACTATCACCCAGGCTCGTCAGCGAATTCGGCAGCGTGACCGACGTCAGCGACGTGAAATTCGCGAACACCGATGCACCCATGCTCGTCACGCCCTCGGGGATCACCACGCTCGTCACACTCTGCCGCAGGGCCAGGTTCGAGTTGGGCGACGCCCCGAGCCTGAGAATCGAGCGCACCGGCAGGCCATTGATCTCCGCCGGGATCACCAGCGGATTCACCGCCACATTGGTATGACCGATGATCGTGATCGAGGTGCCATCGGTGCCGTAGGAAAAATTCCCGAAGGTCTGGGCAAGGGCCGAACCGATCACCGCCAAACAAGCAGCGATGAAAACAAACGGGCGGAACAGGGAGTGTGCGCGCATGGAATTGGAGGGACCGGGTTTTACTACGCAGAAAAGAAATGAACTTGCCGCGAAGTTACGAGGACTTTTCCGTGAAATGAATGGAAGGACCGGATGAGCGTGACCTCCCAGAGCATCCTTTCCTTTTTCCGGGGAGCCACCATCCTCCTATCGCCCCATGAAATTGGCCCTCCACCGCTCCATCATCTTCTGGTCGGGATTGCTCGTGATGGGATTCATCTGCTGGGCGTGGCACGACTCGTATTTTCTCAATCGCTTCTTCAACCACCGCGGATATGGCGTAAGCCACATGAATGGCGGCATCGCCATGGCGAAGATCACCACGTATCTCGGAACCCGGCACGGCTCCATGAATACGAGCGTATTCTACCGGATGGAGACTTTCCCTCCACCGCTGTTCATCCGCAGCGAGATTCCTCCCGGAGGCACCAAGCCAAAGGAAGCCGCGCCGAACCCACCTTTCACCGTCAAGGAAAGCTGGACCGCCACTGCCAAACTCGAGGCAGGGGCCACCCGCATCTTCATCCCCTATTGGATGATCCTGTCCTTCACCGCATTGCTCTGGCTCGCCCTGCTCCTCTGGCGAGCGAAAAGGCGGAGCGTGAGGATTGAGGTGTGATGGAGGGCGCGGGGCAGCCCACCCTACCTCACACCTCCGCGAACTTCTCCTTCCGCCACAGCGTCGGCGATGTCCCCACGATCCTCGCGAAGCTCCGGTTGAACTGCGACAGCGACTGATACCCCACTTCAAACGCGATCTCCGAAACCCGCTTCTCCGGCTTCAGTAATTCGCGCTTCGCAGCCTCCACGCGGCAACGGTTTACATAGTCCGTCAGCGTCAGCCCGGTCGCCTCCTTGAAGAGCCGGCAGAAGTGCGACTCGCTCAGCCCGGCCTCATGCGCCACCGCACCCAGCGGCAGCGATTCATCCAGATGCGCATGGATATACCGCCGCGCCTTCGCAATCGCCGCCGGCTCGCTGCCCTCCTCGATGATCGCCAGCGACTCTGCATGATGACTGAGCTGCTCGGCGAAGCTGTGCAGCAGCGTGATCATGCTCGAATACCGCTCCGGCTCCACCGAGCGCGTCTGGAAATACGCCTCATGCAGCGTCTTCTTCGTCTGCTCGTCCATCGTCTTGCGACCGATGCTCCCGAGCACCTGCGTAAAGTCGTCTTCCGATGGCGTCCGCGAAAACACCTGGCCGGTCTTCAAATACCCCACCACCGAGGCACCCAGCTTCACCGGCACCGCCGAAGCCGTCAGCCCCGCGAAACAATGACAGCTCGATGGCCCCTTCACACTCGCCTCCTCGATCAACCGCCGGTTCGTATCGATGCACGCATGGCACGCGCTCTTGCACAGGTTCAGCACCTCGCAGAAAGGGCTGCGATTGATCGACTGGTCATCCAGGCACCACTCCTCGGGATTCGCGCCCACGAGTCGCAGCGGCAGGCCCGTGGCCGTCCGGAAAGCGTCCTGATACACCTTGAAAAGGTCGGACTGCTTCAGCCGCTCATGCAGAGTGGCTTCGAACTGCTTGGTCGCGTGGCTCATGGCGGGTGCGGACTTCTTTTGGGATAACATGGCGACCATAGTCAGTGGGTTTTGAGAGTTCAACTCTTTGCATTTTGCCCGACGCAACCAAGAGGATGGAAACGACAGAACTCAGCGGCATCAACACCGCCGCAAGCAGCGGACTCATGTGAGCCGTGGCCGACAGCGCCACCACGGCGAGATTGTAGGAAAGCGCGAAGGCAAAAGCGCGCCGCACACCCCGCGCGCGCCCATCCGCAGCCGCGAAAGCCTCCGCCAGATACGCCAGCCCTGAGCCCAGCGCATAGAAGTCTGCCTTCGACTCCAGCAGGCTGCGATCCACCACCGGCGTGCCGGTGACGAAGGCGACATCGAAGGCCAGCGAATCATTCGCGCCATCGCCCACATAGAGCGTGTCCTGCCGGTCCAGCGCCTTCACTCGCCGGCACTTTTCCTCCGGGCTCAGCCCGCCCAGCGCCTGATCGTAGGGAATGCCCAGCGCGTGCGCCAGCCGGGTCACCTTCAGCGGCGAATCGCCCGAGAGGATGTGAATGGAAAGACCGCGCTTTTCCAGATGCCGCAGCGCTTCCGCAGCACCCGGCCGCAGCGAATCGCGAAAGGTAAAGGCGGCGACCAGCACGCCATCGTGCCGCAGTTCGGTCCCCTGCTCGCCCTTGCCCAGAAACCACTCGCCATCCTCCGCCCCGAGTCGGACACCTTGCCCGGGAATCTCTTCCACTTCGATCGGGCCGAGCACTTCCAGCAAGCGCTGCCCGCGATTCCCCAGCGATTCTAACAGCGTCCGCGAAACCGGATGCAGCGACCCACGCGTCAGCCGTGCCAGCGCCAGCGCGGCGTGATCATCCAGCGCATCCACCGCACCGGGATTTTCTAACAAAGGCCGCTCCAGGGTCAGCGTCCCCGTCTTGTCGAAGATCACATGCTTCACCCTCCGCAACCGCGGCCACAAGCTCGCGCGGCGAACGAAGGCACCACCACGCGACAGCCTCGCCGCCGCCCATTCATCCGCCAGTGGCACCGCCACCCCCAGCGCACACGGACAGGAAACCACAAACACCGAAATCATCGCCTGCAGGCCGGTGCTCACGTCGCCGCCCATCGCCCACACGGCGAAGACTGCGACGCCAATCACCAGGACGACACCCAGATAAATCCTCAGCAGCCGCTGGAACACCGGCGAACCACGATCTCCCGTCGCATCCGCGATCAGCTTCGAAATCAGCGAATCCGCCCACGTCTCATCGGCCGTAACCGTCACCGCCTGCCGCCCTAACAAAATCGCACCCGCTGGCAATCGTGCACCCGGCAACACCGTCACCGGATCCGCCTCCCCATGGATCCACTCCAGCGATACCTCCGCCATCCCATCGCTCAGGCAGGCCGAAACCGGCAGCGCCTTCCCCGGCTCAAGCTCAAACGCAGTCCCCGGCTCCAGCTCCCCGATCGCCACCATCTTGTCTCCCGACCTAACAGCCTCCGGCAATGGCGAGCGCCGCACCAGCCGCAACCGGTTCTTCTCCACCGCCGCCGTCTGAACATAGCGACCCACCAGCATCAGGAACACGAACGTCGCGACGAAGTCGAAGTACAGCAGCTTCTCCTGCCCCACCACCCAGCCAGCAATCGACCCCAGATAGGCCGCGATCAGACCCAGCGCGATCGGCAGGTCGATGTGCAGCGCACCCACCTTCAGCGCCCTCCACGCACGACTCACGAAATACCCGCCACCCACCAGCATCGCCAGCGTCGCCGACGTGAAAGCGATCAGCCGGAACAACCCCGCAAACTCAAAGTCCGCCGGCATCCCGAGATAAGTCGGCAGCGAGAAACCCATCGCATTCAACGCAAACGCACCGCACAGCCCCATCCGCCCCGCCAGCCCGCGACGTTCCGGCGAGGATTCCCTACTACCCGCAACCACCGGCGCAGCCACATAGCCGAAAGTCGCCAGCTCCTTCAGATACGCAGTCACATCGCAAGCCCCACGCTGCCACTCCAGATGAAGCCGCCCATTCGCCGGATTCGCCGCCGCCCGGATCGCCCCGGCATGCCGCTCGAAAAGCCGGTCGATCAGCCACACGCACCCAATGCACGAAATCCCCTCCACCGCACAATCCAGCTCGGCCGCAGTGCCATTGTTAGACCCGCTTTCCGCCGCCGCAACCAGCGGCCCCAGCCACCCGAAATCATGCTCCTCAAACGGCCTGCTCCGCACCGGCGCCGTCGCCGCATCCTGCTTCAGATCATAGTAGCGATCGAAACCCTGCTCATGAATCAGCGCCGCCACGAATTCACAACCCCGGCAGCAAAAGCGCTCCTCCCGCGCCCCAGCTTCCACACGCGAGCGACTCGGCGTGAAAGCAGTGCCGCAGTGCTCGCAGACGCAGGCCCCGGTGCTCATCACCAGAACTCTGCCCGGCCCGGAGATTCCCCACCACGCATGGATTGCCTCAAACGCCGCATGAAATGCGGAGCACTTAAGGGGTGTCGACCTCCGGTCGACGCGAGCCTGAGGAGGGGGAAACTCTTGTCCCCCCTTCAAGCACGGGACGACAAAAGTGCAGTCCCTCCTCAACGCCTTGGAGTGCCAAGCAGCTTGCCAACCCCTACCCCAAAACCCTCTCCAAAACCCCAATCAACCTCCCCCGCAAAAGCACCGCCTTCTCCGCCAGCCTCGCCTGCTCCCTCTCATACTCTCTTCTCCCCTCAGCCGTCTCAATCCTCACCGACTCCAACCCATACGCACTCAAGTCATAAGGACTCGCCCGCATGTCCAAATCCCGCAACTCCATCGCCTGCTCGAAACAATCCATCAAAAGGTCCGATCCCACCCACGGCATCGATTTGAAAGCCCACTTGTAGAGATCCATGTTCGCATGCACGCACCCCGGCTGCTCGAAGGCAGGCCGCTCCATCAGCGTCGGCTGCAAGCGATTCAACGGAAGCGCCTCCACATGGAAAAACCGGAACGCATCGAAGTGAGAACACCGGATCGGCCGCGACTCCACCAGCGCATCGATCTCCCCCTGCGGCAGCCGCAGCTTCGTCGTCAGCGCATGCCGCACATCCGCCCCGCGATACACCATCGCCCACTCATGCAGCCCGTGGCACGCGAAGTTTGGCGCACGATCCCGCGTCGCCACCAGCAGCTCCCGCGTCCACCGCAAGCGCGCCAGCTCCTTCGCCTCTAACAACCCCGCATCCGCAAACACCACCCCATCCTGCAAACGATACGGCGACTTCTGCCAGCACCCCGGCAACTTCACCGATTCCTCCAGCGCGATGCCCACCTCAGGATGCCACTCCTCCAGCTTCGCGAACGAAAACGGATAGTAGCTGAACAGGAAATCCTCCACCGGATGCGCCTTCCGCGCCGCCCGCCGCCTCAGCGCCGGCCCCGTCCACCGCCCCGCCCGCGCACGATGCCCCGCCGCCCGCTCCTGCCACTCTGCGGCGGAGAGAGTTCGGATCGCGGCAGTCGCTTCGGCCATCGGCGGCGGAGGAAACCACGGGAAAGCCCCGCATTCCAGCCCGAGCTACCAAGGCCACAAAAAAGGTGTTCATCCGACCTCCCTCATGGTCTCATCACCCCGCCGGATGAGCGAGAATTTCTACCAGCAGACCACCACCGCCCCGACCTCGTCCTTCGATGTCTCCCTGCGGCCGCCCGTGTTTTCCGAATTCATCGGGCAGGAAAAGGTGAAGGACCGCCTCCTCCTCATGGTCGAAGCCGCCCGCCAACGCGGCGATGTGCTCGATCACGTCCTCCTCTCCGGCCCGCCCGGCCTCGGCAAGACCACCCTCGCCAATATCATCGCCCGCGCCACCGGCTCCCAGCTCCACGTCACCTCCGGCCCGCAGATCGAGAAAGCCGGTGACCTCGCCGGCGTGCTCACGAACCTGCAAAAGGGCGACGTCCTCTTCATCGATGAGATCCATCGCCTCCACCCCGCGATCGAGGAATACCTCTATCCCGCCATGGAGGATTTCCGCCTCGATATCATCATCGACTCCGGCCCATCCGCCCGCTCCATCCAGCTGAATCTCCCGCGCTTCACCCTCGTCGGCGCCACCACCCGCTCCGGCATGCTCACCGCCCCGCTGCGCTCGCGCTTCGGCCTCGTGAACCGCCTCGACTACTACACGCAGGAGGAACTCGCCCAGATCATCGAGCGCTCCGCCGGCCTCTTGGATATCCCTGTGAAAAACGAGGGCTCCATGGAAATCGCCGCCCGCTCCCGCGGCACCCCGCGCGTCGCGAATGCCCTCCTCCGCTGGGTCCGCGACTACGCCCAGGTGAAGAGCGATGGCACCATCACCGGCCCCATCGCCGACTCCGCCCTCGCCATGATCGAGATCGACGCCCAGGGCCTCGATGAAATGGACAAGCGCATCCTCGAAGCGCTCATCTACAAGTTCAACGGCGGCCCCGTCGGCGTCGGCTCCCTCGCCGTCGCCGTCGGCGAAGACGCCGCCACCATCGAGGAAGTCCACGAGCCCTTCCTCATCCTCCAGGGCTACCTCCAGCGCACCCCCCGCGGCCGCGTCGCCCTCCCCGCCGCCTACACCAAGATCGGCGCGAAAATGCCACCACCCACAGATGGCCAAGGGATGCTGCTGTAAGGTTGCCTTGAAGCGACCTCAAGGCAGACGGAAACCTCTTCGGTCGGAGCCGGCAACCATAGTGGTCCGCACTCTCCGAGTGCGGTCGAAGCCACCTCGGAAGCCGTTGATATCCCAGGCATCGGGCAGTCCCTTGCTGCTCGTGAGCGCAGACCCTCAAAGCACCACCCAAACCACTCCCCAGCAGACTGCTTTGGCAAAGGGCCTCCGAATCCCTCCGCGCTAGCTCACGCATCGCCCTCCGGCAAAGCGGGCCTCACCCAATGCAGATATTCTCCGTGTCGCAGCTTTTTCGGATTCTCGGCGATGTATCGCTTCAGCCTCAAAAACGCAGCCTCGCTGCGCACCAGGTGATCGAAACTCTCATCCTGCCAAAAACGACCACACCGACCCAAGTGCTTGTTAATCCGAGTGCTCGTCCAACGTTTCCACGACTCGACCTGCAAGAGCATCTGATTCCGCGGAATTCCACCCACCAGCAGGTGAATGTGATTCGGCATAACGACAAAGTCTCCGAGCAGGTAGCGTTCTCCGTCGAAGCGACGCAGCGCTTCCGACACAATCAAGGCGCACCCCGGATCGCGAAACGGGCAACTCCCTTGGCAGGAATCGAGCTCCGCTTCCAAGTCTTTCGAGAAGCGCCGGAAATCCTTTTGCTGCTCCTCTGAAAGAGCCTCGACCTGCCTCCTCCAATCAGAGGCGTCCGGATTGATCCCATGTTCTCGCAGCCAACGTGAGCGCTGCCACCGCCAACGGACCCATGTGTTCTTCGGAATGGAGTCCGCCGTCCGCCAAGTGATGAAGTAGGTCGCGCCTGCTTGTTCCCAATGCGGCAGGTGTCCCCTCGTGACGGCCACGGGGACTGAAGGATCATAAAAGTGGAAGTCCATGCAGGCGCTGGCGCAGGAGGAAACGAGACTGCTGGAACTATCACAAGCTGCCCAATACGCGCCAGAACTGCTTCCCAATCCCATGGCTGCCTCCACTGCAAGCCCATCGTGGTCCGCACTCTCCGAGTGCGGTCGAAGCCACCTCGCTCGCCGTCCCCATCCCGAGAATCCATCCAGCCCTTGCTGGTTGTAAGCACAGAGTCTCTAAACGCCGCCAGAACTGCTTCTCCCGCACTCGGAGAGTGCGGACCACCATGGCACAAAGCCACTTCCCGCCGCGGGACAGCCTCAAAACCCTCTCCCAGCCCCCAATAATCAGCCCTTTCCCTCCCCCGCATCCCGTTCTAGCCTCCCCCCCGGATGTCCGACCTTGTCGCCCAGACTATTGACCGATGCCGCGCCGCCGGGCTCCGGCGGACGAAGGCATTGGAAGAACTCATCACCACCCTGCTCGAGTCCCAGCGCCCGATGACCCTCGGCGAGCTCGCCGCCTCACCGCGCATGCACGACCAGTGCGACAAGGCGACCGTCTTCCGCCTCCTCCAGCGGCTCGCGGAAAAGGGCATCGCCCGCCGCCTCGGCCTCCACGAGCGCGCCGCCTATTTCACCCTGCTCATCCCCGGCCGCCACGCCGACTACCTGATCTGCACCGAGTGCGGCAGCATCGAGGCCGTGAAGGCCCCCTGCCCCGTCCATGAGCTGGAAGACGAGATCCGCCGCAAGACCGGCTTCAAGAATCTCTATCACGAGCTCGAATTCTTCGGCACCTGCCCCGCTTGCGCATGAATCGCCTCGTCCGCACCGCCCTCACCCTCTTCGCCTCGGCGAGCGTGATGATCTTCATTGTGCTCCAGCGGCTTGAAGGCGCCCGCCACCTGATCGGCAAGTCCCAGGAATCGGAGCTCCAGATGGTGTATCTCGGCATGGCCATCACCGCGATCATGCTCGTCATCGGCGTCGGCCTCATGGTCACCGCCTTCCTCCGCTCGCGAAAGGCACGGAAGCTGGAGAGCGATCCCGCCGGCAGCGATCCCGCCCACCATGGATGACTCGCTGGAGAGCGACTTCCTGAAGTTCATGGAAGTCGAGCGCAGTGCCTCGCCGCGCACGTTGGAAAACTACCGGCTCGCCATGGCCTCCTGCCGCGAGTGGCGCGGCGAAGCCTTCACCAGCTGGCGTGAACTCCAGCCTGATGATTTCCGCCGCTGGCTCTTCGAGATGATGAAGGCCGGCCTCTCGAAGGCCACCATCCGCCTCCGCTTCGCCGCCATCCGCTCCTTCTACAAGTTCCTCGTCCACCGCCGCGGCTTCGCCAAGAGCCCCGTCGTCGAAGTCCAGCTCCCGAAACCGGAAAAGAAGCTGCCCGTGGTGCTCACCGTCGCGCAGATCGATGAACTCCTCGCACTCCCTCTACAGGTCCCTGTGACCAAGCTCACCAAACCCTGGATGCCCCTGCGCGATGCCGCCATCCTGGAGCTCTTCTACTCCTGCGGCCTCCGCATCTCCGAGCTCCGCGGCCTCGATGTGAAGGACATCGATTTCCTCGGCGAAAGCTGCCGCGTCATGGGCAAGGGCTCCAAGGAACGCATCGTCCCCATCGGCGGCCCCGCCTTGTCCGCCCTCCAGCGCTACCAACGCGAAGCCGCCGTGACGAATGGCCCGCTCTTCCTCGGCAAGAACCGCACCCGCCTCACCCAACAGGCGATCGATCTCCTGCTGAAGAAATACCTCAAGCTCAGCTCCATCCCCTTCAAGGTCTCCCCGCACAAGCTCCGCCACAGCTTCGCCACCCACCTGTTAGACGCCGGCGCCGACCTCCGCTCGGTCCAGAGCCTCCTCGGCCACGCTTCCCTCTCCACCACGCAGATCTACACCCACGTCACCAAGGAGCGTCTGCGCACCGCCTACGACCAGGCCCACCCGAGGGCCAAAGGCTGAGAGAAACGACGCGGTCTCCACGATCGCCGCACGCCACGCTAGATCTTCTTCCGCACCACCTGCCCACCCGATCGCTCTGCAAGCGTGGCCAGAAGCGTCGGCACCTTCTTGTCCAGCGTGTGCGCATACAGCTTCGCCTTCTGCGCCAGCAGCTTCTTGCCGAACTCGACGATGACATCCTGCCGATCCGGATCATCGAAGTCGCAGAACCAATAGATGGCATCCGTCTTCATCAGATCCACCATGCAACTCAGCGCCGCGGGCGCGTCCCGGGTCCAGCGGATGAAAGTCGAGTGAGGCTGCTCTTCAAAGGAAGGGATCTTCGGAATGTGGCGCTCCGGCGTGAAGGGATTCACTCCCTGCACCGGCGCGGCGAAGAACCACGGAACCACCGCCGTCCGAGTAAGCTGGCACCCATCCACCTCCACGAAGTAGGCTGCGGCGAAATCGCGGGTGATCTCTTTTCTCAGTGCCTCCAGATATGGCTTCATGCTCGGACTGGAATCCAGCACCACCGTCAGCCGGGCCGCGGTAATCGTGGAGTCATAAATGCGCCCCTCCTTTGCAGCCTCCTCGCCTCCTTCGTTCTTCCACGCGGTGGAAGCCACCGCCTCCGCTGCGGCGAGCGCCTGCCGCACCCGTTCGTAGTCAGCCAGGCATGCCGTCACATGCTCCTCGGTGTCCTTCCCCGAAAGACGCCCCTCCGCATAGCGCTCAAAGGTTCGCTGCCGCTTTTTGTCTTCCGATGGAGCCAGGTAATCATACTCCAGCTTGAACTCCTTGCCGCCGATGCTTTGCAACGTGGCGGCCCGCCTTTCGAAGTTCGCCTTCAGCCAATCGAAAAGCCGCTGCGTGTAGTCGGCCATGCTCTTTTCATCCCACTTCCCCTTGCTCTCCTCCGCCCGCGCGGCGCCGGAAAGCATTATCCCCAGCGATCCGGCTCCCAACGTGGCGAGGCAGTTTCGCCGCGTCATGGCAGTGGATGTCTGAGGCTGGATCATGGCGGGAAAGATAGGAGGAAACACACATGTCGGCGTCAAGCTCGCGGCGTCATTTGACGGCTAGCACTACTCAGACGATGATGGCCCATGGGGGAAAGACTTCACGACCCGTGGCTGGTCGCCGTGTGGCCCGGCATGGGCACGGTGGCGATGGGGGCCGGCTATTATCTCATGGCGAAGCTCGGCATGCACCTCTGGGAAGAGCTTCCCGCCCGCGATCTCTTCGAGGTGGATCACGTGGACGTGAAAGACGGCCTCATCCAAGTCGCGCCGCTCCCCCGCAGCCGCCTCTTTCTCTGGAAGGACCCGCAGCACCACCATGACCTCATCGTCTTCATCGGCGAAGCCCAGCCCACCGCGAAGAGCGCCCTGATCTGCCACCAGCTCATCGACCTCGTGGTGCCGCTGGGCGTCACCCGCGTCTTCACCTTCGCCGCCATGGCCACCCCCATGCGACCCGGCGATCACGGCCGCGTCTTCGGCGCCGCCATCGACCGCGGCACTCTCGCCCGTTTCAAGGACCTCGACCTCACCGTCCTGGAAGGCGGCCAGATCAATGGCCTCAATGGCGTCCTCCTCGGCGTCGCCGCCGAACAAGGCATGCAAGGCGGCTGCCTCCTCGGCGAGATGCCCCAGCTCTTCTCCCAACTCCCCTACCCGAAAGCCTCGCTCTCCGTGCTGGAATTCTTCGCCACCCTCGCCGGCATCAAGATCGACCTCACCGAACTCGAATCCCACGCCCAGGATGTGGAGAAGAAGCTCGAGACCTTCCTCACCCGCATCGAGCAAGCCATCCATCAAGTCGAAGGCAGCACCGAATCCGCCGTTCCTCAACCCGACGAAGACGACGACGAGAAGAAGAAGCCAAAGCTAAACGCCGAAGACCGCCAGCACCTCGATCAACTCTTCGCCGAAGCCAAACAAGACCGCACCCGCGCCTACTTCCTCAAGCAAGAACTCGATCGACTGAAAGTCTTCCGCGAATACGAAGACCGCTTCCTCGACCTTTTCAAAAGCCCCGGCGGAGCATAAGCCCCTAAGGGGTGTCGACCTCCGGTCGACGCGACGCGCAGCGTCAATGAGGAGGAGACACTCTTGTCCCCCTTCTAAATATCACTCCCCATCATCCTCCTCATTTTCATTCTCCCCGCCCTTCACCTTCTTCGGCATCCGCGTCAGCGCCTTCTCCTCCGTGGCCTCCCCCTGATCCCCCTGCGACTTCATCCACGCATCCAGCCGCTGCTTCAAATCCGCCACCACCGGCTTCAACGACTCATCCCCGATCAGATTGTTCCGGTTCCAAGGATCCGTATCACAATCGTAAAGCTCCTCCGCCGGCCGATGCTGGAAATCATTCACCAGCTTCGCCGCATGCGCGTCGCCATTCTCCCCCTTCTTGATCCAGCTCTGGAACACCCTCCCGGGCGTCACCGCATTCTTGAACGTCACCTCCGGCGTCAGGTTCCGGATGTAGCGATACCGCTCACCACGAATACTACGGATCCCGTAGTGCTCAGGCCCCCGGATGATCCCCTTCGAAGTCTCCTGCGAATACGTGAACTCGCGAAACTTCTCCTCCTTGCCCAACAGCACCGGCAGGAACGACTTCCCATCCAGCACCTCCGGCCGCGGCAGGCCCGCCGCCTCCAGGAAAGTCGGCACGATGTCCGTATACTCCACGATCGCCCGGCTCGTCGACGCCGGCTTCACCTGCCCCGGCCAGCGTACCACGCACGCGCTGTGCAGCCCCGTGTCATAGCAAGTCCACTTCGCGAAAGGCAGGTCATACCCCTGCTCACTCAGCACCACCACCACGGTATCATCGCGCAGCCCCTTCTCATCCAGTGCCGCCAGCACCTGCCCCACCTGCGAGTCGAAATAGGTGATCTCCGCAAAGTATCTCGATAGCACCTGCCGCGTGATCGGCGTGTCCGCCTGGATCGGGCTCAGCTTGATCTTCCCCGGTGGATACGCGCTCGCATCGCCCTTGTTGTGCGGCGAATGCGGCTGATGCGACGCGGCAATCAGCAGGAACGGCTTCTTCTGCTCCTTGCACTCGCCGAAGAAGCTCGAGATCTTCGCCACATCCGGCTCCCCATCCGCTCCCGCCGAGTATTCAAACGGGAACACCGACTTCGGCTCGATGTGCGTCTTCCCGGAAAGCGCCGTCCGATAACCACCCGCCTGCAAGTAAGTGGCGATGCTCTTCACATGGTCATAAGCCATCGTGTGGTTCGGATACGCCCCCGACTTCACCGGATAAATTCCCGTGTAAAGATTGTGCCGCGTCGGCGAGCAAGTCGGCGAACTCTGGAAGCACCGCTCGAAATTCATCCCCTCTCCCGCCAGCTTCTTCAGGTTCGGCGTCTTCGCCTGCCCGCCGTGGATCTCCATGTCATTCCACGTACAATCATCCGCCATGATCAACACGAAGTTCGGCTTCGCGTGAGCAACACAGACCGCGAATAGGAAGCAGAAGAAACCGCGAATGAACGCAAATGGACGCGAAGAAGTGGTCATGATAAGGACCGGGGTTCGATTGAAGTCGGAATACGAAGAGGATTGACCACCGATGGCATGGATTGTAGCGAAAGAAGAGGGATGAACTGATCGAGGGCGGGCATGGCTAGGATCGACGGAGCAACAAGCACACGCCTGAGATCGGCAGCATCCCCTCCACGGCGATCCACCAGCCTCTTGTTTCCTATCCGTGCCATCCGCGTAATCCGTGGTTGAAATTCTTCCGAAGCCATCAGCCATGCTGCGAAACACTCCCCATCATCACGGCTTCCCCGGAAACGCCGGCTTCAGATCCTCCGCCGCCTGAAAAGCCTCAGGCGTATCCAGCTTCACCCCCGGATCCAGCTGGTCCTTCAGCAAGCGATCCAGCTCCCCGGAAAGCCGCGCCTTGATCGCCGTCGCCGCCGGATCATCGGCGAGATTCTTCATCTCAAACCGATCCTGCGCCGTGTGATAAAGCTCCTCCGCCGGCCGATGCGTGAAGCGCTCCACCAGCATCAGGTGCCGCGGATTCTCCGTCGCCGTGAACACCCACGAACCCCAATACGGATTGTGCTCCGTCCGCCCCATCAGATGCTTCTCGATGTACATCCGCTCCGGCGTGAGATTGCGAATATAACGCCACTCCCCATCGCTGATCGAGCGGATCGGATACGGCGGGCCTTCCGGGTAATTGTTGTGCATTCCATACGCGAACTCCCGGTGTGCATCCTTCTCCCCGCGCAGCACCGCCGCGAAGCTCGTCCCATCGAACACATTCGGGTCCACCTTGCCACCCGCCAGGTCGATGAAGGTCGGCAGCATGTCCGCATACTGCACCAGCGCCGGAGTCCTACGACCCGCAGCCACCACGCCCGGCCAACGCGCCACGATCGAGGTATGCAGCCCGCTATCATAGTTCGTCCACTTGCACCCCGGGAACTGCGCGCCCTGCTCGCTCGTGAAAACCACCAGCGTGTCCTTCGCCTTGCCGGTCTTGTCCAGCATCGCCAGCAGCTCACCCACTTGGTTGTCCATGTAGGTGATCTCCGCGAGATACTTGCCAAAGCTCTGCCGCGTCATCGGCGTGTCCGCCAGATACGGCGGCAGCTTCAGCGACTTCGGCGGATAGGCGGAAGGATCGCCCATCACCCACGGCGCATGCGGCTCCACCAGCGCCACGAAGAGGCAGAAAGGCTGCTTGTCATCCCGCGTGATGAAATTGCGCGCCCCGGAAATATCGTGCGGATCCGTCGGATCGTGCACGCAGTTCTCATCATAGCCCGGGACATCCTCGAAGCCATACACGCCCTTCGGCTTGATATGATGCTTCCCCGCAAGTCCCACGCGATACCCGAGATCGCCGAGGTAATGCGTCACGCTCTTCGTCCCCGGACGGCTCGCCGTCTGGTTCCACGCACAACCATTCCGCAGCGGCAACCGGCCGGTGTAGAATTCCGAGCGGCACGGCGAACACATCGCCATGCCCACATACGCCCGCTCGAACAGCGTGCCCTGCTTCGCGAAGGCATCGATGTTCGGCGTCTTCGCATTCTGCCCGCCATTGATCGCGAGATCGCTATACGTGCAATCGTCCGCGAGGATGACGAGGATGTTAGGCTTCTCCGCGGCACGCAGCAGCGGCGAAAACAAGACGGCGGCCAATAGAGTGATCCAAGGTTTCACGGCAAATTTAAGTTAGTCCTCCTGTTTCTGCTGCTTCTTCGCACCGGCACCACCGCCTGCACCGCCCGGTCTCGGCTTCGGATAAACATGCGCGCGCGCTGCCCAAGTCTCCCACTCGGACGACATGGTGGCCACCCGCTCCGGCTGCTCCTTCGCCAGATCCTTCAGCTCCGTCCCATCCACGCTGAGGTGGTAAAGCTCCCACTTGTCCTTCTGCAAGCCACGCGGCAGCGAGACACCCTTGCCCACCAGCTTCCACTCGCCATCACGGACGAAGGCATTGTTCTCATGCTCGATGAAGATCGGCCCCTTGCGCGCCAGCGGCTTCCCATCGAAAGCCGGCGTCAGCGAGATCCCATCCGCAGGCAGGATCGCGTGCCCCTTGAACTCCTTCGGATACGTCGCACCCGTCACATCGCACACCGTCGCCATGATATCGATCAACTGCGCCGGCTCGCGGAACCAATCCCGACCGCCTTTAATACGAGCAGGCCAATGCGCGATGAAATCCGTATTCGCACCACCCTCATGCGCGAAGTGCTTATACATCCGGTAGGGCGTCGCCGAGGCATTCGCCCAGCACTTGCCATAGCTCGGCGTGGTCCACTCGCTGCCCGCCTCGCGATCCTTCACCGGATCACCCTTGCCCAGCACCGAGAGCTCCGCACACGCACCGTTGTCCGAAAGGAACAGGATCAGCGTGTTGTCGTAGGCATTGTGCTTCTTCAGCGTGCCGATCAGGTCGCCGATCTTCTGGTCCACGCGATCGATCATCCCCGCATAGGCGGACATCCGGTCGGCGCATTCCTTCTGCTGCTTCTCATCGAGCGAATCCCACGCCGGCACCTCGGCATCGCGCGGTGAAAGCTGCCACGAAGCGGGAATCAGGCCTGACTCCTTCTGCCGCGCGAACCGCTGCTCGCGCAGCTTGTCCCAGCCCATCGCATACTTGCCCTTGTATTTCTCCAGCTCCTGATCCGGCGCATGGTGCGGCCAATGCGGCGCATTGAAGGCGAGATACAGGAAGAAAGGCTTCTCCTTGTCCGGCCCCGCTTCCAGCTCATCGATGAACTGCCGCGCATGATCCGCGAACGCATCCGTCGTGTAGAAAGGACGATCCGCACTCGTGCTCTTCGGATCCTTGTCCGGCGTGTTCCCATCGAACATCCCGCGCGGCCCGGAAGGATGGAAATAGTGAGTCGCTCCAGCGATGCACCCATAGTATCGATCAAACCCACGCTGCAGCGGCCAATCCCCCTGGTCCTTCCCCGCCAGGTGCCACTTGCCCGTCATGAAGGTCGCGTAGCCCGCGCTCTTCGCCACCTGCGCCAGCGTCACGCACGAGTCATTGATGTTCCCGGCGTACGCAGGCGGCACGTTCTTGTCATCGTCCTTCTCTTCGCCCGTCATGTGGCCGATCCCCACCTCATGCGGATGCAGGCCGGTCATCAGCGTCGCCCGGGTAGGGCAGCAGCGCGCCGAATTGTAGAACTGCGTGAAGCGCAGTCCGCTCTTCGCTAGCGAGTCCAGGTTCGGCGTATCGATCTCGCCGCCCCACGGGCGGATATCGGAGTAGCCCATGTCATCCACCATGATGAGGATCACGTTCGGCTTCTTCTCCGCCGCGCTTGTGAGAAGCGGCGTCGCGAGCAGGCAGGAAAGCAGGAGTGCGGATTTCATCGGAAAAACAGATCAGAACTTCTGGGCTTCATCGGGACCAGGCGTGCCATAGGCCGGATCAATGGCACGGATCGAAACATCGCCATCTTTCATCCCGACCTCCAGCGGCACCAGCGTCACGCCGCGTTGATTGATGGTCTGCGCATCGGAACCTAGGTCACGCTTCTCGATCCCCTCGCGCGACAGCGGTGGCACATTGCCATTGAAGAATGCCGTGCACCACCACTTGCCATCGCGCGTCTGGAATGGCGTCCCGTGACCCAGGAAACGCCCGGCGAATTTCCGCGGACCATATGGCCCCGTGATCTTGTCGGCGGAGCAGTAGTAGAGATTGTAGGAACCCTTGCGCCCCTTGTCGGTCGACCACGCCGTGCCGATGTGCACATACTTGTCGCCCACCTTGATCATCGTCGCGCCCTCATGGCCGATCCTGCTGATCGGCTCGCCCTTCGGCCCCGGCCGGCTGCCCGAGGGATCGATCCGCACCGGCTCCGCGGTGAAGCTGGCGAGATCCTTCGACAGCGGCGCGATCAGCGTGTTCTGCCACAGCATCCACCACGTGTCCCCATCCTTGAAGAGCGAGGGATCATGCTTCTCGCCGAGCTTGCCCGGCTTCATCGGGTTCGTCCACGGCCCCTTGAGATCCTTCCCTTCCGTCAGCGAAAAATTCGCACTCGCAGCGGGGCAATGCACCAGCGCCCAGCGATCCCCCATCCAGTGAAGCTCAGGCGCCCACACGAATTTCCCGGGCCTCATCCGCATGCCATCCTTCAGCGTGAAAGGCGTGCCGAGATACTCCCACTCCACCAGATCCTTGCTCCGCCACACCTGCACCACGCTGCCCACGATCGAGTTGTCACCCAGGCCCACGTTATACGGATCGCTCTTCTCGCGCGGATCATTCGGATTCGGCGTCGTCCCCGTTAGATAGTAGAGATCGTCCGGCCCCAGCGTGATGTAGGGATCACGGATCCAGCCTTCCTTGATGTAGATCGCCTTGTCATGGCTCGCGAGCCCCGCCTCGATTTCCGCACGCGACATCGCGGGCTGTACCGGCGCCGGCTTCGGCGATGGGAAGTTCTCACCGGTGCTGCCTTCCTCGCGTCGTGCCGCAGACTTGCGGCCACCATCGATCAAGCCCGCTCCTCGATGAATCGCCGCCAGCGCTTCCGGCGTCAGCTTGCGAACCTTGCGATCATACGTGATCAGCCCGTTGATCTCACCCTCCACATCCGTGGTCTGCGTGTAGATACCAGCGGCAACGCCCTGCGACTTCAGGTCGGCAAGCACGCGGATCGATTTCTTATACCGCTCCAGCCACTCGTCCTTGTCCTTCGGCAGTCCGCCATAGCCCCAGTTCCGCGCATTCGGATCCCACAGGTGACCCTCCACCGGAAAGCCGTGCCCGCCGAATTCGCCGACCACCTTCACATACCCATCGAATCGCTCCGCCTGCTTGAAAGGAAATCCGGGATCCGGATAGCGATGCTCATCCACGATATTCCCCACCGGCCACCAATTCCCACCGGACGCGATATTGACCTGCCGCGTCGGATCATACGGCACGATCCACTTGCCCACCTCCATCGTCCGATGCTGCCCCCACGCTTCATTGAAAGGCACCCACGTCACGATCGCCGGGTGGCTGTAGAGATGATCGATCATCCCCTTCAGCTCCGCCATGTATTGCTCATGCGCCGCATCCGGCCACGTCGCATCCACGGGGTCCGGCCCGAGCCGCGTCCACGGCGGGCTGCTGGAACCTTCCTTCTTCCGCCCGCCACCGGTTCCGGAGGAAACCTGATCCTGCCACACCAGCATCCCGATCCGATCGCAATACGCGTAGTAGCGCCGCGGCTCCACCTTGATGTGCTTGCGGATCGTATTGAAACCCGCCGCCTTCAGGAAATCGATGTCCGACTGCATCGCTGCCTCCGACGGCGGCGTGAGCAGGCCATCCGGCCACCAGCCCTGATCCAGTGTGCCCCAGTGGAAGATCGGCTTGCCATTCAGGTTGAAGCGCAGGTTGCCATCCGCGTCCTTCGCCACCGTCGTCTCGCGGATGCCCGTGTAGGACTTCACCTTGTCCTCGCCCAGCGTGATCGCCAGATCGTAGAGCGTCGGCGAATCCGGCGACCACAGCTTCGGCGAGGGGATCGTGAAGGAGATCTTGTTAGACGGCCCGCTGACGCTTGAGACCTCCTTGCCATTCAGCGACGCCACCACGCTCGCCTCGGCGACTGGACCCGAGGTTGTTAGAGCAATCTCCACCTTCCCGGACACCGACGGCGTGATCTTCACCGCGGTGATGTGATTCTCCGCCACCTCCTCCAGCCACACCGTCTGCCAGATCCCGCTGACCGGCGTATACCAGATCCCGTGCGGCTCGTTGACCTGCTTGCCGTGCAGCTGATAGCCGCTGTCGGTCCCATCGGTCACCTTCAGCTCCAGCGTGTTCTTGCCCGGCTTGAGCGCCTTCGTGATGTCGAAGGAAAACGGCAGATTGCCACCGGTATGGCTGCCCACCTCCGTGCCATTCACGCGCACGCTGCACTGGTAATCCACCGCCTCGAAATTCAGCACCACCCGCTTGCCCGCCGTCGGCGTGAGCTCGAACTCGCGCCGATACCAGATCGCGTCATTCGCCGTGATCCGCTTCTTCACGCCGGACAGCGACGACTCGATCGCGAATGGCACCAGAATCTCACCCGCTGACTCGGGCGCCGCCGTCGCCTCCTTCGGCGAGATCGCATAGCTCCACAGCCCATTGAGATTCACCCACTGCTCGCGGGCCAGCTCGGGCCGCGGATACTCGCGCCAGGCGGTGTCCGGGGTCAGCTTCTCGCCCCACTCCGTCAGCATCGAGCCCGGCGCAGCCTGCCACGCGAGGGCAGGAAGCGGCGCCGCGGCAAGCGCTAGGAGTGCGAAGGACAAGGGTTTCGGCAAAGGCATGACCGGGGATTTCGCCAAAGGAGGAAGTGTACCGCCAGAATCATGACATTCCTCGCGCAACTGGCAAATCCCCGGCGGGTTTCCCCGGTGATTCGAAATCCCAACTTTCGAATCCCGGATTTCAAACAAGAGCCCGCCCACACGCCGCTACCCATTCCAGAACACCTCGCGCCCTCGCGAAATCGAATCTTGGCCTCCTACCCATCGTTCGACCCCATGAAAGCCATCCCGATCGTTCTCATCATCGCCTCGCTGGTCACGTCCGTGGACGCCCGGCCCCGCCTCGCCCCGCCGAAGCGCGACAAGGCCGCTGACAAGCGCGAGGCCGAGGAAAAAAAGGCCCGCGAGAAAAAACGCGACGCCATCCAGGAGTACATGCACCGCAAGGACTCCAACAAGGACGGCTCCCTCAGCCGCGACGAGTTCGTCGCCGGCGAGACCGACCAGGACGCCGCCGGCAAGAAATTCGACCAATACAACAAGAACGGCGACCGCTCGCTCTCCAAGTCCGAGATCGAGGAAATGCTCGGCCTCTGAGGAACACCCGGCGCAACTTGCAACACCCATTCATACATGGCGATCGCGACGTCGTGGATCTCCAAGGGGCGGCCCGGTTATGGGTTATTCCCGGGCTGCCCCGCCGGAGGGTCCGTTCCGGCTCTCTCCCTTCCCCGACGCAAACGCGTCCGCCCCATCCCTTTCACTTCAACCAACAATCATCAGTCATCAGTCATCACCATGAAAGCCACCAGCACCCTGATCGCGCTCGCCTTCGCGCTCTCCATGCCCTTCGCCACCGCCGCGCCCGATGGCACCGCACCGAAGAAAAAGGCCGACCCCGCCAAGATCTTCAAACGCAAGGACAAGGATCACGATAGCCTGCTCTCCAAGGACGAATTCGAAAAAGGCGGCCGCGAAGCCGCCAAGGCCGACAAGATCTTCGGCCGCAAGGACAAGAACAACGACGGCAAGCTCACCTTCGCCGAGTTCACCGCAGTCCCGAAAAAGAAGCACAAGAAAGCGACCGAGTGACTTCAAAGCGCCCCTGAGCGCTACTCCTCTTCAGCACCAAAGGTGCGACAAGTCCTCAGCCCCGGCCATCGGCCGGGGTTTTTGTTACGTGAGGACCGGCGGCCTGAAGGGCAGCGAGATGGGAAAGGACCGAACCTCTCCCCACCCTCGCGAATCCACCCACAGCCCTCTCGCACACCGCCCTCATCTTCGCTCATTCCCGACGCAAAATCGCCTCCCCATCCCCCGTAAAACCTGCTCTATTTCCCACTCCTCACCTCACTCATGACCCGCCCTGCCATCACCCGCCGCGATGCCCTGAAGACCACTCTCCTCTTCAGTTCGAACCTCATCACCGGCGGCCTGATGGGCAGACTCGGCGCAGCAGAGCCCGAAACAAAGTTCTCCCCCGGCGGCCTCGACCTCCTCGCCGTCGGCGACTACGGCACCAACAACGAGAACCAACGCCTGGTCGCCACCCAGATGGCGAAATTCACCAAGTCCCTCGGCCGCCCGCTCTCCTGCGTCCTCGCCCTCGGCGATAACTTCTACGGCAACTTCATGCCCGAGCAATTCGCCGCGCGCTTCTCCGGCATGTATCCCAAGAAGGACTTCGACTGCCCCTTCTACGCCCTGCTCGGCAATCACGACTACGGCCCGCAGTACGATTCCAAGCAAGGCCGGACCAAGGCCGACTACCAGCTCGCCCGCACCCGCGAAGATCCCTCATCCCGCTGGAAGATGCCTGCCAAGTGGCACGCCTTCGAACTCGGCCCGAAGGGCCAGCCGCTCGTCAAAGTCATCTACCTCGACGGCAACAATTTCGAAGGCGCCCTCACCCCACAGGAAAAGCTCGCCCAGCACCGCTGGCTCGAAGCCGAAATGGCCAAGCCCACCAACGCCAAGTGGCTATGGATGGTCTCTCACTTCCCCATCTTCTCCGAGACCAAGGACCGCGGCGACAAGCAAGGCGAGAAGCTCCTCGCCCAATGGGAACCCTACCTCCGCGACAAGCGCGTCTCCCTCTACATCTCCGGCCACGATCACAATCTCCAGCACCTCCAGGTCGAAGGCTTCTCCCCCGACTTCGTCATCTCCGGCGGCGGCGGTGCCAGCCGCTACGAAGTCATCGGCACCGGCCGAGGCTTCTCCATGCAAACCCGCGGCTTCAATCACATCCACGTCACCGACGAAAAGATGACCGTCCAATTCATCAACCCCGAAGGCCAACGCATCCACGCCTACGAGCGGGACCTGTTAGGAAAGACGACAGTGCTGAAGGCGTGAGTTTCAAGATCGTCGGTTCCCCCGCCGAACTACTTCTGCTCGTTCCAGCGCTTCTCGTTTTCGAGCATCTTCTTCCTCCATCCATCGTCGTCCTTGGAGACTTCGAAGTAGATCGGGTCATTTCCTTCAAAGATCACCAGATAACGATGGCCCTTCTTGCACTGTGATCCGAGGTGCGGCTTCTTGATCAGAAGCATCTCGACCTGCCCCTCGGAAAAGGACCGCCGTGCCTCCTCATACTTGCTGACTCTCAACTCCGGGCTCTGATTGCTAAACTGAAGCCCTGTGTCGTTTCCCCGGATGGTCTCGATCCGCTTGCCAGCGACAGTCACGTTATGAACTTCAATTCCATTCTTATTCCCGGCGAGGTCGACTTTGACGCTATCGACTTCTATCAGGACGATCCGGAAACTCTTCACGCTGAAGAACAAGTAGTCCTCGGGCGGTATCTCCGAGAAGGCTCGCACCGGGCCAGCCACAAACACGGCGAACCCTAGAACGACTACCTGGAACAACCGGTGCATGCCTCCCGATTGGCATACCACCCCAGCTTCCTAGCACCAAGACCAAAGCGCCAAGCTCTCCTTGTTACCGAGGGCTTGGACCCGGCTCCGGATGCTACTTCCCTTCACCATCCGCCTTCCCCTCGGGAGCGTCAGCTCCCTCGACCCGGTCATTCTCCACAAGCCGCTTCGCCGTTTTCGCGATCATCATGCTGAGGTTCTTGTCCTTCTCGATATCGTCCCAGGGAGTCTTTAGTAGAAGCTGATTGAAGAGACCTCCATCCCTTTCCTGCCCGGCGATGTAGAAGCACACCACCCGCGCTCCGCCCAGGTTCTCGTAATTGTCCACATACAGCTTCTTGTACGCGAGCATCCCCTTGTCGTCCTGCATCGAGAGCTGGGTCAGCGCCAGGGCTTGCAGGCTCTTCTTGTCCCCCGTCTTGGCCCCCTTCTCCAGCAGCAGCGCACCTTTCTCCGGCTGCCTGAGCACCATCGCATAAATGGATCCCAGCTTCCTGAGCGCCTCAACATCATCGGGATGATCCTTCAGCGCCGCCTCAAGCAAGACCACCGCCTCATCCGCCCGCTGTGCCTTCATCAGCGCATCCACCTTCGCGTGCACGCCTTCAGCAGCCGGCACTTCAGCCGCAGGGTCAGCGCACAGCACGCCAGCGAACAACAACGACAAGACAGCAGATATCCGGATCATCTTCATGGCAAGCCATGGAATCAACGCCACCACCGTCTGAGAGTTGCGGATGTCCGCTGCAATCGACTCCCAAAAATCCTCGCGATACCTCCCCTGTTAGCCCTCACGGGACCTTTTCTCAATGAGCTTCGCCCCGGTAATCTTGCCACCCTTCATCGAGAAAGTCACATCGACCTCGTACCAAATCAACTCCCCTCCGACGGTCGTGTCCCCCGCAGCCCGCAGCAGCAGCCTGTCATTGTCGAGCCACTTCACCGGCGTCTCGCGCGAGACACGATCGATCTCCTTTGCCGATAGCAACTTCAGCGCCTTCTCCGTCGCGCTGGGAAGCTTGACCTTGGTCGCACCCTTGCCGATGGCATAGACGGAAACCTCCCAAGAGCGTTTCGTCGTCCGACCCATCACCGCCAGGTGTTTCGAATCCGGCGACCACAAGAGCCGCAGGTTCATCGAATCGGCCGCCATCGGATAGCGCGCGTAGCCACCGAGCGCCACCCGCGCGATCACCTCGCCCGTCGCCTTCCGGTAGATGCTCAGGTGGTCCACGTCATCGATCTCGTTGGCCGGCGGTTCCACACGTGCCGCATAGTCACCACCCGGAGAGTCACTGTCCGGCACCTCCTTGGAATTCCCGGCCAAGGCTGCCGGACACAAGAGAAAGACGAAAACCGCAGCGACGATGAAAAGCGCATTCATGAATCAAGAGGTGCCAGATAGAGAACTCCCATTCATCACTCCCGGGAACGGCCATCTGCTTCGTCAGCGAGGTGGATGAATTGCAGCATACGACGATTCCGGCCTCAGCCTAGCGAACCATCATCGCCAAATGAAGCGCCCTTCTCCGGCTCACCGAGGAAGATTCCTCACCGCCGCCCTCACCGCAAGAATCAGGAAAAACGCACTCACCGAGACCGTCAGGATCAGCGGCATCGCATTGACCAGCTCGGATCTCCAGCTCACGTCCGTGACATAGTCCCCTGCAGCATCCACCACCGGACTCCCATCGGGATTCCTCTTGAGCGGCACATACTCGCTCGGACTCGAGCACAGCGCGAACATCACCAGACACCCGAGGGACAGGAGCGAAAAGCAGCCAACCCTGGCCGACCGCTCATAGAGGGATTGATTCATCACAATGACAGCTCGCCGCCTTCCGGCGCGCTACCCAAAGAACTCCCCCTGTCCGGAAAATTGTCAGTCCGACACACCTATCCGCCATATCCCTACTCCGCCTTCACCCGCCAAAACCCCTTCCCTTGGAACAGCGCCCCATCCGGCACATTCACATCAATCATCTGCGCACCCGCATTCGCCGCACCGGTCACACCGGGAAGCAACGCAGTCCCGCCCGTCGCACGCTGGTAGCGATACACATCCGTCCAGCCCGAGAGATTCGCGCTGTACTGCAGCGTCCACGTCACATCCACGATGCTCGGGTGATAGGGAAAGCTCAGCCTCCGCATGCCCGCATTCGGGGCGGACGGCTGACCGAGGCGAGCAGACGTGAAGGCCTTCGGGTCCCCACGGAGCGAGTATTCTAGCAAGTTCGGCAGGCCATCCCGATCCGGATCGGCGGTGCCCGCCGCATTGCCGGGATTGCCCGGGAATTGTCCCGCGGACCAGTTCGCGTAGCTCAGCGCACTGTCACCTTTCAAAGTGAAATCGATGAATTGAGAGCCTCCCATATAGAACCTCAGCAAATCCTGCGCGGGACCGCCGGAGCCGGGATCATAGGTGACTTGGAAGGGCACAGCCTGTCCGGTGGCGAGGGTGCCATTCAGATCGAATGACTGCGGCTGCATGGAAAAGCGGAGCGGTGAGCCGAACGGCCCGAGTACGGATATCACGACCAGGCCCCCCGCACCGCTGTTGCGCAGCAGGAAATTCTTCGTCACGGAATGCAAGGGCAGCGCCACGAATCCAAAGTCGAAAGACCCACCCGAAGGGATCACTTGCGCGGACCCGCCATTCACCTCCTCCACGGAGAACACGGGGCCGGTCTTGTCGAGGGCGATGCCGTAGAGACGATACGTGTTGTTAGGATCGTGCGACTGCACCCGGATCACCCGTGTCGCGGCGTCCGCGGTGAAAAGGTATTCGGTGCGGATCCCTTGGGCCGCGCCGTAGAGACCTTCATCGACTTCGATCGAATCGTTTCCGGACGAGAACGTCGCTAGGCAACTCCCGGAAGACGCGGATCCCGCGCCGAAGACCTGGACCCGGTAGCCCTGGCCCGTCACGAGGCCATCCAGCGTGATGGTCACGTTCTTCTGCCCCCGCACGAATTGGTCTCCTATCGTGCCGCTGGCTCCTCCCGAGTTTCCAGGAACGGTGGACTGCGAACCGGACTGGAAAACACCACCGAAATCCGCCCCCTCGATCTTCACCTTGCCCGGAGCATTCAGGTTGGACGATGGCAGCCCTCCTACCCTCACTCCGTTCAGATCGAGTCCGCCGACGGGAGTCCCCAACGCATAAGCCCAGGATTCGGTGTTAAAGAACTGCCCCGTCCCGACTCCGGAACTCGCATCGTCATTCCACGGCCGGATGCGCCATGGCGACGAGAAGTCCTCGGCCGTGAGCTTGAAGTCATCCAGCAGCACCGTGCTGTCCACGCTCGTCTGATTTCGCAGCCGGATGTCCAGCAGCGACGAGGTGGCGATGAAGGTGCCCGTCACACGGTAGTACGGATTGGTGCCACCCACACGAGGTGAAACATTGAACGGCACCGCAGGCTTCGCCGGACTATTCGCCCCGCATTCCAGGGACCAGGTCGCTGCCGGCACGCTGCCCAGATAATCGCGGGCATTCGCACGGAAGCTCACCGTGTAGCGCGTCCCCGGAGTCAGCCCGGCCACGGTAGTGACCATCGAGCCTTCGTTTCCATTCTGGCTCTGCACGATGGCGACTTGGCTCCCAGCGGGAATCGCGCCGTTGTCTGCGAAAGGATAGCTCGGCGACGGGTCACGCACCGGATTGATCCCCACCTGACCGCTCCAGCTCCAGCCGGTGATCCTGCCGTTGTTGTTATTGGAAGCGTAGCCGGGCCAGTTGCCATAGAAGTCCGCCTCGAAGCTCGCATTGGGAATGACCATCGTCTCGGGAATGACGTGTTGGTGCGCCGGCATCTCCGCCGGCGTGACCACGTGGGTCTCCACGCCCACTTTCTCCGCCAGCGCACGAGCCGTCAGGCCACTGCCGGTGCCGCGCCCCATCGGCGTGCGACCGCGGAAATCCGGCAAGCCGAAGGTGGTCTGGCCATTGCCACCATAGACGTCGCCCACCACTTGGTGCAGCGCGTTGTTCGAGTTGATCGGGAGCGTCCGGCCATCGGCGGGCGTCACATCCGCCGGCAGCGCACCGGCATACATCACGATCTCCCCGAGCGTGTGCCCGTTGTAGCCGTTATGGCCCACTTGGGGAAACAGGCCCAAGGTCACGATACCGATTTGAATCGCAGCCGATGGCTGCACGGTATCGATCGGCGTGGACGTTCCGGACGAGCTGGTGGATGCGCCACCATACCCGTGCGTGTGAGCCGGTAGATTGAGCCCCGACAGGACCGTGGTCTCGCTACCAAAGGTCTGCCCGAGCGTGCGCGAAGTAAGCCCGGGACCCTGGCCCGCACCGACGGGAACCCGCCCGCGCAAGTCCGGCAACGCGAAGGTGGACACACCATCGCCACCCCATGCCGTGCCGAGCGCCGCGTAGAGATCCGGATACTCATCGATGGAAAGCAGCTGCCCCTGCGCAAGCGCCCAGCCGGAGGGAGCGAAGTCACCGGCGAAAAGCCGCAGCTCGCCAGCACCATTGATCAGGAAATTCAGCCCCAGCGAAGACTGGCGATTCTCGAAAGGTGATGTCGCCACCTCACCGGTGAAATTGAGCTGCAGCGTATGCAGCGTGTGGCCATGGCGCGGCAGGTTCTCCGCCACCAGCGCGACTTTCTCCGAACCGGATTTGCCAGCGAGTGTCACCGCCGTCAGTCCGCTCCCCTGTCCCGGCTGGACTGGCACCGTGCCACGGAGATCCGGCAGCGCGAAGTTCTGCACGCCATTCCCACCGTAGCGGGTGAATAGGATCGAGTAGACCGCGGTATTCCCCGTCACGGGGATCAGCCGGCCATCTGCCTCCGGATCGCCAATCGCGATATCACCGGCGGAGAAATGAATCTCCCCCAGATAGCCATCATTGGGCGGCAATCCCGGAAGGCCATCCCCCGGAGTCGGATACACACCCGTCATCACGAATTGCGACCGGACCACCAGCCCGGGCTGCACCGTGTCCATCGGGCTGGAGCTGCCGGTCACGGCGGTAATGTCCGCAGCGTGAAGCGATGCCACACCGAGCAACAAGGCCGCAGCAGCGAAACGGGAGGCAAGACGATGCGCGGGCAGGCCCGTGCGTGAATGCCGAGGGAGGAGGCGATTCATGAGCGAGGAGACAGAGGAGGGTTTGAGGAACCTCCGTGTAAGATAAAAGCCACCCGCTGTTAAGGACAATCCCCTGATCGCGCAGGGGCCGACCGCCACGACGGATTGGCACCGCGCCTGCGAGGAAGGAAAGCATCCAACCCGAATCCCAACGCCATGAATGAAGACCCGAAATCCGGCATCAAGCAGAACAAGGACACCGACTGCGACGATCCCCGCTGCGATGTCCTCCACGATCTAAGCCGCACCCCACGCTCGGAAGAGGCAAAGCTCGAGCAAATGGAGGAGAATCCTCCGAACCACGAGCTCTGAGCCACCGGCCCACGCGTGAAAAGCGGAAGGCATCGTGATCGCGCGGCTGCATTGCACCCCGCGCCGCCCATCCGTGCGCATTGCAGCGGACTGCTGTGGGAAAACGCCCCGCATACAAAAAGCGGGCCGCCCTGTTAGAAGCGGCCCGCCAAAATGATCAGCGTGAATTCAAATCAACCCCTCACGGCATCGTCGCCTTGAGCCGTGCGTAGAGCCTGCCGCTACCGCCCGCATTGCTCGCCGGGATCGTCACCGTCACGTTATCCGGATCCGGCACCGCATTCACGTTTACCGTCACGCCATTCCCATCGGGACCGGAGGACGCCGCGCCGATCGCCACCGAGCCCGGCCAGGTCGCCAGCGTGGTCCCATACTCTACCGTCACGGTCACCGCACCGATGCTATCCTCCTCGCGCTTGAAGGACATCGTGATCCCCGTCGCCGCACTCCCCGTGAAGGTCGGCGCGATCGCCGCGGTATCATTCACCGTCGGATTGCCACCCAGCACCCACTCGAGTCCCGTCGCAATACCATCGTTGTCGAAGTCGAAATCAAACGCGGTATTCGTCAGCGTCGGGAAGGTAGCCGTCCACGTCGCATACGGATTGGCACCCGCCACCGTGAGAATGAGATCCGTGCCGCTTATCGACAGCGTGCCATTCAGGCTGGCACCCACCGAAGCAGTCACATTCGCCGCATCCAGCGTGCCGGTGATGCCACCGGTCGTGTGGATCAGCGTGTAGACACCGGCCGCAAGACCACCCGCATCCGTGATCGTGAATTCATTCAGCCCGATCGTGCCCGCACCGAGCGAAAGCGTGCCGCCCACATTCACGCGGTCATTCGTTCCCGCCGGTGCACCCAGCTGCATCACGATGCGGCCCGCACCCGTGCCGATCTGATCCGCTTCCAGGTTGCCATTGATCGTGAGCGTCGCACGGGTATCAGCGAGCACACCGGCCGCGCTGGTGCCACCAGGCGAAAGCTTGCTCGGTGCCTGCAGCTTCACATTGCCACCGATCGTGCCGGAGCCCGCGAGCGTGCCATTCATCGCACCCGTGCCACCCACCCCCGGCAATTCGCCGAAGAAGACATTCCCGGGCACGCGGCCATCCACGACCAGCGCGCCACCATCCACGATGTGGGTCGGGCCCGTGTAGTCATTCGTGTTGTTCGTGATCACCACATGGCCGTTCTGCCGCTTGGAATAACCATTGGTGCCCGCGCCCGTCATCTTCCCGGAAATCACCAGCGTGCCGAAGTCGGTGCTGATCCGCGAGACACCCGCGGCCACGCCACTATTCGCATCCAGGTGAATCGTGCCGCTCAGCCCCGCATCAGTGAACCCGGTCGCGATATTGATGATCTTGTTCCCCGTGCCGGCATCCGCGAAGTAGATGTCATTGTCGATCGTGCCCCCCGCGATCGCGAGCGTGTTGGTATTGGCAAGGCCGGGACCCATCGTGATCGGACCGCTGCCCACGTTCGCATCCGCCGCGGTCGTGATGGCATTGTAGAGATTCAGACCACCGCCGAAGGTATTCGTCCCCGTCAGCGTCATGTTGCCCAGGCCCCGCTTCGTCACACTGCCGCTGCCGGTGATGGAGCCGCCGTAGCTGAAGTTATTGCTGCGGTTGAATTCGACATTGGCATTGTCGAGGATGTTGCCCGCCAGATTGCCGGTGGTCCCATTGGCGCCGATCTGGAGCGTGCCCGCGCTGACCGTGGTGAGGCCGGTGTAGGTATTGTCCTGCGAAAGGATCGCCGTGCCGGTCCCCGCCTGCGTGAGAGTGCCACTGCCACTGATGAGCGAGGCGATGGTGACATTGTCCGTCCGGTTCACCACCACGCTGCCATTGTTCGCCACCGTCGGAGCAGCGATGCTACCCGTCGTGCCGCCGTTGCCGATCTGCAGCGTGCCTGCATCCACCGTGATCGCACCCGTCGCGGTATTGTTCGCGGTGAGGAATAGCGTGCCACCAGCCGTCGAAGTCATCGAGATGCCACCCGTGCCAATGATCGACGAGGCGATGGTCACATCACCGGTCGATGTCTTTGAAATCGAGACTGGCTCGAAGGTCTCCAAGGCAAAGGGCACCAGCGAGAGGTTATTCCCCGCCGTATTCTTGAAGGCCACATTCCCCGGCGAGAGGCTCGCGATCAGCGTCACCGTCCCGGTCGCTGCATTCACGAAGTCCACGTTGTCCCGCGTGAAGAAATCGTCGTGCAGCGAAGTTCCCAGGTTCAGGAAATTCTTGTTCGTGTCCTCGATGCTCCAGTCACTGTTCGTGTAGCCATGCCACTCCAGATTGGCCGCTTGGAAATTGTAGATGAGGTCGGAGTTCCCGCCTGCCCCACCCAGCGCCAACGTCGCGCGGCCGGGATTCAGCAGCATGAAATTGCTCAGATCCAGCCCGCCGTTGTTGTCATGCAGCACCACGATCCCCGACCCGGATGAAGCCGAGTTCGCGATCACATTGACGATCTCGAACGGAGCCACGATCACATCCGCCGCGCGGAAATTCTGGCCCGCACCGGTCGTCGTCGGATCGAAGCGGAGGTTCGAGGCACTCCCCAGCGTCAGCGTGCCGGTGGTGGAGCCCTCGCCATCGAGCGTGGCCGCCGGGCTCACGTTGATATTGCTCGTGAAGCTTCCCGACGCCTGCAGCGTGGAATTCACCGTCGTCGTGCCCGTGTAGCTATTCGTGCCGGTCAGTACCACCCGGCGCGTCCCGCCGATCGTCAGATTCGCGCCCGGCGCGGACTCGGTGATGTTTCCGGAGAAGGTCACCTTGTCAGTCGCATCGCCCGAGCTATCGAGCAAGCCAGCACCGGTGATCAGGATCGGGCTGGTGACCAGGTCGCCGGTCGCAAGCGAACCGGTCGAGGAAAACTTGCCGCCATTCAGCACGATATTCCGCGCGAAGGGATTCGTCAGCTCGAAGGCGCGGAACTCCGTGCCGGTATTGATCGTGAGATTGTAGCCCGTGTTATAGGTCGCTGCTCCCTGCGCCTGGAGAACGCCTTCGCTCACCAGGATATCGCCCACCGTCACCTGCCCGCGCAGGTCGAATTGGCCGAGTCCCACCTTCGTCAGCTTGAAGAGACCGCTCGTCACCGAGGTGCCATTGGCGCCAACCCCATAGCGCACGCCGGAGGGCGCGCCGATCGAGGCATCCGCCGTCAGCGTCAGGCCGCCGAAGTGATTCGCATCGCCCGTATTGCCCGTGGCCGAGTAGAGCGCACCGATCCCGCCCGCACCATTGCCCGCGATTGAGATCGTCTCGGCGAAGGGCAAGCGCTTGTCATTGATGTCGAGCGTTCCGCCCGGATTCACCACCGTGCCCTGCGTGTTGCCGCCCAGCGCATTCAGCACACCGCACTGGAGGATGCCACCGTTGATCGTCGTCAGGCCGGTGTAGGTGTTCGCCGCGGACAGCACCAGCTTGCCCGTGCCACCCTTGGTCAGGCTCATCCCGGAGACCGACTCGATGATCGGGCGGCTGATCGTCAGCGTGCCCGTGCCATCATGCGTGATCAGCAGCGGATCGTTGAGATTGACCGTTCCCGTGTCGCCGATCGTATGGGCTCCCGTCGCGCCACTCGTCACCGTGATGGCCGCGCTCCCCGCATCGGTATCGAAGGTCAGCGTCTGCGCCACATTCGAACCATCGACCAGCCGCACACTCACCGCCGAGTCCGCATCGTCCGTGAAATTCAGCGAACGGATCGTCCGCCCGGCCCCGATGAAATTCGTCAGGAAAGTCGTCGTGCCCGCTTTGTAGAAATAGACATCGAGCGTGTTGTTGAAGGTCGGGATCGCGTTCGGGTCCCAATTGTTGGCCTGTCCCCAGCCCGCCGTCGCGGCACCACCATCCCAGATGGCATTGACCGCGGAAGCGGAGTGGGCGGACAGACAGACGATGACGAATGGCAGGGCACGGGTTTTCATTCGATGAATCTCGCTAACGGGTTCTGGTGAGGGACGGCGCAGCCCCGGCCCGGCCGGAAATCATCCGGTCCAGTAGGGAAGCAGCCGCAGGAGTCAGCCGGGGAGAGCTCTTGGTTTTGTGTTTCGGTCCCGGCGAAAAGGTGGTGTGACGAGTCCCCCGGATGTTCCCTAAATATTCTCCCGGAGTTTTCCCGAAAGCCGCGGAGACTGCAAAGAAGCGCCAACCGCGCGGGATGCAACAGCCCAGCCGGGGAGCGTACAAGGCTCTCCGAGGTCGTCCAAACGGACATCGCCCGCAGCGCCAGAGTGCCCTTAAGGAGTGTCGACATCCTGTCGACACGGCGTGAACCGCATGTCCACGCTCCTGACATCCTCGCCTTCTCGCGCAACCTACATCCGAGGCCGGGCACGCGTCGCTAGTGCGCAGTACCGCCTCTTCCCTCCTCCTGATGATCCACCAACCCCGTCACAAATGCCGCCAGCTCCGGCGAGTAAGCATCACGCCGGACCCACACACCGGAGGAATCTGGGGAAACCCACTTCAGATCGGGATACTTCGCCGCCAAAACCTTCCGGCTCTCCTCATTCATGCGCGCGCCCAAGCGAATCCGCGTGGCCTGATCCATCAGCGCCATCGGATAACCATCGATGAAAATCCCCAGCACGTAAGCCGCGACAAATGCAGCCCACCGCCACCGCACCTTGAACCTGACGATCGCCATCACCGCCAACACGAACACCGCAAGCGCCACCCAAGGCGCATAGTCAATGAACCACGACCCCGGAAGCTCCAGCCGCCGCGCCCAGCCCCCTTGGATCGCCGCGACATCGCTTCCAAGCATCAAAATCGCAAACCCGAAAAGCATGGCAACGGCGATCATGACTCAGCACCTCCACCCTGCAGCAAATCCAACGCACCTGAAAAGCCCCAATCTCCCCGCGACAGGGTGATAGCCTAATCACCTCGCCTCTTCCTCATCAGCAACACCACGCTCCGCGGGATCTCCACCAACAGAATCGGCAAACACCCGATCGCCCCCGGAATCCACCCCATCAGAACGAATCCATTGACGGCGGCATCCACCGCATCACCCGGCTGATCCAGCGCCTTCCGATACGCCGGAGCAAAGTCCAGCGGCCACAACGCCAGCCACACCGTCACCACGATCCCCGCCAACAGCAGCAGGAAATGCAATCGCTTCGTGAGCCACCTCAACCACACCGCGTAGGCCACGATCGGAAGACCGAAGATCAGCGCGTAGGTGAAGAGCTTCTGCATGAGATCTGGCAGACTGTCAGGAGGTCTTCGCGAGTTACTCTTGTGAATCGGGAGCTCGTTCGCCCGCTTGAAAGAGAACCTTCCGGCCATCCTTCACGCTGAATCCATCGAACGACTTGAGGGTTACTGCCGCCGCCGGCTGCCTGGTGAACGCCACCGGCTTTTGCGGCCGTCCATTGATAATATCGTCGATCGAATCCCGATCGGCCGCTGACAGTCGGCCATTGAGAATGTCGTCGATCGATTTCCGATCAATCGCTGGCACAAATTCATGGTCATACGCGGTGATCGTGAGACCGGTAGCGTGCTGCCACGTCTCCATGTGGGATGCCCAGCTGCGGCCTATCGAGCCTTCAGAGCGTTGACCTATTGGCTTCTCGATCCCCAGCGAGGCAAGCAAGGTCGCACGGGAAACCGGAAAGTCGCGGATCAAGCGCGCCTTCGTGATGACAGCCTCCTTCTCCGGCGAGAGACCAGTACACGCCGAAAGCGAAAGCACCGCCATCGTGGCGAGGCAGCTCCAGGCATTGATACCTTGAATCATTGGGGAAGCGTATGAATGAAAGCGGCCAAGCTCCAGCAGGATAATGGCGCCCACGCCAATCTCCCCATTCACTTCAGCCCCGGTCTCCGTATCCTTCCTCCTCTGTGACCTCCTGCCTTTCCTCTGTGCCTCTGCGGTAAACGGCAGGGACCCGGTGAGATCCCTCCGCCAACCCTAACGGGGATCCAAAGGAAAAGCAATTGGTCGGGTGCCGGGGATTTTAACCCCGACGACGTGAATCCAAATCACGCATGCTAACAGGTTACATCAACACCCGATGAAAACGAAAAGGAACAGGGACAGGAAAACGAAAGAGAAAGTACCGCGACGGGGAATCGAACCCCGGCTTCCGCCTACGCAGGGCGGTGCGCTTTCCACTACACCAGCGCGGCAATGAATGATGGATTGAGAATGGATCAAAAGAAATTGGTCCGGAGCGACGGGAATCGAACCCGCATTGCCTGGGTCACAGCCAGGGATCTTGCCGTTAGAACACGCCCGGGATTGGAAAAGGGAAAACGAAAGAGGGAGGAAGTTACAAAGGGACACAGTTATGCATTTCGACACCCCATCACGGGAATCGATAAGCCGGATACAGATAAACAAACAATGGCGATCGCGGCGGGACTTGAACCCGGCATCTGCGGGTTGAAAGCCCACCATGCTGACCTTTGCACCACGCGATCGAAATCAGATCGGAATGGAAACGACGATCAGCGGCGAGAGGTCGAAGGCAGCAGAATCCCGCTTGGCAGAAGGATTCAGGCGGATTCCAGAGAATCCCGGCGGCTAAAGTCCGCCATAGTCACACTTCACTGCATCGCACCACGAAGCCAATCAAAGGCCTCACCGCTGATGTCGCGGTCGCTCTCGGAGCGGAATGATGGAATGTCGAAGGTTCATCGGAACGCCTCAAGAGATCCCATAACTCCCACCAACCGTCAACCAGGAATTTTCCGACCCATGATAAACGCAAACAAACACCCACCAGCACCCGCCCAATAACCGCGGCGCAGCTGCCCTCGGACTGCTGCGATCATTCGCAGCTTTCGAGTGCACCCTCCAAGCCCTCCACTCACACAAAACAAAGCGACCTCCAACGATCGCCACCCTCCACCAAAACCACTCGTCTCTCTCAGACACCGCCAACGACCATCGCCGAAAGCCGAAAGGCATCCAAGCCGTCACGATGCAAAAAACGCAAGGATCACTTCTTGTCTAAGCCACCCTGTTCGATCCCACTTTTCTTGAGGAAGCCAGCGAAGACACTCGATGCCCGCGGCGTTATTTGAAAATAAGAACCACTCCTCCCGTGGGCCACTCCGGAGCCCTCGATGCCCGGCTCGAAGGCGTAGACATACCCGGACTCGAAGGAGATCGCGAACTCATGTTTCTTCTCTCCCTCGATGAAGACGATTCCATGCCGCGGGATCTCCGGAAGAAATGCATCCGGCATCGCAGCCTCTCGAATCGATCTGGTAAAGTCATCTAACAGGACCAGCCGCTCGCGAGCTTCCAGCGCCTTGATCCGGCCCAGGACAGGATAGCCGTGATACATTTCCGCGGCATCGGCACTTGCACCCTGCGTCTCCGGCACCCCAAGTTCCCGGTGTCCCTTACCGGCCGGACGCCCCAGAGAAAGGATTTCGATCGTCGCTCCGGCGGCTGACCATGCTTCCATTTGGGCGGCAAGCCTCGCCTGCTGAAACATCTCCATGCCGCGGATCTTCACCACTGTCGAAGCATCCCATTCCCCGGCGATCTTCGAGAACACCCAGGACCCGAAAACCATGTGGCGGGCCCACAGCCCCGCATTCGCGTTCTCTTCGACCCGAACCGGCAGCGTCTTCTCGCAATCATAAGGATGGCCCAGGTTCCACCACGCCGCAGACCACTTGAATTCAAGCGCCTTCGGATAGCTGGAAGTATTCCTCCACTCCTCCATCGCCTTCCTTCCCTCCGGCGATACCGAGGAATCGAACACAAGAGACGGCTTCACGTAAAACGACCGCCAGCACCACGCCACATACCCGCCCGTGCTGAGCAAGAGCGTGCCGAACAAAAAGATGGCCGCGCGCTTCCTCATCTCATTTCTCCGGCTTCACCCGCCTCACACCACCCTTCTCAAGAACACTATCGAACCCATCCATCGAACGCGAACTAATCCTGAAAAACGCAAGATTCTCACTACGACTCTTCCCCATCGGAGGATCACTCCCATAAAAGCCATCAATCCCCTCGATCCCATTCCCGAAGGCATAGGCATCTCCCTTCTCAAAATTGATCAAGTATTCCGCCCTCTCCTCTCCCAAGGTGAGAATCACCCCATACCGCGGGCTGATCCCCCACCCCGGCAGCTCGCTGTCGACATCCGCCTCACGGATCGAACGGGCAAGGCCATCTAACAAATGCTGTCGCTCACCCGCCTCCACCACCGCGACACTGCCGAGCACCTCATAGTGATGGAAGATCCCGGGAACGCGGAATCCCAGCTCCGTAACCTCCACCACATGCTGCTCCAGCGGATCCGGAGACGTCACACGCCCCAGCGAAACGATTTCAAGGGTCGCCCCATTGGCCGTCATCGCATCAATGCGGGAAGCAATCTGCCCCTGCCGGTAAATCTTGGATTGGCCGAACAAGCCCTTGGAAGGCCGGCTATGATCCATGACAGTCGCGGCATCCCATTCCCCGCCGGTCCTGGAGAATCCCCAGAAGTGGCGGCTGTCCCACGCCCACAGCCCGAGGTCCTTGATCTCCCTCACCTCCACCGGCGCCGCCATCCGGCAGTTCCATGGGTGCTGAAGGTTCTGCCACGCCTCGGACCAGTCGAACCCAAGTGGCGCCGGATAGCTGGAAGCGCCTCTCCACTCCTCCGCCGACCTCCGGCTTCCCGGCGACATGTTGCCTGCAAACTTCAGCCGCGGCTTCACATAAAACGGCCGCCAGCACCACGCCACATACCCACTCATGCTGAGCAGAAGCGCACCGAACAAAAGAATCGCCGTTCGCCTCTTCATCTCACTTCTCTTTCTTCATCCGCTTCACGCCGAACCTGTCGAGCAGGGTATCAAAGGTGTCCCTCGACTTGGAGTGGATCACAACGCGGGTCTCCCGCGGGTTGTCATCGCAATCGTAGGGGTCGTCGACGCCATCTCCATGGGCGTAGCCGATATACCCTTGAGGCCAGAACTCCAGTTCGACCTTCTGACCGCCGCCGCTGAGAATCACGGCGATCCCGGAACCCCTGCTTCCGAAATCGCGATCGGCTGGCACCTCGACCGCCTCGCGGATCGCGCGGGCCACCGCTTCCACCAGCTCCCGCTTCTCCTGGCGCTCCGACACCGTGACACGATCCAGGATAGGAGTGTCGTGAATTACCCCCGGAGAACTAACCGCCTCATCATCCCCCGCATGCGCAGAACCAAACTCCCCCAGGGAAAGCAGTTCGATCGTGACACCCTCTGCCATTCCCAATTCTTCGATCCGGGAAGCGACTGCTCCCTGATGCCTGACTTCGCTGGTGACGCTGCGCCAGACAGCAAATGGACCTCCCACGGGAACAGGCGGCCCCCATTCCCCGCCGGTCTTTGAAAATGCCCACATCCCGTCAAACTGAACCGCCCACAGCCCGCAACCAGGCTCCTCCACGATGCGCACCGGGAATGCCCGGAAATTACTCCATGGATAGCGGAGATAATCTGCAGCCACCTCCCAATGGAAGCGAACCGGCCCGGGATAAGCGGACGTCTTCGCCCACCGTTCCACTGCCCTTCGCGCTCCCGGCGAGACAGCACCACTGAACACAAGCCGCGGCTTCAAATAAAACGGCCTCCAGCACCACGCCACATACCCACCGATGCTACAGAGCATCACACCGGACAGCAGAATGGCCGTGCGTCTCTTCATCTCATTTCTCCAGCTTCCGCCGCTCGATCCCGTTTCGATCCAGCACCGCATCGAATGCCTCACGATAGCGCGTGCTCAGCCTGAAAAACGCCAGGTTCTCATTCGGATGGTTCCTCCCGAAATTCGAATCGTCATACGTCCCTACAAATCGATTGAAGCCACTTCCGAAAAAGTAGCCGTTCCCATCTTCGAAGCTCACCAGGCACTCCGCACGCTCTCCTCCCAGCGTGATCACGATCCCATGACCGGGACTCTGGCCACCCGCCGCCAGCCCGTTTCTAACATCCCCCTCACGGACCGAACGGGCGAATCCCTCGAACAAACGCTGCCGCTCCCTCGCATCCGACACCGTCACCCTGCCCAGTACCTCATAGTGGTGGAAGATGCTTGGGAAATCCGTCTCCGGCCCTTTGGCCTCGCTCGCCGGTCGCACCAGCGCCCCGGCCGCCGTCACTCGCCCTAGCGAAAGGATCTCGATCGTCGCCCCGGCAGCCAACTTGTCATCGATCCACGTCCCAATCTCCTGCTGGCGGTGGCTCCTGTTGTTATTCGCCAAGTCATTCCAACTCCCGTAGTCGAATACAGTCGAGGCATCCCACTCCCCGTTCGTCTTGGAAAAGCCCCACGCCCGGACACTGTCCGTCGCCGCCAGTCCGAGGTGCGGCGCATACTGGACCGCGACCGACTTTCCCATCTTGCACTGCCATGGATGCCTGAGATTCCACCATGCCATGGACCACTCGAATCTCGCCGGCGCCGCATAATTGGAAGACCACCGCCACTCCTCCAGCGCCTTCCGCGCCCCCGGCGATTCTTGGCCAGTGAAGAAAAGCCGCGGCGGTAAATAGAACGGCCGGAAACACCACGCCACATACCCGCCCATGCTGAGAAGCAGCGAGCCGAACAAGAGGATGGCCGTGCGCCTCTTCATCTCACTCCCCCTCCCTTCTCCTCCGACTCCGCAGCCCGCGACTCCATCGGCCCGGTGATGATCCTGCCAAACTCATAGTAGGGGTAAACCACCCGCTCCACCTCCGGGTCCCCGCCTTCACGCCGGTCCTTCACCCAGGTGCGGAACAAGCGAAAGCGGTAGACTTCACCCTTCGCGTCCTCACTTCTCTGCAAGACCCACTGGTCATCGAATCCGAGATCGAACTCCAGGCGCTTCTCCCCCCGATCGGCATCGAAATCGATAATGTCCGCAATGCCCTCCTTCCTTACCACCACGCCAGCTTCCGCCATCCTCTGGATCATCGCTCCCACGGCCTCGTGCTCATTCATCCTTGGTATCAGATCGAGCATCTTCTGGATATCCGGCGGCGGCGGCGTGTCCGGCAGCGGTGGGCGTGATGCCGCATGCGGACTTCCTTCCCGATAGAGCGTGAGCCGGGTGAAGCCTTGGGTGTCTCGCTGCCGCTTGATGAAGCTCAGGGTGTCCGGTTCCCCGTCGGAGGATTGCATCAGGTAGCGGCCGGCCTCCGTCAGAAACACGCCATCCTTGCTCAGCATGAAGCTCCGGCCATCGAGATCCGGCCACTCCGGCATACTTCCGAACTCCAGGATGTCGTCGTTCAGCTTCGCCTTCTTCAATCCATCCGCGGAGATCCAGTTTCCCGAGCGCCTTTTCAGAAATGCCGCCTCCTGGTCCTTCTCCTCCTGCATCATCCGCAAGGCCTCCCCCCGCGCCTCCACTGAGAGCTCTTTCGGAGGCTCCTCCGCTCTCACGCCGTACCGCGCCAGCAGGGCGGACTTCTCCCTCTCCGCGAGACGATACTCAATCACCACCCCCACCAGGCAGCCCAAGACAAACGCAAACAGCAGTGAGGCGATCCGCATTACCTTCATGACCTATCATCACCAAAAGCTCCCGGTCAATCCGCCAGCCTGAGGAGCGGGGACACTCCTGTCCCCCATCAATTCCCCACAGTCACTTCCGCGGATCATACCCGAACTCCACCATCGTATCATAGTACGGCGAAACCTCCCCGCGATCCGTGAACTTCGCCGACGCATCGGCCAGCGTCGCCTTCGCCTCATCCGCCTTTCCATCGCGGTATTCCATCGCCGCCTTCGTATACGCCGCCAGCAGCGTATCCGCCTCCTTCAAATTCTCCGCCGCACGACGCTCAAACTCCGCGTCATTCCCCCGCCCCTCCTCGCACAGCATCAGCTTGAAATCCACCAGCTCGCCCACGGTCCCCTTCACCGCTCCCTGCGACTGCAGCACCTGGAATGCCTTGATCGCCTCATCCCAGTCCTTCGTCACGAAACTCATCTCCGCAATGTTGAACCGGATCGATGGATCCCCCGGCTTCTTCTTCGCCGCTTCCTTGAAGTCCTCCAGCGCCGCCTTGAAGTCCCTCTTTTCCGTGTAGCACGCACCCCGCAGCGTCAGAAAACCCGGGTCCCCCCTGAACTCCTCCGGCACTTCATCCAGAACCTTCATCGTCCCCTCGATGTCATGCTTCCCGAAAGCCGCGTTGGCCGACTTCAGCGACTTCGATAGCTCTTCGCGAGAACCCCGATCCGCCACCTTACCCTTCCCCGCCTCCGCACCCTCAGCCTTACCTCCCGCCGCGCCATGCGCCGTCGTCGCAGCACCCGACTCCACCGCCGCTCCACCCGAGGCAATCGAACTCCCACCGCTCACCGGCTTCTTGCAAGCCGGCATCATGAAAACTAGCGCGATGGAACTGCCGATAAGGAGAGACTTCATTCTTCAGTTACTTTATGCGGCAAAGTTTCACCCCGTGAACCACGAAATGAACCAGCACGATGAAATTTCGATGAAGGGCTGAGGACCGAGATCGAACGCACACTTACCTTCACGGATAGTAGCCAAACTCGATCATCGTGTCATTCCACGCCGCAAGGTCAGTGTTGAGGCGGAATCTTGTAGAGGCATCGGCGAGCGTGGCCTTCGCCTCTTTGTCGTTCTTCGCGCGGAATTCCATCGCAGCCTTCGTATACGCGCCCAGCACGCTATCCGCATCCTTCAAGTTCTCCGCGGCGATCCGCTCGACGTCGGCAGCATTCCCCCGCCCTTCCTCGCACAGCATGATCTTGAAGGCGACCAGTCCACGCAGGAGCTCCGCATTCGGACCCTCACGCGGCGTCACCCGCTTGAATGCCACGATCGCATCGTTCCACTTCTTGGTAACGAAGTACACCTCCGCAATGTTGAACTGGATCTGCGCATCCCCCGGCATCTTCTTCTCCGCCTCCCGGAAACACTTCAGGGCAGCATCGAAGTCCCTCCTCTCCACATGGCAAGAGCCCCGCAGGAGGAGGAATTCAGGCTCCGTTTTCACGTCCTCGGGGAAGGCATCGAACTTCTCCAGTGCCCCTGCGATGTCGTGCCTGTAGATCAAACGCCGGACCAGATCCTGCGCCAGGGAAAGCTCCTCTCGCCTCGCCTTCTCCGCCTCGGTCTCTTCGGCGGGAGCGGCTGACGCGCCCGCTGGCACCGGGATTGCATGAGGGACTGGCTCCGGCCTCGGCGGCAGCATCGAATAAGTCACGGCTCCACAGAAGATCGCGAACAAGAGCGCCACCACGCCGTTCACGAGCAGATAGGGACGCCACTCCTTCCCCCGCCTGCTCCGTTCGAGAGCCGTGGTTACGATCATGGGCCCCAAAAGCAAAACCTGCGGAAACACCCCGAAGACGGTCGCCCCTATCCAATTCCGCGAGCCGGGCGCGAACGTGATCATCGACACCAGGCCCAGACCGACCACTGCACCCAGCGCCCCCAACCGGATCACGCGAGGGTCGATCCGTGTGAGCATGCGATTCATGGTCATCCCGTCCCTATCGCAGTTCACGATCACCGGGGCAAGCCACCATCGCCCGCATCACGGAGAAACAAAAGCCTTCGCACGCATCGCACTCACAAACTCCCCCGCCTTTCGCAAGCGCAGCGAAAACTTCGCCGGCAAGCCCGCTTCATTCAGGAACTCCACCTCCACGATACTCCCTCGCTCCTCCACCTTCAGGATCTTGCCGAGCGGAATGAGATGCTCTATGTCGAGGTCTCTGGCAAACACGGTGTAGGGAAAGGAAGTCGTAAGGGAGAGATCGGAGCCGGTGACGACAACCGTCAGGCATTTGAACGAGCCTCCGATGCGGGTCATGAAGGTCTTGTGAGAATATCCCGCCACGAGTCCCTCCACGAATACCACGCCCGCATCCCCCAGCTTCGGAAGCCTCAGCATACTCCTCCGTCGGCCCCACAGCAGAAGACCGACACTGAGCACCTGCACTAGAACAACCCCGAGGACAAAGATCCCAACAAATTGCGATGCCGGGGACATCGCCAAGGCTTGATGGGGAAAGAACGAAAGACAGGAAGACACAAGATACGGGAATGAAAGGCTCACCGCCGGGCGAGCTTGTAAAGACCCCGGCCCGCAAAGGGAAGGATCGCCTTTGAAGAACCCTTGCTGCCCATGTCCAAGGTGAAGCCCTGAGGAGGGGGGACACTCCTGTCCCCCCGGCCTTTTAATTTAAGGAAGCACCACAAAAGCATCGTTCCTCCTCAGCCCTTCACCATGCCAACCTAACGGCCCAGCGGCATCACCAGCTCCACCCGGTGCCCATCTGGATCCGCAACAACAGCGCGCCGTCCCCACTCGCTGTCAGCAGCAGCCGTAATGATCGTGCCACCTGCCTCCACCAGCCCATCCAGATACGAATCCACCCCATCCATGCTAAAACCAATGCGCACACCGGCCGTGGAACCTGCCTTCGCACTCGCAGGATAAATCTCAAACACATACCCACCCGCAAATGGCTGGGCCGCGAGATGCTCCGGACCCGAACCATGCCGATGCCGCTCGAAGCTCAGACCCAGCACACGATAGAAACGCTCCGCACGATCAAGATCCGCGGAACGAATGACGACCAGATTCAGCAATGGCGGAGGCATCATGATCTCCAGACGTTGAGAAACTCCATGCTTCCCGGCTCCTCGAATGACCCCTCGCAGCGGCATAGGAAGCCGTGCGCCCAGAGAAAGCCACGATCCGCCGCACCATAAATCAAGCTGCCGCCCTGACCATCCGGAACCGGCCCCAAGAAAGAAAACAAAACCTCTGCGCGCTCGCTCGCCGGCAGACTCGAGTAGCCGCTCAGGTCCAATTCCATCACCTCGCCTTCTTCCCCTTCCTCCACCTCGAGCGGACGGAGCTTGAAGCAGCAAGTCCAGTCGATCTGACCTTCCGCGCTCAAAAGCCTGCTCATGGGATACCCGGGGCGATCCTCGCCTCCCTCCAAGTAAGGACGCATCTCCTCAGCCCAGAGCGACAAGCGCCGGACGTAAGCCCGGGGAACGACCTTGGCACCCGGCCCATCGTGGATCTTCTCCACCACGATCCGCTCGAGAATGTTGAACCCTGCTGTTTCGATTCCCATCATGTCCTTACCCTTCATTCTTGTCTTCCGCTCCGAGCTCAAGTTCGTCGCAGCGAATCACGATCTCCTCGCCGCGGATGTCGTCTTCGTAGACCGAGAAAATCCATTCCACCCGCCGGCAATTCTCCGCGCGAGTCTGCACCGTGTAAAAGCTTCCATTCAGACCGGATCGGGACCGGGCTTTGGCCAACGCCGTAGCCAACCGCAGCTCCTCCAGTTCATCCTCATTGAGCAAGCCAATCCCTTCACCCGCCAAACAAGACTCGTCATGGAGCATGCCGGATCCAAAGCCTTCGTGACTCGGAGTGTAAGGATGCCGATTCGCGATGAACAGCGGCGGCCCGTCCGTCTTCGCCCATGAGTAGTCGCCATCCCGAGCCTCATCCCAGATCCACTGGATGAATCCCACACAAGCACCCTCATCCCACCAGACGAGGTCGCCTGCTTGGATCGGTGTGCCAACGGGGTAGTTCATGGGCGGCGGCCTCTACCCAAGCAACTCGCCATGCCTGCGGCAAGCCAAGGGATGACGAGGCCGACGAGCTGTAATCGATGATGCGGCGATCACATGATCAAGCAAACCACCTCACCCATCATCCACCCCATCGTCCTCTTCCTTCCCTCCCTTCTTCTTCCCCTTCCCCGCCGCAGCAGCCTTCGCCTTCGGTGCCGCCAGCGCACCGACACGATCCGCCCACGCCTGCCACTCCTTCGCCAGTGATGCCACCAGCTCCGGCTTCTTCGCCGCCAGGTCATTCATCTCACACGGATCCGCCAGAATGTCGTAGAGCTCCCACTTCGCCTCCTCCGGAAAGCGCTTCCCCTTCACCAGCTTCCACTGCCCCTTGCGAATCGCATAGGCCCCCTCATGCTGGAAGCACAGCGCCCGCTCCGGCAGCGCTGCCGTGCTGCGGAAGGTCGGCGTCAGGCTGATCCCCTCCATCGGCTGCACCTGGTGCCCGTCCCGCATCTTCGGATACGTCGCACCACCCACCTCCGCCAGCGTCGGCATCAAATCCATCACATGCGCCGGATCACGGACCCACCTGTTAGAATCTTTGATCCCCTGCGGCCAGTGCACGATGAATGGCGTGATGATCCCGCCCTCATGCGTGAAGTGCTTGTAGAGCCGGAACGGCGTATTGCCCAGATTCGCCCATCCCGAGCCATACGACATGTGCGTCCCCGGCCCGCCCATCTTCTCCAGCTCCTTGCCCTCGTGCAGCACGTTCTTCCCCGCGCCCGATTCGCCATCGAATCCAAACGGACCCCACTCATAGCACGCACCATTGTCGGAAAGCAGCAGGATCAGCGTGTTCTCATAGCTGCCGTTCTCCTTCAGCTGCTTCACGATCCGCCCCATCCCGTCGTCCACATGCTTCACCATCGCCGCATACAGCGCCATCCGGTGCGCCAGATCCTCGCGCCGCGGCGCATCCAGCGATTTCCAATCCGGATTCGGCTTCCCCGGATAGCCATTCGCCCGCGCCGGCGGAGCTACCGGAACGATCGATAGCGGACTCAGCTTCCACCCGTCGCTATTGATCAGCCCGATCTCCTTCATCTTCTTGAACCGCTCCTCCCGCAGCGCATCCCATCCTCTACGATAAGTCTCGTAGAAAGGCGCCGCCGACTTCTCCGGCGCCTGGATCGGGAAATGCGCCGCCGAATACGCCAGATACAGGAACCACGGCTGCTCCTTCTTCTTCCCCGCCTGCTTGATGAACTCCTGCGCGTAATCGCCGAAAACATCCGTCGCGTAAAACTTCCCCGGCTCATACTTCAGCTGCTCGTGATCCGCCGGCAGCCGCTTGTAATTCCGCGGATCCCACTGCCCCGCCGAGTGCCCGTTCGTGAAGCCATAGAATTCATCGAACCCACGCGCCACCGGACTCGCCTCCGGCGAATTCCCCACATGCCACTTCCCCACCATGTAGGTCTGGTAGCCCGCCCCCTTCAGCACCTCCGGCAGCGTCGCCGTATCCTGGCTCAGCTGCCCGCTGAAATTCGGAATCCCCGCTTGCGCCGGATGCAGCCCCGTCAGCAACGAAGCCCGCGACGGACAGCACCGCGCCGAGTTCGCCATATGCGTGAACCGCAGCCCGCCCTTCGCCAGTGCATCGATGTTCGGCGTCGGAATCTCCCCGCCATAGCAACCCAAGTCGCTGTAACCAAGGTCATCTAACAAAACGAGCAGGATATTCGGCTTCGAAGCAGCCGAAACGGAGCCAATGGCGCCCGCCGCAGCGAGCACAAGGGTGACAGCAAACAAGGATTTCATGATCAAAGAAACGTCTGGTTCAGCGGAAGCCCGCTGGGAGCGCGGAGCCTCCGGCCCGCAGAAGCAAGATAGCGGCCATGGAAAACGTGCGTGACCGAATCGAAATACGAATCTCACCACCCAGGCGCGCCTCATGACCGCGGCGCAGCCGCCCTTGGACTGCTGGGATCATTCCCAGCTTTCGAGTGAAGGGTGAACCGTGCCGTTCATGTGGAGAGAAGGGAGCCATGAGGATCGCGTTAGGCATTGAAGAGCAGCAGCAGGCAAACTCACTCCTCTTCATCCCCACCCTCCGCACTATTCCTCTTCGCCCCCTTCACCATCTGCTCCAGCCGCGCGCGCATCTCCGCCACCTTCTCCGGCTTCGCTTCCGCCAGGTTGTTCTTCTCCGAAATATCCTCCGCCAGATTATAGAGCTCAAACCTCGGCCCCCTCTTCCCTTCAGCCGCATCCCCACCGCCATTGGCACCAGCCCTCGCCTTCGCCCTCGGCCCGTTTGGCCTGCCCGCACCCGGCCCCTGCGGCCCCATAAACCGAATCAGCTTCCAATCCCCCATCCGCACCGCGATCCGCGCCGGCTGCGAACCTAACAACAGCGCATCCCGCGCCGGCGGCTCCCCCTTCGTCAGCAGCGGCCAGATATCCATCCCATCCACCGGCAGCGCCTGCTTCGCATCCGCACCCGTCAGCTTCACCAGCGTCGGATACCAATCGCTCACATGCACCGGCGTCTCGATCTTCTTCCCCGCCGCGATCTTCCCCGGGTAAACCACGAACGCCGACGACCGCACCCCGCCCTCATACGTCGTCGCCTTCCCCGCACGCAGCGGCGTGTTCATCGTATAGTCGCCCGGATTCACCCCGCCATTGTCGCTGGAGAAAATGATGATCGTATTCTCCTCCATCTTCTTCTCCCCCAGCGCCGCCACCACACGCCCGATCGACTCATCCACCACCGACAGCATCGCCGCCAGCGTCTGCCGGTGCGGCGGCAGATCCTTGTAGGGCTCCTTGTACTTCTCCGGCGCCTGGAAAGGCCCATGCACCCCATTGAAAGGCACATACAGGAACAGGGGCTTGCCCTCCTCCTGCGCCTTCACCAGCCGCACCGCCTCATTGCCGATCAGCGTCGTGCTGTAGCCCTCCTCCTTCAGCGGCTGGTCATCCCGATACCACTCCACGCGACCCGCACGCACATGCGTGAAGTAATCGATCTGCCCATACCAGATCCCGTACTGGTGATCGAAGCCCCGGTTCATCGGCCGATACTCCGGAGTCGATTCCCCAATGTGCCACTTCCCACAAATCGCTGTCGTATACCCCGCCGTCTTCAGCGCCTGCGGCAGCGTCCGCTCCTCCAGCGGCAGCCCGCCCTTCGAATCCGGCTTCAGCGCCCCATACACCCCGTGGTGCACCGGCAGCCGCCCTGTTAGAAGCGTCGCCCGCGTCGTCGAGCACAGCGGCTGCACGTAGTATGACCCGAAGGTCGACCCCTTCGCCGCCAACGCATCGATGTTCGGCGTCTTGATATCCTTCCCCCCATTGAACCCGCAATCCGCGAACCCCATGTCATCCACCAGGAAATAAACGATGTTCGGCTTCGACGAGGGCGCCGCCACAGCCTCCTCCGCCCCAACCGGGCAAAGAACGGCCGCCAACGCACAAGTCAGCACAGCGAGAAAGCGAATGGGCATGACCGGGAATTTCGCGAAGCCCCCAAGTGTGGCGCGAAATCTAGGAAAATGCCGCCAACAATCCCGGCGGCCCTGAGGAGGGGGGACACTCCTGTCCCCCCGTAAAATCCTGAATGACAAACTCCCCACTGCCACCAATCTCGCCACGCCCTATCACCCCGCAATGGGTGACTTCCTCGACCCCTCCGGCGAGATCCACCGCTATGGCGACCGGCTTCCCCACTGGGAGCAAGGCGAGTCCATGCAGTTCATCACCTTCCGCCTCGGCGACGCAATGCCTGAGGAAAAACTCACGCTCTGGAAAGCCCAACGAAAAGTCTGGCTGACCCATCACCCCCTACCATGGTCACCGGAAACCGAAGCCGAGCACCATCGCGAGTTCACCCGCAAGCTGGAGCGCTGGCTCGATGAAGGCCACGGCTCCTGCTTCTTCCGCGACGAGCGTTACCGCAAGGTATTGGAGCAGACCCTGATGCACGATCACGGCAATCGCGCCGACCATCACGCATGGGTCATCATGCCAAATCATGTGCATCTGCTGTTTGCACCGAAGGCTCCGCTGAAAAAATTGCTCCAAAGCTGGAAGGGCATTTCCGCCCGAGGCGTTGGCAAAGGCAGGATCTGGCAGAAAAACTACCGCGACACCCTCATCCGCGATGAGGACCATTTCGTGAATGCAGTCAGGTACATCCGCCGGAATCCCGCCAAGTTACCACCGGGGACCTTCACCCTGTGGCAAAGCGAGCGCGCACTACGGGTTCCGTAGGAACCCGCTGAGGAGAGGGGACACTCCTGTCCCCTCTTCAAACACGGGACGACAAGAGTCTCGTCCCTCCTCAGCCCCAAACCCGCCATTTTGATACTTTTTTTACGCCCCCTTCCGGCTCTTTGACTACCCGGATCCGCTAGCCGTGTGACCATTCCCCCACGTCACCGACGCACCATCCCACCGCCCCGCATGAAGCGCCCCCTACCCATCCCCCTTCGCGTGCTCCGCATCGCCGGCATCGCCGCCGTCGCCGGGTTCGCCATACACGGATGGGATGACAAAAAGGAAAAGCCGCCCATCCCGGACGAAAAACGCGTCGCCATGATCGATCTCGAAGACAAGCAATCCGGCCCCGGCTACTTCCACGCCGACTCCGCCACGCAGCCCGACGAAAACGGCATCCGCTGGCTCGAGCCCGATCAGGCCAAGCAGCAGATCGACCGCGTCCTGCACGATCGGAAGCTGGATGAAAGCAACCGCAAGCAGCTCGCCAAACTCATCGGCGAAGTCTCCGAGCCCTACCCCTCCCGCACCATCGGAGGGAACCGCATCAACATCGCCCGCCTCAATGTCGCACTCGATGCGATGCCCCGGTGAATCGATGACGATCGAAGGTCCGCACGCAAGGCGCGCGCAGACCTGTTAGAAAAGACAGCCCCAGAATGACACCACCCTCCCGAAGCCATCCCGCCTGCACGCCCCGCGTGCGGGCTCGCGGAGCGTACACAAAGTGGTCCGCACGCGCCGCGCGCAGTCAACGCCTCCCTCCACTTCGCCGCCTACGAAGAACCTCAAGTTCTACAATCGCCTTCAAAACCGCTTCGGCCTAACGCTTCCCACCCTTCCCGTTTTCTCCTGACCATGACTACGACATCTGACGGTCACTCACACCGCTCACCCGCCCTCGCCGCCGCCACGCTCGCGGCGCTTGGCATTGTCTTCGGCGACATCGGCACCAGCCCGCTGTATGCCTTCCGCGCCTGCTTCTCCGGCAGCCACGGCGCACCCATCCATCCGGAGAATCTCATTGGCGCCGCCTCCCTCATTGTCTGGTCGCTGATCCTCGTCGTATCGCTGAAGTACCTCTTCATCATCCTCCGCCTCGATAACAAGGGCGAGGGCGGCATCCTCGCACTCTCCGCCCTCATTCGCGCCTGCAAGCGACGCGCCGGCATGATCGAGCCGAAGTTCGTCCTCCTGTTAGGCCTCGCCGGTGCCGCACTGATTTACGCAGACGGCATGCTCACGCCCGCCATCTCCGTGCTCAGCGCTGTGGAGGGCCTCTCCGTCAGCGCCCCGGTGGTGGAGCACTGGATCATCCCCATCTGCGTCGGCATTCTCGTCGCTCTCTTCTCCATCCAGCGCCACGGCACCGGCAAGGTCGGCGTCATCTTCGGCCCCATCGTCATGGTCTGGTTCGGCACGCTCGGCGCACTCGGCATCGCCAAGCTCATCCATAACCCGGAAGTCCTGAAGGCCATCAGCCCGCATGCCGGCTTCATGTTCCTGATCCATGAATGGGAGCACGCCTTCCCGCTGCTCGCCTCCGTTTTCCTCGCCGTCACCGGTGGCGAGGCCCTCTATGCCGACCTCGGCCACTTCGGCGTGAAGCCCATCCGCATGGCATGGTTCACCGTCGTCTTCCCCGGCCTCGCGCTGAACTACCTCGGCCAGGCCGCCCTGCTCATCGAGGACCCCTCAGCCATCCGCGCGCCCTTCTTCCTGCTCGCGCCCGAGTTCCTGCGCTTCCCGCTCACCATCCTCGCCACCCTCGCTGCCGTCATCGCAAGCCAGGCCCTCATCTCCGGCGCCTATTCTCTCACAGGCCAGGCCGTCCAACTCGGCGTGCTCCCGCGCGTGAAAATCCGCTACACCTCCGAGCACTCCGCCGGACAGATCTACGTGCCCTCCGTGAATCACCTGCTCGCCGTCGCGTGCATCCTGCTCGTGCTCGCGTTCAAGACCTCCTCCGCCCTCGAGGCCGCCTACGGCATCGCCATCGCCCTCACCATGACCATCACCTCCATGCTCTTCTACTCCGCCGCGATCTCCGCGTGGGGATGGAGCAAGCTGAAGGCCGGCCTGCTCACCGCCGCCTTCCTCACCGTCGATGGCGCCTTCCTCGCCGCGAATGCTCACAAGATCATCGAAGGTGGCTGGCTGCCCCTCGTCGTCGGAGGCATCATCTTCGCCCTCATGATCACCTGGATGTGGGGACGCGAGCGCCTCTATCGCCGCCTCACAAAGGACGCCCTCCCCATTGATGGCCTTCTAACAGAACTCAAGCGCGGCCACATCCACCGCGTCTCCGGCACCGCCGTCTACATGAGCGGCCGCGGCAATACCGTCCCCACCGCCCTCCTCCACAATCTCAAGCACAACCAGGTCCTCCACGAACGCGTCGTCCTCCTCCACGTCCAGACCCTCGACCAACCGCACGCCAACCCGTGCGAATCCATCGAGCACAGCGACCAGGGCGAGGGCATCCACCGCGTCACCCTCAGCTTCGGCTTCGCCGACACGCCCGACGTTCCCGTCGCGCTCAAGGCCGGCCTGCCCGAGGAAATCAAGTTCCACCCCGGCAAGGCCACCTACGTCCTCGGCCGCGAAACCTACGGCGTCGGCCGCAAGGCCAGCGCCCTCGAACACCTCCGCCTCGCCGTCTTCGCCGCCATGGCCCGCAATGCCTCCCCCGCCACCGCCTACTTCCGCCTCCCCCCCGGCCGCGTCGTCGAGCTCGGCGCACAGATCACCCTGTGATCCCGAAGCGACCCGCGAGCCCTGAGGAGCGGCGACACTCCTGTCGCCCTCTTCTCAAAACTCCTCAGGCGGAACCTCAGCTCGTCGTTCGCGGTTAGGCGCCGTCGGCTCATCCGCCGGCAAAGCCGCCACCGCAATCTGAACCCCCACGAAAGCAATCCCCACCGCAATCGTCAGCACAGCCTCCGCCCGGGTGCCCGTCATCACCTCATGGACCACGAGCGCCAGAACCAGAGGCACCACCAGAAAGTAGATCACCTTCGGCGAGACAATCGCGCCGAGCACACTCCGGCTCCACCACCAGCGGGCGTCCTCGTGACCGGGAGAGTCATGCGTGTTCATCGTTCTGGCGAGATGCGACCAGTCTTCATCAAGCTTTGCCGCCACGCTGGGCACCGGCACGAGGGATCACAAGGGAGAATCAACCATCATCCACCCCGACCTACGACTCCGCCCTCACCACCTCCAGCCGCCCCGCATCCACCAGCGAATCCCTCCCACACCTCACCCTCCGCTCTTCCACCGCATCCCGCTGCCGGATCGCCTCCAGCTCCAGATCCGCAAACCGAACACCCTCCCACTCCGGAAACGCCGGCGCCAACTCCCCCAGCATCACCCACAGCATTCGCTTCCCCTGGATCCCCAGCGCCAGCATCTCCAGCGCCTCCAACATCCCGAGCTCTCCCGGCTCCATGCCTTCCCACTTCAACTTCAGCTGGCTCACTCCCGCGGTCAGCTTCCCCGCCACTTGCAGCGCCGTGCTTTCCTCCAGCCCGGCGCGATCGAGCAGCTCCCGCAACTGCACACGATCCGCTTCCACCTTTTCCCTCAGCGCGCGGAAAAACTCCGCCTCTCCCGGATCCTCCTGACGGCTCGCCAGATCATCGATGAGTTTCACCGCCCCCGCCGATCCCGCCAGATGGTCATTCAGGTAGCGCTGCAATTCATGATCCATAGCCGTAGTTCAGTGATAAATTGAGAAGCCCCACTTTCATTTCCGCGCCTCCGCAGCACCCGCCTCCGTGAAGGGCAGCAAGCTCTCGATCTCTCGCCGGATCTCATCCTCGATTCCCGCCCTCAGCAATACCCCCTCTTTCTCACGCGAACCATAAACTGATTCCACGAGCAGCGGCGGCAAGCAAAGCACCACCTCCTCCGAAGGCGTCGCCATCCATCGGAACTGCGGTCTGAAAGTGAAGCGCCGCACCACGCGTTCCACGACTTTGCGCAAGCCGCCCGGCACCACTCGTGAGTTGAGGACGATTTCCATGATGCTTGGAAAAGAGCACAACTCATGCTCCCTTCAACTCACTGATGAACAGTCGCACGCCACCCGTCCCGCGCTGCGATTTGCCGCATCCCCTTTGCAGACCGCCCTTGCGGTGTCCTTTCAAGCAAGGCCTTTCACCGCTAAAAGACAGCCCCCGATAACGAAAAAAACGTCACTTCGCATCGCGTCACCCGATGACCGGTGACCATCCGCCCGCCTCATCCCGTGCTTCCCTCCCACCCGCCTTTCCGCTAGAACGCGGACGAGATGAAAACCCTGCTGTTCCTCGCCTTCCTGGCGACCTCCTTCCCCGGCCATGCGGCCGACCGCGACATCGGCACCATCGTCGCCACCGAGAAAGCCGCACCCACCGCCCCCAAGGTCACCGTCAGCTACGTCTACGATGGCAAGAGCCAGCTCTTCCTCACCCTCGGGAACATCGCCATGAACGCCGGCACCAAGGGCATCGCCGGCACCCTCTTCGCCAACAAGTCCGCCATCCTCATCAATCCCAAGGAGCGCTACGACGACACCGGCAAGGTCGAGGACGTCAATTGGTCCTACACCATCCGCTACGTCATCCCGAACGTGAAGCCCGGCGTCTACACCCTCGTCCACGACGACACCGCCGCCGAAGGCGTCGACCGCATCACCCGCACCGTCCTCGATCTAACAAAAGCCGTCAAGGCCACCACCGCCGTCACCTTCAAGGACGACGCCACCAAAAAGCCCGGAGAGCCAGCGAAGCAAAAGGAAGAGCCCTACCCCGACCCACCCATCCCCCAGATCAAGCCCGAGACCGAAGTCCCGGCGGAGGGTGCGACGAAGGCAGAGCCGAAGTGAATTCACACCCACTCCGCAAGAATGCCCCTGACCACTTGGTCCCGGATCGCTGAACCGGCATGATTCCCCTCGACGAGGCGATTTGGCACCAGCTCAGTTGCCACAACATCACCGGCCGAGAGTTCGCGAAAATCCTCAAGGGATACTATGCGGGAACAATTCCCGGGAGAAAAGCCCTTCAGGAGGACCTTCTCCAATGCATCTGCGGCGGCAATGTCTACGACTCGGCTCTCGCCGCAGCGCCGCATCTGACTCATCTCGCTTCTCGTTGCGATCCTTCCTCGGCAGCCGTCATGCTGGAGTTTGCCGCCATGGCCATTGCGGAGGCGAGCACGGGGAACGGACCCCGGTTTGATCCACGCTTGACCGGCCCGCTTCGCGAAGCCGCCTGCGCTGGTGTGATCGAGACCATGAGAGTGCTGGAATCACCGAATCTGGACACCTTCACACGGGAGGAAATGGAGGCCGCACTGCTCGCCTTTTCCGGAGATATCGAAGGCTACCGGAATGCGATCGCGGAGATCAATGCATGGTGGGAGGGATGGTCTAGTTCCCCGCAGCAAGTGACGGAGATGCCTGCGCCGCTCCCCCGAAACGAGGTGATTTGGGGTGATAATTCCCCTTCCTCGCAGACCTCCAGCGGCGAGGAGTGATCGCATTCGGAAAATTCGGATCCCACCCTGGAACACCTTCCCCCCTCGCGAAATCCTTGCCCGGAGGTAGATTCTTTCATCCACCTCGCCACCATCCAGACTCCACCATGACCCGCCGGGAAAGAGACCAGCAGATCGACGCCGCGGTGCGCGCCCACCACTCCGGCCTCCGCTACTTCATCCGCTCGCTCGGCGTGAATGACGCCTGGGTCGACGACCTCGCCCAGGAGACCTTCGTCATCGCCCACCGCAAGTGGGAGGAGCTCGACAATCCCGAGAACGCCCCCGGCTGGTTCCGCACCATCGCCCGGAATCTCGTCATGAACGAGCTCACCAAGACCGGCCGCCGCCAGCGCCTGCTCGATGAAAAGATCACCGGCATCATCATCGCCGCCGAGCCCACCGCACCCGCCCCCGGCGTCCTCCAGGACGCCGAGATCCGTCACGAGGCCCTCCGCGAATGCCTCGCCAATCTTCCCGAAAACATCCGCCGCGTCATCCACGCCCGCTACTACGATGACCGGAATGCCAGCGAGATCGGCGACGACCTCTCCATGAATCCCGCCTCCGTCCGCAAGCTCCTCTTCCACGCCCGCAAGGCGCTCGCCGACTGCCTCGTCGCCAAGCACATCAACGCCTGAATCGCCTCCCTCCATGAACTCACCGCAAGCCGACCACGGCAGCACCGACTTCGAACTACTGTGCGCGCAGTACTTGGACGGCACCCTCGACGACCTCAGCCGCGAGCGCCTCGCCGCACTCCTCGAGTCCGATCCCCAGGCCATCGCCACCCTCCGCTCCCAGCTCCTCGTCTCCGGCGCACTCGCCCGCCTCAAGCCCGAGCTCAGCGACGAAACCTTCCTCCGCTCCGTCCTCCCCCACCTCAACACCATCGCCGGCGAAGAAGACGACACTTTCCCGAACCGCGTCCAAAACACCATCCGCTTCCAGCGCCGGAAGCGCATCACCCTCGCCGCAGCAGCCGCCATCGCCCTCGCCGCCGGCCTTGCACTCTCCATGCGCGGCACCGTCGTCGCCACCCGCTACGATGGCGAGGAAACCGCCAGGCAAGTCCGCACCGGCCAAAAGCTCATCTTCTCCACCGGCGTCTCCCGCATGGAATTCACCAATGGCGCCGTCGTCGCCATCGAGGCACCCGCCGAGCTCACCATCCGCTCGCAGGATGAAGTCGAGCTCGCCCACGGCCGTCTCAATGCCTGGTGCCCGGAGACCGCCCACGGCTTCCGCGTCGTCACCACCTCCGCCACCGTCACCGACCTCGGCACCTCCTTCGGCGTCTCCGCCAGCCCCGATGGCACCGCCGACGTCCTCGTCCTCGATGGCAAGGTCGTCGTCCAGAACGACAACGTGAAGCGCCAGATCGAACGCGGCGCCGCCATCCGCGCCACCAGCGACACCAAGCTCAGCGACGTCGCCTTCGAGCCCTCACCCTACCAGCGCACCTGGCCCGTCGCCTCCGGCATCCGCTCCACCCGCGGCGAAGTCATCCCCGCACCACCCGGCACCCCCGAATCACTCGCCGCCCTCGAGAATGACAACCAGATCCTCGTCATCCCCGAGCGCCGCGACTTCAAGCCCGCCAAATCCATCCCCGTCGATATCATCGAGCCCGGCACCTACGATGGCCAGAACCTCAGCGCCCCCTACAAGATCACCCCACCCGCCGGCAAACGCGTCCGCAGCTACCTGCTCCGTTACAATCCCGTCGGCCAAAGCATGGGCTTGGAATACCTCCGCAATTTCCAGGGCTCCGTCACCTTCGACCGCCCCGTGCTCGGCATCATCACCCACAGCCAGAAGCTGAATCGCACCGATGCCACCCTCACCCGCTCCCCCCTCCCACAACTCGGCCCCCGCGACGCCGAACTCCGCGGCCTCGAACCCGGCACCAAGACCGCCTCGAAATTCGCCGACCGCGTCGAACTCTCCCCCGACCGCCGCACCATCACCGTCAACTTCTACGCCGACGTCTCCATCGACGAAATCCGCGCCATCACCGAGGATTGAAATAACTTAGAGATTGTGTGGCATGGCTACGGCAATCTCTCCGGTCCCCACCTCGCGTTTAAGTTGCAATACCACTGCGGCGATGTTCGGATGAGATCCTATGACGAATCCCTTCCCGAATGATTCGACGGGGCATTACCCACAAGGCTCCTTTTCGACGGTCCAGCAAGATACTGCCAGATTTGAGGTCCAGAAACCCCGGCGAGAAATGGTGGAGGACTGGTTTTGCGGTCCACTCAGTGAAATGTCGAAAGATCGGCACTCGGCATTCGTGGTAATGATGGTCTCCATAGCGCTATACGAAAAGTATCTCAGGTATTCCACAGCTATGAAGGAGGGGGATAAATTCTCTGACTCTGCGAAAGCCTTTGAATTAATGGCGAGCGAGTTTGGAATTAAAAAGGAAGACTGCTTTGGATTTTGGCAGGATTGGAGAAATGGACTTCTTCATAAGGCGATGCCAAAGATCGAACGTTTTCCGGGTGGTTACGAGATGAGCGGGGACTTTGAGCGGGCACTACACGTGAAAGGCGACAAACTAGAGATCAACCCGTGGAAGTTTAGGGACGTGGTTGTCGAGAAGATCCGTTCCAATGGCAAAATGTGGAACGATGAGGAAAGTCCGTTAGCCAAGATCGTGAAAATAACGAAGGTGAAATAGTAGGAATTAACCGGACTACTGAGGGTTGTTAGAGAAGGTTCCCCTCGCTTCCCCTCCACCGCCATGCATCCTCTTCTTCATGATCAGGATCATCACGGCCATGGCCTGCCTCGCCATCTCCTCCACCCTCGCCGCCGACCCATCCGTCGAAGCCAAGGACGGCAACATCCTCCTCCACACCGACTCCGGCGAAACCAAAACCCTCACCACCTCGGGCAAGGACACCGCCCCCGTCCTCTCCACCGATGGCAATTGGATCGTCTTCATCCGCGCCACCGCCGGAAAGAAAATCCCCACCGGCTCCGGCGAATACGACCCACAGGAACTCTGGCAAATCGACGCAGCCGGCAAGGAACCCGTCCTCCTCGTCAAGCCGCGCGCATCGAATGAAATGAAGGAAGTCATCTCCACCTTCCACAATCTCCAGTTCTCCACCGACGGCCGCTTCGTCTACTTCGACACTCCCGCTTGGACCACCTCCAGCGCCGTCCACGTCGTCGACACCACCAATTCCAAGGAACGCTTCCTCGTCGCCGGCGATGGCGTCAAAGTCATCCCCCGCGGCGAATACCAGGACTGCCTCCTGTTAGGCCAACACCGCTACTTCCTCGGCGGCGGCTCCTACGACTGGCTCTGGCTCTTCCGCCCCGACGGCACCGAGATCGGCCCCGTTGGCGAAGACGCCAAGAACTTCATGGAGACCTACTGCTCCGACAAGACCGAGAAGGACGAGTAGCCAGCCTCAGCCAACAAAACGTAGCGGAAGGGCTGCGCCCTTCCGGCTTCTCGCGCTCCGCCGGAACATCGCCACTCCGATCACTGGCGCGGTTCGTCACGATCACAGCTCCGTCACCTTCAGCCGGAAGAACATGCCACCCGGGCTTGGCGGCACACTCACCGTGATCTCCTCCAGGTCGTAGCTATAGGAGTAGGTATGAACGCCGGGCCCCGAAGTCGGAACGTCCGTCCAGTTCTTCAGATCCGTGCTCCACTGGACCACCTGCAGCGTATGAGCTGCCGAGATCCTGCTGCGCTTGAAGCGGAAGAACGCATTCCCGAAGTCGAAGCCCTGGGTAGGCAGGATGCCGGTGTCGTTGCCACCCGGATTCCCGCCCAGCACGTATTCCATCAGATTGACCATCCCATCGTGGTCCGGATCGCCATCGGCCGTCACATCGCCAAGTCCGGGATACCCCGCCAGCCATTCATCCAGATTCTTTCGCACCACCACGATCTGCTTGCTCGCGGGCAGATGCTTCAGCACGTAGCCGGCAGGCACACCGCTCACCGCCGCGAAGAAGCCGGTGAGGTTCCCCGTGTAGCGGGCGATCACGAAGGTATCCTCATGGAACAACGCATCATGCGTCGCCAGCGTGAGCTCGGAGCCAGTGAGATCGAGGTCACCCGTCACCGCGAGCCAGTCGCTGGAATCGGCGGTAAGCCAACAGCGATAGCTCCCCGAGAGGACCGTGGGACCCGCTTCGATCCCGACCCCCGCAGTGCCGGACGCATCTCCCAGCGTGCCGGCAAGGGTGAGCGGCCCTTGGATGGTGCCGCCACCGTAAAGCACCGCCGCGGGCCCGACTGAGACCGGCCCGCTGCCAAGCGGTGTGGTGCCACTCCGGAGTTCCACGACGCCTGCTTCGATGGTCGTGCCACCCGTGTAGCTGCTGCCCATGCCAGAGAGAATCAGCTTGCCGCTGCCCTTCTTCACCAGCGCGCAGGGACCCGCGATGAAGCCGCCGATGTTGTACTCCTTGCTGCTGTTGTTCACCAGCACGCCAGAAGGGAACACCGTGTTGCCGACGCGCACCAGACCGCCACTCCCGCTGTCGTTGAATTCCACACTGTCACCCCTGTAGAAAACATCAGCGGCAGCTCCTTCATTGGTGGTCGCCCACTTCACCGCGCCATCTTGCCAATAGTCGGAGCCCGCTCCCTTCCAGATCAGCGCCTTCGATCCGATGTCGACCGTGATCAGGTTCGGAGTGAATGCCAGCACCGCCTTCCGATAGTTGAAGGAGGCATCCACGCCCAACTGTGCCGCACCCGTGAGCGTGCCGGTGTAGTGCAGCACCGGGATCGGATCGCCCGCGACCACACCCGGCTTCATGTCCACCGCGACGTAAGACGAGGTTTGAAGGGTCACATTGCCATTCACCGTGAGCGCTTCCCCGGACGTGGGCACCTTGATCTTGCCCAGCGCGGCCATCGTGAGTGAGCCGCCGGTCCCGATCACGCCACTGCCGCCGATCGAGCCGCTTACCGTCACCGCCGTGCCGGCCAGACTACCTGTTAGATTCAGGACCGCACCACTGTTGACCGTGGTGGTGCCGGTGTACGTGCTGGCACCCGAGAGTGTGTAGGTGGTGTCGCTGGTGCCCTCATTGAAAAACGCGATGGAACCCGTCCCGCCGGACTGCCCGATCGCTCCGCTGATCAGGTTCAGCCGCTTGCCGTAGCCCGGCGCATTCACCCGCGTCGCCACCGGTCCGGACAGCGTGACCGGTCCCGTGATCGTGGCATCCGCCAGGATCAGGTTCCCACCCGCCTGCAGGAAACCCTTCCACTGTCCCGTCGGGGAAAAGACCAGCGGATTCGCCACCGTCGCCCCCTCGGCGAACAGCGAGGAGCGGCCTGTTAGATTGATCGCACCGCTACCGGTCTCCTTTCCAGTCACCGCACTGATGCGCGCATTCGAGACCGTGATCGGCCCGGTGAAAGTGCTGCTGTCCCCCGTGAGCTTGAAGTCCGAGTAGCCGTTCGAGCCATTGTTATTCCCCGCGATCGTCAGACCGCCGCTGCCGCTGAAGGCATGCGCGATTTCCGTGACCGTCGTCGAACCGCCGCGTGCCAGCGTGAAGGAGGCACCACCCGCGATCGTCACCGGACCCGTGCCGAGCAATCCGTTCGTGTCAGGCGCAGCCGCATTTCCCACCACCAGTTGGCCGGCAGCGATCGTAAAGCCACCCGTGAAGGAATTGCTCACCCCCATCGTCAGCGTGCCCGCCCCGGTCTTGGTGATGGGCGCCGCACCCGCGAGGATCGTATCCAGCGTGACATCGTTCGCCCCGGTCGCGATCACCGGCGCGCCTGTTAGAGAGACGTTGCCACCCGTCAGGAAATAACCCTGCGCCGTGAAAACCAGCGAACTCGCACTCACCGTCCCTGACACCGTCACCACACCACCGGTCCCGCCGAAGACAGCCTCCGAATCCGCACTCCACGCCGTATCCACCCCACCGCTCGCCGCCGTGTCCCAATTCGCCGGACTCGCCGCCGTGCTCCACGTCCCCACCCCGCCATCCGCATCCACCCCCGTGGAAGTCCCGTCCCAATGGAGACTTGCAGCCTCCAATGGCACAACCGAACTGATGACATAAAGACAAACGCGGGAGAACGAACAGCACTTCAACTTCACGCGCGGGAGTCAAGTGAACCCCACCGCACAAAAAAAGTTAATTTACGTGAAATTCCTGCGATCCGGAGACCCCGCCATTCATCCGATCAGAACTCCTGCAGCTTTTGCAGGATACCGCCTCCATGGATGTGACGGCGCGTCCATGACCGTCGCACTTTGGCGGCAACAAGCCGCATCGTGAGACCCCCGGCGCTTCACAAACGCACCTCCACCCACCACACCATCACGGCTTCGTCACCTTCAGCCGCACGTAAAAGCGCCCAAGGTCACCCGGAAAGCTCATCGTGATCTTCTCCGCTCCCGGATTGAACTCAAAGGTTTCCCCGGTTCCAGGGTCGTTGAAGATCGGCAGGTCGTTCCAATGCACCAGGTCCTGGCTCCACTGGACGATCTGGGTGGTGTCAATTACCGAGAAAGTACTGCGTGAGAAGCTGAGGACAAGCTGGCCACCACTGTAGCTCATCTTTGGCCTGATCTGGGATTCAAAGGAGGCCGGATTTCCGCCGAGCATGTACTCCACCAGATTCGGCAATCCATCGCCATCCGGATCGCCATCCTGCGAGGGATCTACCAGACCAGGAAAGCTCGCGATCCACTCCTCGTAGACTTTCGGCCTGACGATGAACCGCTTGTTCGCCACATCGTGCTGCAGCACCAGGCCGTTGGCCGTCACACCCGGCGCGGAAAAGCTGCCCGTGACCGTGCCGGTATAGCTGAGGATGACTTGCGCGCCGGAATAGCTCCCGGGCCCGATCGACACATCCAGCGTGGCACCGGTCAAATCCAGGTCTCCATTCACCACCAGCTTGTCGGAAGATCCGATCGTGCACCGGTAGGTGCCAGAGAGAATGGTCGGGCCCAGCGTCAAGATCCCGGCCTGGTAGCTCACCCCGGGATCAATCGCACCGGCAATCGTCACCGCGCCGGGGATCGAGCTATTGCCGGAGAGCGTTCCTCCGGCAGCAACTACCACCGGCCCGCTACCCAGTGCGGAAGAGGAAGTGACTTGCAGCGTCCCTCCCGTCACTGTCGTACCGCCGGTATAGGTGTTGGCCCCGCTAATCGTCCAAATCCCCGCGCCGGTCTTCGTCACCGAACCGGAACCCGAGATGATGCCACTGTGGACCATCGGCTTGTTGATCCCCGGCACGTCAAAGGTAGTCGCCCCCGCGATGCTCACCGGACCGCTCCACTTCGCATCGTAGCCCGCGGCCGGACTCCCCCGCCACGTCGTTCCGGCCTCGAGGATGGCCTTCCACGCGCGACTGGTCGAACTCTCCGTCATGCCCAGCGTCGCTCCCGTCCGGACCGTCACCGTATTCGCCGCCGATCCGCCGATGTTGTTGCTCAGGAAGCTGAACGTGCCTTCCTTCACATCGATGTGGCCCGGAGTATTCACCAGCGCCTTCAGCCCGATCTCATTCGCGCCCACCTTCGTCAGCGTGAACCCTCCCATCGCCAGCGAGAAACCCGGAACCAGGTTCCAGTTCCCCGTCCCGCCCAAGGTCGTGGCACCGGCCATCGTCAAGCTCTCGATCGCGTTCAGAGCGGCGGCGCCGGTGTTCACGATCGCTCCTGCTCCGCCCACGCCCGTGCCCGAGACGAAAAATTGTTTGCGGCCGAAATCCTGGCCGTTCACGTCCAGCGTCGCTCCGGGGGAAATGGTCGTCACACCCGCCATATCGCCCAAGGCGTTGCTACTTCCCGCCTTCACCGTCCCTTCGGAAATCGTGAAGCCGCCGGTGAAGGTATTGCTCCCCGCCATCGTCAGCGTCCCCGTGCCCGTTTTGGAAATCGTCGTCCCTGAGATGACTGGGGCCAGCGTCACATCATTGGCTCCCGTACCGATCACCGCCGCGCCGGCCAGCGCCACCGTCCCGCCGGTAAGGCTATACGATGGTGCATCAAACGTCAGCGAGGCAGCGCTGACCGTGCCCGACACCGTCACCACTCCGCCCGTCCCCCCGAAGACCGCGTCCGAGCCATTCGTCCACGGAGCCTGATCGCCCGCAGTCGCGGCCGTATCCCAATTCGCCGCCGGCCCCGTGCTCCACGTCCCCGCGCCCCCATCCGCATCCGGCCCGGTCGAGGCACCATCCCAGTACAAGCTCACCGCTTGCACCGGCATCACCATCCCCATCGGGATGACCAGACCCACGATACGGAAAAAGACCGCGGGAAGAGAACGGCTGGGTCTCATGAAGTCACTCATACACGGGTATATCTTGGAGACAAAAACATCCTGGTGAAATCGTTGTGAATACATAGGCACAAACCCCGCACTCACGGCTGCGTCACCCTCAGCCGCACGTACATGCACCCCGGAGCACGCGGGATCGTCACCGTGATGTCATCCTGCTGGTTGCCATCGGGAACCACCACCACCGGCGGCGCACTCGTCACCGGGACAGGGATGTCCGTCCACACCTTCATGTCGTGGCTCCACTGCACCGTCTGCGTCGTCGTCGTGCGCGAGGCATCGCTGCGCTTGTAGCGGAAGATCAGATGGTCTCCCTGGATCTCCTGCGTCGGCAAGATCCCCGGATCACTCGCGCCCGCATTCCCGCCCACCACATACTCCACCAGATTCGGAATCCCGTCGCGATCCGGATCGCCATCGTTCGTCGTATCGACCACACCCGGCTGACTCGCGATCCAATTGGCGTAGCTCGTGCGGACGATCAGGATCCGCTTCGTCGCCGTATCATACTTCACCCCGTAGCCCTCCGGCACGCCGCTTATCGCAGCGAAGCGCCCAAGGAGATTCCCCGAGTAAGTGGCGATGATGCAGGGATCGGGAAAGCCCGACTGCGAGACCGGCACCACCGTCAGGGTCGATCCTGTTAGATTCAGATCTCCCTGGACCTGGACCAAGTCACAGGCGATCGACTCAAGCTGGCAGCGGTAGTTGCCGGACAGGGTGAGCGAGCGGGTCGTCAGGTAGCCGATCCCCCAGCCACCCGGCACCGTTACCTGGGAGAACCCGGGATCCAGCATGCCCGCGATCGTCACCGGACATTCCAGCGCGCCTTGGTTCCCGCCCAGTTCGGCACCCGCCGCGATCGATACCGGCCCGCTTCCCACCGAGCCTCCCACTTCAAATCGACCGCCCTCCACGATCGTCCCGCCGCTATAGGCATTGTAGCTGGAAAGATACATCACGCCGCTCCCCCGCTTGATCAGCGAACACGGCCCGAAGATCGTCGCGTCGAGTTGATAGCTCTTCGCCGCATTATCCACCACCACCGCCGAGGGCCACACTACCTCCTGCCCGCTGACGAGGCCACCCGGGCCGCTGTCGTTGAAGAGCACGCTGTCACCCTTGTAGAAATAGTCCGAGACCGTGCCCGCATCACTGGTACTCCAGTTCTTGCTCGTGGTGGAGTCCCACGAACCATTCGCCCGCTTCCACACCAGCGCCTTGTTCTCGAGATCCACGGTGATCTGGCCCGGCGGGAAACCAAACGACGCCTTCCGGTACAGGTTCGGCGCATCCATCGTCAGGTTGGCCGCACCACCCGTCAGCGTGCCGGTGTAGTTCAGCACCGGGATCGGGCCGGTGATCACCGTCCCCGGCGTCACGTTCACCGCGATCGTAGCCTTGGGGCCGAGATTCACATTGCCATTCACCGTCAGCACGCCACCGGACGGACTCACCCTCAGAATACCCCCGCTGGCGAATGTCAGCGAGCCACCGCTGCCGATCACCCCGTTGCCTTCCAGCACGGACGCTCCTCCCACCGTTACCGCCGTGGCTCCCAGACTCCCCGTCAGCTTCATCGTGACGTTCGCCCCGATCGTGGTCGCCCCGGTGTAAGTGCTCGCCCCCGACAGCGTGAATGAATTCGTCGTGGTGAAAGAATCCATCCGGATCGAAGCAGGCCCGCCCGACTCACCGATCGGACCGCTGATGGTGCTGTTGGTGTTGGAGGCCGAGGAGTCAGGACCGTAAATCGCCGTCGTCACCCCACCAGGCAAGGTGATCGGACCACCCAGCGTGGTATTCGACAGGCTGAGGCTTCCTACCGAGCTTCCCACCGGCGTGAGCGTGATCGCGTTCGCCACCGTCGCTCGACCCGCCCGCAGCTGCGCGCGGCCTGTTAGAGAAACCGGCCCGCTGCCCAGCATCCCCGTAAAGTTCGCCACGAGCGTCGCATCCCTCACTGCCACCGGGCCGCTGAAGTCATCGTTTCGCCCACCAAGGTAGAAGTAGGAGCCTCCGAACGAGTCACTGCTCGGGCCGCGGAAATTGAGGCTGCCGCTGCCGCTGAAGGAATTCATCACATTGCGGGAGCCCAGGCCGCCAAAGGACAGGGCCGCCCCATTGGAAATCACCACCGGCCCCGGGCCGATCTCACCCGACCAACCCGGAACATTCAAATCTCCAACGACCAAATGACCCGCCGTCACCGTTCCCGGACCGCTGAGGGAATTGTCAGCGGTCAAGCTCACCGTGTCCGCCGTCGTCTTCGTCCACGACGCGCTTCCCGTCAGCTTCGCCTTCACCGTGCCGGATTGCAGCTCCATCGGGCCCGTGGCGATCGTCGCGGGATCGATCGTCGCACCGGACTTCACCACCAGCGAGCTCGCCGAGATCTGCGACTTGTCGTCGAAATGCAGCACGCCACCGCCCGCCACGATCGGGCCACTCATCTTATAGCTGTCCTGCCCCGCCAGGGTGAGCTTGCTGCTGCCGGTCTTCACCAGCGTGCCCACGCCCGTCAGCCGGCCGCTGCCATTGAAGGTGTAGTCCCCGTTCGAATTGTTCACCGTCATCCGCGCCGGTGCCAGCACCGTGCCGAGCGTGATCGTCTTCGCGCTGTCCGCTGCCACCGAATCGTCGAAGGTCACCGAATCATACGAGCGGAAGCGATCGTTGACCATCCCGTTGGAAAAATTCGCCAGCACCATGTCCCAGCTGCCATTTGTAGCACCACCCGCGCTCGCATTGTTCCACACCAGTCCGCTGCTGCCCGTTTTCGTGAGAATCAGCCGCAGCTTGTTGCCAACCACCGCCACGCTGCCGGTCGCCCGCGTCGCGCCGAAGACACTGTTGAAATCCACCACCGGCACACCACTGCCCGTGATGCTCCCCGCCGTGATCAAATCATAGACACCCGGCGTCGCATCCGGCCCGATCATCGGCCGGATCGAAATATTCCCGCTCCCCAGGTCCAGCGCACCCGTCACCACCGTCGCACCACTTGTTAGAGCAGGCAGCACCAGCGCGCTCCCACCCTTCGCCGCGATGCTCGCCACCGTCTTGCCCCCGGCCATCAGCCCGAAGCAAGCCCCCGCGGACACCGTCACCGCCGAATCCTTCAGCTGATCCTCCGGACTTTCTAACAAAAGCGTCCCTCCCTCCACCAGCGTCGGCCCCTGATAAGTCACCTGCCCGTTCACTGACATCGTCCCGCTGCCGCGCTTGGTCATCCCATTCGCCGCGTAGGCTCCCGCAATCCGGCCCTCGATCCGCAGGTCTTCCACCGCCTCACCATCAGCCACATTGAAAACCGAGGTGCTCCCCGTATTGCCGGAGCTCAGATAAACATTGCCGTCGATCACCGAGGGCACGGCGGCCGCCAGGCTGTTCACCACCGCATCGCAACTCATCGAGTAGCTGCCCGAATGTGTCTCCACCCTGCTTCCTGTTAGATTCAGGACCGGAGGCGCGGTCATGCCGCCGGAAAGGTTGTACAACAGACCGCCCGTCACATTCAGCGGGTTGACGCGCGCGCCCGTCGTACTGCCAAGCGAGCCCGCATAGTACAAAGTGAGGGTGGCTCCCGCGTTCACCGTCACGGGCCCACGCACCGTTCCGGCACCGTTCGAAGAAGCGTTCAGCCTCAGCTCGCCGGCATTCACCGTGGTGCCACCGGTGTAGGTATTGACCTTGGAGAAGGTCACGGAGCCGGTGCCGGTCTTGATCACGGAGCCGGCACCCGAAATGACACCCTCGGTGCTCATGTGCGCGTCGCTGCCCTGCGCGTCGAAGGTGGTCGCCCCCGCAATGCTGATGGGACCGGTCCAGAACAGCGCACTGGCAGGATTCCCACCAGTCCGCCACGTCGTCCCCGCCTCAAGGATCGCACTCCACGAATACACACGGTCCCATCCGTTCGTCCCCAGCGTCGCCCCGCTGCGGACCGTCACCGTATTCGTCGTCGATCCCCCCATTCTCGCATCCAGAGTCAGCGTCCCCTGCTTGATATCGATGTTCCCCGGCGTGCTAAACGTCGCGCTCAGCCCGATCTCGTTCGCACCCACCTTCGTCAGCGTAGAGCCGCCCATCGCGATCGTGGAGTTGGCCGCAGTGCTCCAGTTCGTCGTGCCGCCGATCGTCGTCGCACCAGTCATCGTCACCCCTGAAATCGCGCTAAGGGCCGCAGCCCCCGTATTCACGATCGCCCCCGCGCCACCCACGCCCGCTCCGGAGACCTTGAAAGCCTCACTGCCCAGACCCTGGCCATTCACATCCAGCGTCGCTCCGGAGGAAATCGTGGTAGCGCCCGCAGTGGTCCCAAACGCACCCGCACTCCCCGCCTTCACCGTACCCGCAGCGATCGTGAAGGCACCGCTGAAACCATTCGCACCGCCCAGTGTCAGCCCCCCCGTGCCCGTCTTCGAAATCGCCGCCGAGCCCGCGATCACCGGCTCCAGCGTCACATCATTCGCGCCCGTCGCGATCACCGGCGTCCCGCTCAGCGTCAAGGTCCCGCCACCCGTCACGCGATACCCCGGCGAGTTGAACGTCAGCGAACCCGCGCCCACCATCCCCGACACCGCGACCACGCCACCCGTCCCCCCGAACACCGCCTCCGATCCATCGGTCCACGACACATCACTCCCAGCCATCGCCGCAGTATCCCAATTCGCCGCCCCTCCCGTCGTCCACGACCCCGTTCCCCCGTCCGCATCCGCACCGCTCGAAGCCCCGTCCCAATACAAACTCGCCCCCTCCACCGGCATCACCATCCCCATCAGGACGATCGATCCCATGATATGAAAACAAAACCCGGGGAGAGAAGAACTCGGTTTCACGAACCCATCCATATCGCATCCCTCAGCCCTTGAAAGCGTTTTTTGTAAATCCCCTGTATTTACAAAATCGTTACCCGGACCGGTAGGTTTGCATGCAACTTTCCGAAAACACCCCTCCCGGAAAGACAACTCCCTGACCCAGAATGCCCCGCCTCCTCCAGCGCCGCAAGCTCGCGGACCCCACGGTGACATATTTGTTAGATAGCTCTCACTTGAATCTCCCCGCCACCTCCTTCCGCACCCCCGCATCCTCAATCTTCTCCGCCAGCTTCAAAATCTCCTCCTTCGCACTCGCCGGCGCGCTCTTCAAGAACGCCACCAGCACCTCATCCGACCCACCCTCCTCATCATACTCCATCGCCAGCCGCGACATCTCGGAGAAATCATGCCACTCCACCATCTGCCCCAGCATCGTCCCCGTGAGACGATCCGCCTGCTCCAGTGACTGCTCCACGATCCACTTCCGCGCCTCCTCCGGCGTGATCGTCAGTTCATCATTCCCACTCACCCGCACCCGCAGCGCCTCACCCACGATCGCTGCGCGTTCCTCCGGCATCGGCTCGAGTTGACTCAGGAAATCCGCCGCGTATGCCAGATCCCCCTGAGCCACGCGCTTGCTGGCAGCTTTCGCAATCACCGCGGCCGCATCCCCATCTCCCGAGTTCTCGCGCAAGAAGGCAGCCGCCGCCTTCGCCCGCTGCGGCGAGGCGCTCGAGAACCAGTCGTCGCTGAGCAACCTCTGCCTCACCTCCTCCGGCATCGCCGCCAGGCGAGCCCCCGCCGCCTCCGGATCACGATACGCCTGCGCTCGCACCAACTGCGACTCGAAGTAAATCCGCGGATCGATCTGCAGCCTCCCAACCTCCACCACGGCCAGCGCCCCCTTCCCCGCCTGCTCCTCAAACCACCCAACCGCATCATCCGGATCGTTCGCAATCCAGCGACCATAGATCGCGCTCAGCTGCGCCAGTATCACCTGGGGACTCACGGAAATCCGCCCCACGAAAGTATCCAACGCCAGCCGCGGATCGCGTCGCCCCAGCGAACCCGCGATGAAAATGCCGAGCTGCACCTTCGCCGACTTGTCAGCATCCGAAGCATCCAGCTCGCGCAACACCGCGATGAGCTCATCCGTCTCCAAGCGATCCAACTCCGCACGCAGCTCCTCCAACCGATCCACATCGATTTTATTCGGCACCGCACCCTTCACCGCACCCTGCGCCACCAGCAAGCCCCTCAACAGCCGCTGCGCCTTATCCATCGCCGCCGGCCGCTCCCTCACCCGCCTCCGCGCCGCATCGCCCGCCACACTCTCCCCAGCCTCACCCTTCGCCCCGGCCTCCCTCCCACCATCCGCCCCACCACCCCAAAGCCCCCTCGCCCCCGGCACCAGCCACAATGCCGCCAAAAGCAACAACCCAACCGCAACCACAAGGGTCACTGGCCTGAATCGACGGGAAGGAATCATCGGCAGCTTTTGTTAGATAAACCAAGCGGACTATCCCTTCTCCTCATCCGCACCGTCGAAGTAAACATCAAACCACAGCTCGATCTGCAGCTCCGCCAGCCGCCTCATCTGCACCGGCGAAATCGTCGGCCCACCATGCCCCCACCTGGAATCCCAGCGGACGCACAGATCGATCAAGTGCCCCTCCGCGTGCAATTTCTCGAAAGCGGCATCACAGCCATCCAGCTTGGAAAGGATCCAGTCCAGATGCTCCCGCGCATCCAGGCTCGTGAGCACACCGCTCGAGGAAATCCACCATCCTGATTTCTTATACGTTCGGTCCGGCTTCGTGGGCCTCGGATCTCCCGCCCGCTGCGTCTCCGTCGGCTGCACTCCCATCACCCCCGTCACCGCATCAGGATCGAGCGTCTCCGACATGATGCGCAGCCACGCATGCGTGTAGGCACAGGTCGCATACTCCGGATTATAGGGCGTCTGGATGCGCATCATCGGCCGAAAACCCTGCCTTCCCCGTCACCGAGTTCAAGGCTCCTCCCCATCATGCGCCGCGATGAATTTCTTCAACGCCTCCCGATTCCCCAACCGCTCCTTCGGCACCTCCACCTCGCAGCAAAAATACCCCTCCAGATGACCCACGCTTCCATCCCCATACTGGAACCTCGTGTGCCCGAGATCATTGCCAAGATGACGCGACTTGAACCAATACTTCACCTGCTCCCCATCCCCCAGCGTCAGGATCCCCGTCTGGATCTTCGAAGGCAGCAACGCCCACCGGTGGCCCTCCTCCTTCGTCTCCAGCACCAGCTTCGCCGGATCATCCTGCGCCGCCGCCGCATCCACATCCGCCTTGCTCGTCCCACGCGGACCACAACCGACCAGCACAAAAAGAGCAGCGGGAAGTAAAAGGTATTTCATGGGTGAAACGCTCCACATCGTGTCTCGCTGCGGACGCCAGGCAGAAGGCCATTGAGCACTCCAGGCAGCAGAATGAAAGCCCCGATTCCCTCCCTCCCGACATGGCAAATCCGCCCGCGGAATCAACTCGACCGGGAGATACCAAATATCAACATCTCCCACGCACCCACCCGCACCCTTACATGTCACACACTGCCCAGCCGGCCGCACACCCGCCCGCCCGGAACGCCCGCACCACCGTAGCCACCCACATCGTGGCGGCGATCGCGATGGCATTCCTCTTCCTCACCCTCCCCGCGCGCTCCTCACCTCCCGTGCCCATACCTCCTCCCTTCCTGGTGGGAAATCTGACCGCTATTCCGGTCATCGTCCAACCGGGCACCAAGCCCAACCTCACATGGTCGGTCAAACTCCCGGCCAGCGAGAATGCCGCCGACTACACCTTCTTCATCCGGCAGAAACAGTTTTGGTCTCCGCCCGTGACATGGGACATGACGGACCTCGCCCCCGAAGGAGAGAGTCTCTCCGCGCTCTCCATCAATCCAAACGGGGCCGCGTTTGAACTCTGGGCCGTCAAGAACGGATCACCGCCCGTCCCCTATCTGTTAGACTCCACTGCCTGCGATCTTAACCTGCCCATCACCACGGTGACCATCCGCACCCAGGACACCACCTACGCCGTGATGCCGAGAACGCGCGCCGACCGCCCCTTCTCCGTGGAGCTCAAAATCAGCGGCGTCATTTCCGACCCGGGTGCTCCGGAGCGAGCCAAGGGCGTCACCCTGAGCCGCCACGTACAGTCCTACGGAGCGACTGGCATCGGCGATCCGCTTGACCGCACCCAAGCCACTCTCCAATCCCAGTCTTCGATCACGAGCAATGGCACATCCACCATCGTCATCAATCCCACCGAGATCCCCGGCGCCAATCGCGCGAAGGTCCGTGGCGAAGAACGCTTCACCATCCATTCCGTGGCGGACGCCCAGACACCTGCTTCCCAGCTCGACTCCGCACTCGTCCAAATCTGGCCCGTCGCCGACGCCACCATCACCGGCATCTCCCAGGGCCAAATCATCAGCGCCAGCGTCCCCCAGCTCACCTTCCAGCTGAACGACCTCTACCCCAGCTCCACCACCTGGGCACACATCTACAAGGGCGCACCCCAGACCGGCCTCCTCGGTACCACCATCCCCGGCTCCAGCGTCGTCATCAACGACAGCGTCCCCGCCAATCGCACCATCGTCGTAACCGACTACAGCGCCTTCCTCCCCACCGACGGCCTCTACACCCTCGAGCTCCTCACCAAGACCCCCTTCGGCACCGATCGCCTCGCCCGCGTCAGCTTCATCTTCCAACGCACCGGCACCACCATCACCGGTTGGCGCCAAACCCACTTCGGCACCGCCTCGAACACCGGCGACACCGCCGATCAAAACGACTTCGACCACGACGGCCTCCCCAACCTCATCGAGTTCGCCTTCGGCCTCGATCCCAAGCAAAACAGCGCCGGCCAACTCCCCACCCCCGAGCGCACCGGCGACCAGATCACCCTCCGCTTCACCCCGCCCGCCGACATCGCCGGCCTCCTCCACGGCGTCGAATACAGCACCACCCTCCAGCCCGGCAGCTGGTCCCCCGTCCCCAACACCGGCACCCTTCCCGAGAACGTCTTCACCGTCTCCACCACCGGCAAGCCCCGCCTCTACCTCCGCCTCACAGCCACCACGCCGTAGTGTAGCACAGCACCCTCAAGGCAAGGACCATCAAGCCAGGGCAATCAAGGCCAAGGCAGGGACCTTTCTCCGAAAGGTCCGGCTGGGGACGGCACGAAGCATCCACCCCAGTCCGAGCCCTCTCCTCTTTTCGTAGCGGAAGGACTGCGTCCTTCCGGCGTCTCGCGGCATGAGCCAATCCCCCGGCCCTCGCCTCCTCTAACACCTCCGCCTAAGCCGTCGGCAGACCCCGGACTGCGGCAGCGCTGCTGCCGCTCAAAGCCAGCAGCCCTGCTGCGGAGAAGCACCCCGAAGGTCACCCCTCCACCTAACACCTCCGCCCCATGACAGCCGCAGGCCCTCGGACTGCTGCGGTCATCTGCAGCTCTCGAGTGCACGCCACGGCCCTCCTCCCCCGCGTCCCGCAGCGACCCCGCAAGCCCGCTCCCCCGTTCCTCACCAGCCCCAAGCCTCTTCCTGAAAACTGAAAACTGAAAACTGAAAACTAACCTCCCCCCCTCACTCATACCCACTCCCCGGCACCTCCTGCCCCGCAAACTTCCGCGCATACTCTCCCGAACCCTCCCACCGCGGCCACCTCTTGTCCGTCCCGATCAAGCGATCCTTCTTCCACAGCGACACATATCGCACCCTCGGTTCCTCCAGCGTGAATGACTCCCCATCCGCCTTGTAAACCAGCCCATCCGGAAAGTGCTTCATCAGCACCGCACCCCCCCCCTTGCCCGCGGAGCCGTTGAACACCTCCTCCAGATCCTTCGGCGCATCCTCACCTTCTCCCGCCGCAGCAGCAGCCAGAAAATGAATCGTGACAAAGTAAGCCTCACGATCCTCCCGCTCCACCACCAGACGTTGCCTCCAAATTTCAACCCCACCCGCCAGCAATAGCGCAGCGAGCACGAGCACGACCATCCAGACACGGCGTTTGCGAGACATCACGATTCCGATCAATTCCTAGCCCCACACTCCACCCCATCCGGAAACCCGAGGAAAGACCGAAAGAACCAGGCAAGGCAAACTCCCCGCACCCATTCCTTCGTCTTGTCGCACCCGCCGGCGAGCCGCTAGAAGACACCTCATGAAACAAGGCCGCATCCTCCTCACCATCATCGCCGCCTTGATCATCTTCACCCTCGGCTACCTCACCGGCCAATCTTCCAAGACCAGCAGCACCGCCGACACCTCTTCGTCTCCCTCCACAAGCAACCACTCCGCCCACGCCTCATCCTCCAGCGACCCATCCCCCACCAACACAAACACCAAATCCAAACCCCGCCCCCAAAACACCGACCCCATCCCTTCCCCCGAGAAAAACTTCTCCCGCCGCATCGTCGCCATGATGAGCAAGGGCGAGCTCTCCGTGAACGGTGTCTCCATCAATGGCGACAGCCTCATGCCCGATAACAAGGTGAAGGAATTCCTCGACCTCACCGATGACCAGCTCGAGACCATGAAGCAGATCGGCCGCGATCAATTGCAAGCCGAGCAAGAGCACGAGCGATCCATCACCAAGGTCCTCAAAGTGTCCGAAGGCGAATTCATCTGCGAGATCCCCGCCGACCCCGACTTCCAGGCCACCCAGACCGCCGCCTTGACCGAAAAGATCCGCAAGGAATTCGGCCCCGATGTCGCAGCCGTCCTTCAGACCTCCATCGCCCAGGCCTACGCCGAATATCAAGCCCCCCGCCACGTCCAACTCACCCTCGCCCGGGACCCCAGATATGCCGCCGTCGAAGGAAACCTGGCCCCGGATGCCCGCGCCATGATCGAGGGCATCCGCAACGTTACCGTCAGCGTGAACCAAAACGACAACGGCACCTTCATGACCGATGAGCGGGGCGTCACCCTCCCGGGCATCCAAGGCTTGAAGGGCACCACCAACATCAACCAGCCCGACCCCTTTTTCGCCCGCTACTACTACCTCTGGCAGCAGGAGCAGAACCCGCAGAAATAAGGCTACCCTTGCTGGCCCGTCGAAGAACCTGTTAGAAGCCACCCCATGAAAAAAGCCCCCTTGCTCCTCCTCGCCATCACCGGCCTCGGCGGCTTCACCCTCGGCTACCTCACCGGCCAATCCTCCAAGGCAACCAACACCGGCGACACCACCTCCTCTCCCTCCACCGCCAGCCACGACACCCACGCCTCTTCCTCCAGCGACCCCTCCGCCACCAACACCAAATCCAAACCCCGCACCGCCAATACCGACTCCGTCCCCACCCCCGAGAAAAATTTCTCTCGCCGCATCGTCGCCATGATGAGCAAGGGCGACCTCGTCGTGAACGGCGTCTCCATCAATGGCGACACCCTCATGCCCGAGGAGAAGGTGAAGGAATTCCTCGACCTCACCGACGACCAGTTCGAGACCCTCAAGCAAATCGGCCGCGACCAACTCCAGCAGCGCCAGCAGCACGAGCAAGCCACCCTCAAGATGGTCAAGAGCACCGCGGACGAAATCGTCTTCGACCTCCCCGCCGACCCCGCCTTCGCAGCCCGGCAGAAGGAATCCTACATCGAAGCCCTCCGCAAGGAACTCGGCCCCGACGTCGCCGCCGTCCTGCAGTCATCCGCTGGCGCCGCCTGCGATGGCTTCCTGCACCCACGCCACGTCCGCTACACCCTCACCCCGCGTAAGGATTCCATCCCCGAAAACATGCCCCCCCAGCTCCGCAGGACCTTCGAAGCCATGTACAACTTCACCACCAGCGTGAATCAAAACGAAGACGGCACCTACATGACCGACGAACGCGGCGTGACCCTCCTCGGCGGCCAGTCCTCCTCCGGATCCATCAGCCTCTACGACCCCAAGCCCGACGCCTGGCAGCCCCACTTTCACTACCTCCTGAAGCAACCGCAGAGCGAGTGAAAGCCCCCGCGCCCCCGCACCCTCACCTCCCTAACACCTCCTGAAACGCCCGGTAAATCCCCTGATCCTCCGTCGGATCATACACCGCGAACACCACCCGATCGAAAGCCCCCGCAAACACCGGCCCATCCAGCCACCTCTTGAAAGCCCCCGCCACCATCCCCGGATCATTGCGAAAGACCCCGCACCCCCATGCGCCTAACAGCAGCTCCCGGTGCCCCTGATCCCGCGCCACCCCCAGCACCATCCCGGCGCGCCGCACCAGCGCCTCCTCGATCTCCTCCAGCGTATCTCCGCGCAGCAATGCCTGCCCCGCATTCGGTGCCGGCGCCGTGATCACGGACGCCAGGAAAACCTCGCCCGGTTCATCCCGGCTCCGCGTCCTGAACCACGGCACCCGCGGGCTGTAGAGAATGTGATCCGTGTACAGCATCGAGTCCTGGCTACGATTCCTCTCGTAGTATTCCACCTGCGGATGCAGGCACGCATACAGCGCCGAGCACCTCGCCAGATCTTCCTCCTGCGCCTTCGCCCCATTGATAAATCCACCACCCGGATTCCGCGCCGAAGCGAAGTTCAGCAGCACCAATTGCTCAACCCCCTCCCTCCACAACCTCGCCGCCGCGATCTGCGTCGTCTCCGCCGTCACCTCGATCACCGGCCGCGCAGCAGCGCCCGCCTCCCCCCCGGCAGCAGCAGCTGTTAGACGACCCGCATCCCCCGGTCGGTACAAGCACGTCCCTGAAACCGCCTCCTCAATCTCCTTGCGGATCTCCACCCACTCCCCCGCCGCATTCGTGAAGCCACCCTTCTCAAGGATGGCGAGGACCTCTTGTGCTTTACCCTTCAGTGACATGAATCTCGTCAATCCACTACCACTGTCGGACCGTCCTCGCCACCCTGATCCATTCATCCATTCACTTCACCACCGGCACACAATCACCCGTCCGGACCGCGGTATCCTTCACCACCGTCGCCTTCACCTTCCGGCTATCGCCACGCGAGTATTCCAGATGCAGGTTCAGCCCCTGGCGGCTCTTCGAGCGCAGGCTCACATCCGCCGTGTCATCCACATCCAGCAGCCCCTTGCCGGAATAGCTCACGCCATCCAGCACCACGGTCGCCTTCAGCGTGTGATTCTTGCCCAGCACCACCGTCACTTCCGCCGGCGCGATTCCCGTGCCTGTCGCCTGACCGCGGAAAGTCCCCGCCGCCTGCGATTGCACCGCCAGACTACCGGTCGCACTGGTGCCCCGGCCATCCGAGACCTGATACGTCAGCAGCCGGCTCTTCGGATCACTCTCCGGGGTGATCACGCGGATGCGCTGCCCCTTCGGCGTTGAAATGATTTCCGCCGAGCCATCGCCCTCCCAGGCACCCAGCCCGGTCAGCGTCAGCTTGTCGCCATCCACATCGCGATCGTTCTTCAGCACGTCCACGATCACCTCGCGCTTCCCATCCGTCGCCTTCACCGGCAGCCACGCCGCATCCGGCTGCGCCGAGGGCACATAGCTCGCGGGAGCATCGCTGAATTTCATGCGAAAGGACCGCGTCGCCTCCGCTGCCGATGGTTTCTTGCTCTTCGCCTTCGCCGCCGCCTTGGCATCCGCCCCAGCCGTCACCGCAGCCGATGCCCCACCTTCCGGCGGGATTGTCGCCAGCCCGTACATCATCCCGTCATTCGCCACCATGAAGTTCATGAAGCGGTTCCGATACTCCTCACTGAAGTGATGGACCACCGTCGTCCCCTCGCCGGGCACATGGCGATACAGGAGCGGGTCCTGCGTATACCATTCCCTCACCAAGCCATAGATCCCATCGGCCAAGTTCATCGGCCGCTTCAGGTCATCACCCAGCGGATTCAGATTCACGTAGTTCTCCGTGAACGTGCCATCGAACGCCAGGTGATGCATGAAGAATTGCCCCGCCGCCACGAATCCATCATCCGTCGCCACCAGGTCACACGCCGGGTGGAACATGAACGAGAACTCCTTCAGCACCGTGAAAGCACCCGGACCATCATAACGGAAAAGCCCGCCATAGCTCCGGTGTAAGTCTCCCGGGGAAGTCACACCGCCCACGTAAAAGCGCCCGTAGAGCTTCCCATCCGCACCCAGAGCCAGCTCCTCCGGAGACCTGTAGGGACTCTGCTCTCCCACCTCAGGCGGCGGGAAGGGCATATCCTCGAAGGCACACAGGATCGTCAGCGCCCCATTCGGATCCAGGCGGTAGAGCGTTCCCCCGCCCTCCGGCCCGCCATCGGATGCCACGCCACACAGGCTGCCATCCGGCATCGCCACCAGATGAGTCATGCCAGGAGTCGCCGCCGTCCGGTCATGCACCACGCTGAAAACCCCATCCGCCGAAATCCTGTAAATCGTCCCGTAACCATTCGCCCCGCCATACATGCAGGACCCATACAGCGCCCCATCCGCACCCAGCACCAGACCCGAGCTCGCATTGTATCCCTCCACGGCCGACTGAGCATCCTCCTTGTTCGAGAACTGATGAATGATCACCGGCTCCTCCCCCGGCACGATCCGGAAGATCGCAAAACCCCAGTCGTTCCAATTCCACGTCCCCGCACAATAGAACGCCCCATCACCACGGGTCACCAGCTCATCGAGCGGCATGAAGGAAATCCGCATCGACCCGATCTCCTCGAACACCGGCTCCGGCGACTCTGCAGGCGGCGGCGAACCCTGCCCCCACGCCACACCACCCAAACCAAAAACCGCCGCCACCGAACACCGACCCACCAGATCACTCAACTTCGACATCATCTTCCCGGCAACCTGCCCGACACCCTCATTCCCGCGCAACCCTTATTCTCTGTCTCTTTCCTCACATCATCACTCTTCATCATCACTTCACAATCCCTTCACCACCGAGCCCGCCATCCCCAGCGCCAACAGCGAACCCACGTTCCTCAGCGCCAACGGCGCGCCCCATACCAGCCTAGGCCGCAGGCCTGGGAACCTCCGCCAAATCAGGACGAGGACCAAAGGTCCGACCTATCTGAAGTCGCGTGACAAAGCCCCGCCAATCCCGCGCCACCCAAAGCACCCCCGATAAGAAAACAAACTGAAGCGTGCCCATCCCGATCCACTCGAAAGCAGAAACCAAAACAACCGCTCCCCAAGCCTCTCAGCCCCGGGAAAATCTCGTGCAGCTCCTAGTGCCGGTTGCTCGGCATCGGCCTCCGCGGCGATCCTTCTCCGCCCAGGAACCTGCTTGCCAGATGAGTCACCGGCGTCGCCATCCGGTACTCCTGCTGCAGCGCCAGCGCCTGCCGGATCGCATCCGCCACCGTCGCCGTCGAGTGCTCCGGATACTCGCGCTTCAACGTCATCAGCAAAGGCCCGCACCACGATGGCAATGGCTCTTGATCGGCTTCCGAGGAGGAGGTGGAGGTGGTGGATAGGGAAGTCATAGGAGGAGGCACAGGTTAGGAGTGGGAGTGTTAGGAGCGGCGGGCCCGAGTGACCGTCACTTCACATCAGGCCCGCCGCTTCATTCGGGGGACAACCTCTTCAGCACACCGAAAGCCACCCACCCGAAGGCCCTCAAACCCCTGCTAGATCAACAACCACCCCATTTTCCCCCAATAGCACAAAAGGCAATATGCCGCTAACTCCGTGCGTTCTGCCCTTCCTCCTAGCCCCTATCGGAAATCCACCCCGCAACAACAATCCACCTCACCGCCCTCGCCACGCCGCATCTCATCCACATGGAGCGCGCGTCGATGACCGTCCCACTCCGGCGGCATCAGCCGTATCCCCGCGGATCCACCTCCCCTTCCTAAATCGTTGCTTTCCTCCGACCAATACGGCCTCTGGCTTCCGAAGAACCCCAATCCATTTCACTTCACATGAAACTCGCACTCGCGCTGTTCGGATGGATCGCACTCGTCGGCTGCGTCTCCACTCCAGAAACGCCCGCCAGCTCCAATGAAAAGGGGCGCATAGAAATGATCGCCTCGGATATCGATCTACTCCGTCACTTCCTCGATGCGCTTTATCGCTCCGCATCCACCCCCTATCGTTTGATCTCGGACGCGGCCTCTGAGCAGTCGATGGCACACATCCCCGTAGCCGATAGGAATCTCGAGCTGACTGACCGGCTGAATGAATTGCGCCGTGCACCACACCCGGTCATTACCATCAATGTTCAATCCGGTGACCGGCCGGAACCATGGGGCTCCGGATTCACACTCTACTCCTACGACACGAGAACAGGAAAACTCGCAGCCGTGGGTCCTTACAAGCTCGGCCAAGACACCGCCGACATGTGGATCGATGTCCGGCACTGGCCCGGCGGAACGCGCCTCATCAGCTTGCGTTTCGCGTGGATTCACGACCTCAAGGACAACATCTTTCACCTGCGAAAGGATGAACGGACCTTCCGATTCGCAGTCGCCGACGAACCCTTGATGGAATGAAGACAATTCCACTACCATCCATGAGAATCCTCTCGCTTCTCGCTGGCCTTGGATCGCTGGAATTGCAGGAGCCTTGGCAGTGCTCATCTTCCTCTTCAAGCGGCTGGAAAAGAGCCATCGAGACCACCAGAACGCCATGCATCAATAGAGTTTCGAATACACGAACTCTAACCAAAAAATATGCGCAACCATCAGAAGTCCCCCTGGAATGCCGGTGAACAATGCCGTCTTCCGTCGGAACTCGAAGCGAAGCCAAGAAATAGCCGACAATACGAACGCAACGATCCCCGCTTCAACGGCACCCAGCCACAGGATGACCAGGATGCTAAGCCCCCGATGATCCGAGGCGAGGCTTGCTACTCGCACCAGCGTAATCACCAAAATGACGATTGGGGCAATTAGGGCACCAAGCCAAAATGATCCCCGGCGCCCTTCTGGTTCCACCACCAAACTCACGGATTGAGAGTAGCAGCGCGGTCAAGCACTCGTTCTTCTTCAACCTCAACATCCCTGAGTGCCCTGCATGAAGTCAGGTCCTTCTTGCCTTCCTTGTTGGGATCACCCCCCCGCACTCTAACATTTGGTCCCAGTTCTTCGGATGCATCAGCGGTGTCTGCCCTCGAAAATCGAATCCCTCTCCAGGATCGCACCACCACCACGCCCCCCATCCCTTCCCCTATTGAAAAAAGCCCACCCTTCTGTCTCTATCCCACCCATGAAGTCCCTCAAACCCACGCGGGCCGTCATCCTCTCTTGGACCGCCCTAGCCCTCCTCGCCTCCCTCGCCCACGCCGCCGACATCACCGGCACCTGGCACGGCGAGTTCGACAGCCCGCGCGGCCGGCAAAAAATCCAGTTCGAACTCAAAGCCGAAGGCAACGCCCTCACCGGCAAAACCCTCGCGTTCTTGGACGGAGCCCCTCGCGAAGCCCCCATCCAGGAAGGCAAGATCGACGGCGACTCCATCAGCTTCTCCCAGGTCTTCGAATTCCAGGGGAACAAGCTCGGCATCGCCTACACCGGTCACGTCGCCGAGGACGGCATCACCTTCACCCGCACCGTCGGCAGCCGCGCACCATCCGAATTCAAAGCCACGCGCGGACCCGTGCCGCCCTCATCCACCCCGGCCGAGCCAACTATCCCCTCAGCCCCCGGCCAACAGAACGACATCGGCCCCGAGGACAAACCCGCCTACCAGCCTCCGCCCTCCAATTTCAATGCCCCGCGCGAAGGCATCGCCCACGGCAAACTGGAAGTCATCGACTACCCCTCGAAGACCGTCGGCACCACCCGCAAGGTCCAGATCTACACCCCGCCCGGCTACTCCGCCGAGAAGAAGTATCCCGTCCTCTACATCCTCCACGGCATCGGAGGCGATGAAACGGAGTGGCAGCGCTTCGCCAAGGTCGACGCCATGATGGACAATCTCATCGCCGACAAGAAAGCCGAACCCATGATCGTCGTCATGCCAAACGGCCGCGCGCAAAAGGACGATCGCGCCAGCGCCGGCATGGAGGCAGCGCCCGCCTTCGCCGTCTTCGAGCACGATCTGTTAGACGATCTCATCCCCGCCATCGAGTCCCGCTACAGCACGCGGCAGGATCGCGAGAGCCGCGCCCTCGCCGGCCTCTCCATGGGCGGCGGCCAGACCCTGAACTTCGGCCTCGGCCACTTGGACACCTTCGCATGGATCGGCGCCTTCTCCTCCGCGCCCAATACCAAGCGCCCCGCCGAACTCCTCCCCGATCCCGCCGCCGCGAAACCCAAGCTCAAGCTCCTGATGATCACCTGCGGGAACAAGGACGGCCTCTTCCGCATCAGCAAGGGAGTCCACGTCTACCTAAAGGAACACGATGTCCCCCACCTCTGGCACGTCGACGATCACGGCCACGACCCCGCCCACTGGGCCAGCGCGCTCTATCACTTCTCCCAGCTCGTCTTCCATTGAAGGCAGGCGCGCGAACCGCGAGAAGAAAAACGGTGAATAAAGCCCAGCCCGAGCAACCGGATCACGGATAAGGCAAGTCTCCCCGTACGACCCTACCGGGGAATCCACTACTCCAAGGTCAGATCATTTTTGACCACCTATCTGACGGAAGTCCGGCAAGATGAGGGCTGCCATCTCATGCACATCTTCCCCATTCTCTCGGACGAGGATTTCCTCGCGGCAAACTCGGCCACCATCGCCGATCTCCAGTCCCGCCACCCCCGCAGCACCACCGCTGATCTCATCTCAGCGCTGCGCACGGCCCAGTGGCTCATGGACCCGGGGGAAATGCCACAGCTGGCAAACCTCGCCTCACAGCTCCTCTCCGTCGTCGTCGAGCGCGGCCTCGAAAGCGACCCGACGATCCCCGTCCGGTAGCCGCACCCAGGGCTGCTCCTCACCGGGGATGCCCCGTCTCCCCCGCCGGCGGCTTTCCCCGCCCCGTCTCCTTGAAAAACTCCTCCAGCGTCACCACGCCATCCCCATCGGTGTCCAGGTGACTGAAAAGATTCGCCGCGACCTGGGGCGGCCTGTGGTCGAACCGCGGCAGCGTGGAAAATTCCTTCAGCGTCAGCAGCCCGTCGTCACCCGCCAGCTCTTCGAAGAGCGATGCCACCTTCGTATCCATCCGCTTCTTCAGCTCCGCCACCGCCACCTGACGCTCGGACTCATCCACCGTCCCGTCGCCATTCCCGTCCCAGAGCTTGCCGCCCTGCCCCTGCGCATTCGCATTCGCGCGCGATTCCGTATAAGCCTGCCGCTCCGCCTCGGAAATTAACCCGTCCCCATTCACATCCAGGAATGCTGGCGCGGACGTCAGACCGCCCGGCGGCACCGCCTGGGAGATCCCCGCCACCAGCATCAGGGGAAGGACGAGAGTCTTCATTGGAAAGTCCTTTTGACGCATTCCGATCCCCTCCGGTTACGGCCGGGACACAAATCGCGCACCCCCATTTGAAATCTTTTTTTAAAAAGCAATCAACCGCTAATCCCAACAAACACCACCCCACCCTCCCGCAATTAGCGCCAAATTGCCATTCGCTCGATGTCCGCTAATCACCTTGCCACTTCGGCGCCGATTGCTAACGTCCGTCCTTTCCCTGGGGGGGGAAAAGAACAAGGCCCCGCCGGTCTCAACCACTGGCGGGGTCCCTTTTTTTTCAGGCCCTCGATACGGACCCCGGAAGGCCCCGGCTCACCCGCAGCCCGCTCCTTCCGGTTTCTCCCCTCATCCCACTCCCCGCGCCCTTCGCGGTGAATCCCCCGGGCATGCCTTGGCGAGACCACTTGCCTCTCGCCTCACCCCGCCCGCCTGTTAGCCTTCCCCTCAAAGGCCTACCCCCGGCCCAGCCCGGCACCCCCATCCCTCGCCGGCCCCGCAACCCAACCTCCCTCCCTATCCTCCCATGGACCTCCAGCTCGCCCCCGACCAACGCGACCGCGTCGAGGAGTTCCGCCGCAAGCACCGCATCGGCCTGCTCACCCTGCTCTTCACCGACATGGTCGGCTCCACCCGCCTCAAGCAGGCCCTCGGCGACAAGGACGGCTTCGATCGCATCCAGCAGCACCACGCCCTCGTCCGCCAGCTCCTCGCCGCCTTCCCCGAGGGCGAGGAAATCGGCACCTCCGGCGACTCCTTCTTCCTCGTCTTCGCCAAGCCCTCCGATGCCGTCAAATTCTCCCTCCTCCTCCAGTCCCGCCTCCGCGATCTAACAGCAAACCCCGATGCTCCACTCCAGGACCGCATCGGCATCCACATCGGCGAGGTCATCATCGAGGAACGCCCCGGCACCTCCAAGCCGAAGGACCTCTACGGCATCCAGGTCGACATCTGCGCCCGCGTCATGTCCCTCGGCCAGGGCGACCAGATCCTCATGACCCGCGCCTCCTTCGACAATGCCCGCCAGGTCCTCCGCGGCCCCGAACTCGCCGAAGCCGAACTCGGCCCCCTCACCTGGACCAGCCACGGCCCCTATCTCCTCCAGGGCGTCGATGAACCACTCGAAGTCTGCGAAGTCGGCGAAACCGGCCGCGCCCACCTCACCCCGCCCGCCGACTCCAGCAAAGCCCGCCGCGCCGAAACGCAAACCTCCCCTCTAACAAAACCCAACCCCACACCACCCAACACCACCGCGGAAAAAGAGAACCCAACCCAAACCCAACAGCGCCAGCCAATCCGCCGCTGGGTAATCCCACTCCAGATCACCATCGTCATCCTCGGCATCCTCATCCCCATGGGCGTTCGCAATGGCTGGTTCCACCCCAAATCCCCCGCCACCGAACTCCTCCGCTGCACCTTCGAAACCACCGAAGGCTACCAAGCCGGCCAACCCGTCAGCGGCCACGGCGGCTGGCAACGCGGCGCCTGGAAAACCCAACTCCCCGCCGGCGGCGAAGGCATCGCCACCGGCCTATTGGACGGTTCCTCCCAACAAGACGGCTCCCCCCAACAAGCCTTCCTCGGCAGCGTCCCCGGCCAAACCACCCCCGGCGTCCACGCCTCCCTCCGCCGCACCGTCACCTTCACCCCCGCCTCTAACAGCAACAGCCAAGCCACCGTCGACCTCCACTGGCGCCAGCAAATCAAGGACTCCACCGACGGCATCCGCAATCGCTTCGAATGGCTCTTCTACAACCAGAGCCAACAACTCCTCGGCGGCCTCCTCTTCGACAACGCCACCACCCACATCATGTCCCGCCGCCCCGACAACACCCTCGCCGACACCGGCCTCACCTTCGAGCGCGGCCGCACCTACCCCATCCAGCTCCACCTCGACTTCCACGCCAAAACCTGGACCGCCACCATCGACAAAGCATCCCTCGGCCCCTTCCCCCTTTCCCCCTCCGACCGCGACCAGCCCATGAACCTCGGCGCCATCTCCATGACCTGGTGGAGCGTCCCCGAAAACGCCACCACCCCGAACGCCCCCCTCACCGGCAACAACCTCATGGCCTTCGACGACCTCGTCATCACCGCCCCCAAGTAAAAACCGAAGCGCCCGCGACTCATCACACGATCCGCCCCACCCACCGCAGGCGCATCCGTGAGAATGCGGAAGCAGGCTCAAGCTCCGCATCACCGGGTGCACACCAAAACCGGAACGACCAAGTCGTCCCGCCCCTAAGGAGTGTCGACGTTCCGTCGACGCGAACTCCAACGACGCAGTCGCCCCTCCCCAATGTAGCGGCGCGTCTATGACCGTCGCTGACTAGCGGCCACAAGCCGCATCGTGAGACTCCCGATTCCCATTCCACAGCGATGCGGCCAGAGCCGCCAAAGTACGGCGGTCATAGACACGCCGCCCCACCCGCGGATCACGCGCACCCTACCCCCCAAACGGATCCTTCCCACCACCTTCACCCTCACCACCCGCATTCACCTCCGGCTTCGGCGGCGGATTGCGCCCCCTGTTAGACGCAGCCTTCGAAAGCTTCAGCGGCACCGCATACCCCTCTGACCAATACTTCACCAGGATCGTCGCCGGACTCGTGATGTCCTTCTTGTAGATCGCGTTGGGATACTCCTTCCCCTTCACCACGAATGCCGTTGAGATCACCGGCTCTCCCCCGCCGTCCGGCACCAGGTCCAGCATCTCCGGATTCTCCACTGCGCCCAGGTGATAGCCCGTCACCACCCCGTCATCCTTGTCCTTCTTCCCCGGCAGCGGCCAGAATGACGTGCCGATCTCGATCGTGAATGGATCCACCTTCTTCTTCTCGTGGTGCTGCTCCTCCTCCGCCTCGAAGCTGGTCGCCTTCGGCAGCGGCATCGTCGTCGTGATCTCCTTCGGAGCCCGTCCGCAATACACCTCCACATCCGCGGAAAATTCACAGCTCGTCAACGTCACCCCGGCGAACTCTCCCTCCGCCGTGATCACCAGCGACCACTTGCGCCCCTGCAACCCCGCAGGCGGCGTCGCGAATGGATCCCGCAGGAAGGTCCCGTCATCCACCACCCCGCTCCACTTCGTCACCTCCAGCTCCTTTCCCCCGGCCGAGAGCTTCGGATTGGAAATCTTGATATCCGAATGCGCCAGCGCGCTCTCCCCCTTCACATCGAAGGTGAATTGCAGCACCGGCTTCCCCGCCTCCACCCCCGACACCAGCGCCGGCCAATCCGTCACATAGCCAAAGCTCGCACTGATCGGCGGCTTCGCCTTCCACCCCTTCGCCCGCACCTGGTCCTCCGCCGCCAGATCCTCCAGCTTGAAGAGCACCTCCTTCCCCGCCTTCGTGCGAAACCGCACCTGCGTCCCCGCCGCCCCATCATCCACCCCCGTGATCTCCAGCTCCGCCGCCTTCCCCTCCTTGTTCTTCCACATCTCGAATTCACAACGAGCCGTCGTGCCCAACGCCAACACCAGCGCAAGCGCAACGCCTGCCGCAAAAGGTCCAAGGAAAGTCTTCATGGGAGGATGGAGATAAACAGCACTAACAACAAACCCTCCTCCCCCGCAAGACAGCCTTTACTGGGAGCGCGGAATTCATTCCGCCCGAAGCCACAAGGGTTGCGGGCTTCATCTCTCTGCCAAATGAAACAACGAAACGATCAAACGGAAAACAACCACCCATCCCCGGCTCCCTCCCCTTCCGTGTATTCCGAGTATTCCGTGGTTCCCTGCCTTTCATCCCGGCCATCCGCGAAATCCGCGGTCAAAAAATCCCCCCGCCTCTCCTCACTCCATCTGCATCCCTCCGCGTCCATCTGCAGTTGGGAATCTCCACCTGTCTTTTAGATTTCGCGCACATTCGCGTTCTTTCGCGGTTCAATCAAAACACCGCTCCACTTCACGCCTCCACGATTCCAGTTGTCATCCCCGCACATCTCTGCCATTCCTCCCGCGTGTCCCTTCGATATTCGCTTTCCGAATCGCGATACCGCCTCAGTTGACTGAGGTGCGTTGATCCTTTTCTTGGAAAGTGAAGCGGCGAGGTCGCCGCAACCGTTTGCTAAACGGATTGTCCCGTCACCGGGATGAGGTTCACGTCCTCCGCTTTCCGCTTCCTTTCAAGAGCGTCTGACCGAGTGGCTGAAGGTAACGGGCTGTAACCCCGTCGGAGCAATCCCGCACAGGTTCGAATCCTGTGGCGCTCATTTCATCTATCCATCCCACCATCTAACAAAACCCACCCGCGAAATCCGCGGTCAAACATCACCATCCATACCCGGCTTCTAGATGGGCTCAGTTCCCGCATCGTAGCATTCGGCGCTGGCCACTCCTCCTGGCCTCCAGCTCCGTGTCACGCTGCCGCGTGAGAGACTATGCGAAAGGACGTGCGGAGCAGGCCTCATCCCTGCCTCAACGCAAACCTCTCAATCTTCTCCAAACCGCACCCAGCCATCAGCCCGAAAGGAACCGCAGCCACCAAGTCCGCTCCAAGACTCGCCATGGCCCGGCGAACGAAGACATCCTTCCCAAAGTCCAGGAACGTCTTCACCTCCCGGATCAAATCCCGCTCGGCAATCTCCCCTGCCACGCAGTTCCTCAGAAGGCTCCCGAAATGCGCGGGCAGGATCGCGAGGAGAATGCGCAGGTGCTTCTCATCCTGCCGTCCATCCTGAGGGAGATTCACCAGGTTGTGACACTTGCCCTTGAACAGGAACAGGGGGTCCAGAATACGGATGCCACTCACCACCAGACTCCGTTGCCAAGCACGCTTCACCTCCTCGTGCGAAAGGCCGAACACACCGTCCAGCAGATCGATCACCTTTTCTCCCTCATCGTCCAATTCAACGATTCCGACCTGCCCATCAAGAGGCGAGTCGGCTTTGATCAATTTGCCGGCGATCACCTCGTGGATCTTCTTGAACGCGCCGTGACCGAGCCACACATCGCAGTCGAGCGACGTGAAGGGAGCCAGCTCCATGGCAGCCGGACACTCACCTGAATAGACCTCGGCCCAGACATTCACCGCCTGTCCACCTGCCAGGAAATGCTCCAGGGATCTGGCCTCCATCGCCCGCAGTTGAGTGGCAAAATCGCCCGGACCGAATCCCGCGTTTCCGGCACTCACCACGCGAAATCAGCGTCCCACCGCAGAGGAAAGGTTCTCGATCCGCGCACCAACAAACATCCCGACAGGAAACGCAGAGTTCTTCTGCTGCAGCTTCTGCGGAGACATTCCCTCGGCGAGCAAACGCAGGTCTTCTTCCCGGGCAGCCTTCTTCTTGGCGGCGCGGGAAGCACGGCTGATCTTCGCTTCTGAAGAGTTTCCTCTCATGGTCGGCAATGGCTCCCGGACTTCAAGCGGCCTTCCATGCAGGCCGAGGATCGCTGGCGCTTTCGTTGCCAGTCTAGGAGCCATCCCAAAAACTGTCAACGGGCCATTCAATTTTCTAATAATTAACACCTTACGGCACCCGATTCAATCTCCGGAAGTTTGAGCCACGCCCCCTGCGCCCCCGCGTTTCGTTCACCCACCCGTGCGATGAGTTTCCATCGATCACTCGGCACTCCCCAACACCTGTTAGCCTCAAGGCACCGCCACCCGATAAAACGCCCGCCCCTCCGGCGGCTCGATGTCCGTGAAATCCAGCACCCCATTCTCCTCCCGCAGATCTGCCACCGTCGTCCACGTCACCAGATCCACCGAGCGCTGGATAGCATACGCATAGCCCGGGATCCCCGCGAAGCGGATTCTCACCGCGCCATCCACCGCCCTCTCCACCGTCGGCTGCACGCCACCGATCCCATCCGACGGCACCACATTGATATCCAGATACGCCGACGCCGAGACCCCGTGGTCATTCAGGATCGTCATCAGGAATGAATCCGGCCCGCTGTAGTCGATCGCCGGCGTATACAGCAGGTGCCCTGCCTCCGCAGTGACCTCACCGCCCGCCGCCGTGCCACCGTCCTCCACCGTCAGCACGATCGGATCCCCATCCGGATCATAACCCGTCGCCAAAATCTCCGCATGCGGAATGATCGCCGGCCGGTTCACCGAGGTGCTGATCGCCAGCCCCAGGAATACCGGCACATCACTCCCTTCATCGATCGGCAGCACCGTCACCTGCACCCAGTCCCTCCCCGATAAATCCCCATCCGACGCCTCCAGGCTCAGCACATAAGTCCCCGCCTGAGTGAAGGTCGCCGACGTCACCGTCGCATTCACATTCGAAAACGAAACCGCCGCCGGCCCCGACACCACCGACCACGCCCTCACCAGCGAGAACTCATCCGGCAGACCATCATCCGTCACGCTGCCATTCAGCGTCACCGCCACCGGCGCAGCATCACCGATGTACGCCGCCTTGTCCGGCCCCGCATCCACCACCGGCGCCGCATTCGTCGCCCCGCCGCTGCCATCCGTCGACTGCACCAGCACCACCCAATCTTCCGTCGGCGTATCCGGAGGCGTCCCGAGCGGAACAATGCCACCGCCCTGAAGCAGCACCCCATCGATCAAGGGCACACCCGTCCGAGGATTGAACCACTTCGTGGTGAAGTTCCCCGTCACACCTGTTAGATCCAGCGTCGCCGATCCACCGTCATGCAGCTGCACCAGATAGCAGCTGCCGATCTTCCCCAGGCAGCGGTTCGCATTGTCCCCATTCCCGCTCACCAGCGCGTTCTGGTTCTTCATCTCCTCAAACGGGAAATTGTTCCCCGCGAAGAAATTCACCGTGTAGCGGCAGTAGTCCCAGAAGGCATCACGGCTGCGGAAATTCTGCAGCGTCAGATCACCCTCCGGCTTGTCATAGCCGAAGTAGAATTCACAGCCCGCGCCACCCGCCATGATGTTTCCCCACAGCGCATTCTTCCGCGCATCGCGATGGCTCGTGCCCGCATCATTGTCCGGCCTCACCGAGAGCCGCGAGTCCCCCGGCTCGTCCGCCGCCACCACCCACGGCCTGCCAAAGTCCGCCGAGCGCGTGATGTAGCGCTTCGATTGCGCGAAGGTATCCGAGAAGTCGGAATTGTTCAGCTGCAGCGAGAAGCCCGTCAGCTTCGAGGCATTCCCCATCATGTCGAAATGGCTCGCCCCATTGTGAATCACGATCGGGTGGTGATACGGATCCGTATCGTAGAAGTACTGCGCCCACGCCACCTTCTGCGCCAGCGTCGCATTGTTGATCTCCTCTCCCAGGTTCCAGTTCAGCGCCAGATTGTGGCCGAAGCGCGCGATCAGCTCCCGGTAGTAAAGCTTCCGCTGCACGCCCAGGTCGCCACCGTCTAACATCAGCTCGTTCTCCGTCTCCTGCGTCTTGAAGTGCAGGTGCATCCCCATCTTCGTCCCATGGTCGAAGACCATGCCCCACTGGTCCATCCGCGACACATCGATCCGCAGCCGCTCCGCATAGTCCGGATACGGGAAGACATTCTTGTCATCCCCATCGATGTTCATCGTCAGGAATGAAAACGAATTGATCCCCTCCGATGCCAGATAGTTGATCGCACCGATCAGCCCGTGGCCCTTGTGATCCTGCCACTCCGGATCGCCCGTCTGCCAATCAGCCACATGCGGCGCCCACGTCTTCACCCGGAAGTCATCGTGCCCATCCGTCTTGAAGCTCCCATCGAAGTCCGCATACGAAAGCAGGTTCTCCGGCGAATCCACGCCCGCCTTCATGAAGTACCTGCCGGTGCCAGCATAGCGCAGGTGATGCTTCCCCACATACTCCAGCCGTCCCTTCGCCCGCATGTCGCGCCCCGTCTTGTCCGTCGGCTGGATCAGGAATCCCCCCGACTGCGCATCGAAGTATCCCGCGCTCGTCCCCGCCGCAGCACTCGCATCCGCCATCACATTCACCCCCGTGCGGAATGACACCGTGTAAGTCCACTCGCCCGTCGCATCCGGCGCGAAATGGACACGCCACACATGCCCCGCCGTCGCGGACGTATTCCCCGCATCCCCATCCGCCGCATAGTAGCCCGGCACCACGTAGGATCGCCCCGACGCCACATGCCGGAAGGTCACATCCAGCCGGTAGTCCGTGAAGGGATTCGGCACCGCCGCCTCACTCGTTTCCGGCCCCGTGAAATTCAGCGTCACCTTGTGCCACTGCTTCAGCTCCCCCGCCATCGCCGGCGGCTCCGCCACCAGCCGCTCGCTCCATGCCCCGGCCACCAGCGCGAGCACCATCATCGACCTCAAGGCTGTGTTGATCCCCGGCATAAGGCCCTCTTGTACCCCCACCCGGATTAACAAAGGATGAGACCGCGAAAAATCGGACAGCAATCCACCACCAATAAGACAACAACCCGCCGCTAATCTCTCCTCATCTCAAAATCCACAAATCCAAATCCCTGAGGAACTCCTGCCGCCCCAGGGGGTTCTCACCAATCCTCTCCTCACTCCCCGCGCCGCCGGCCCATCCAAAAAATTCACAAAGTATTCACAATCGAAATACAAAACCCCTTGCCTTCTCCCCACCTCAAGCTAACAGTCCCTGCGCCACCCCGGCAACCGGGCAAGTTAACTTTTTCCCGGCGGCCCCTTGCCAAAATCCGACACCACCCGAAGTTCCGCATCCCCTCCTCCACAACCTCCTCACCACCCGGCAACTACCCCATCTTTCCTCCTCTCCCCGTCGCCGGCCCGCCTCACGGGACCGGCCACCAAATCGATCGATTGAATCAATTCATCGAACGATTCGTCCCTCAAACGATCAAACCAATCATTCGTAGGCGCGCGGGTGGCACCGCGGGAATACAAGCGGTGTTGCTCTCGCTTCTTAGTAGTGGCTTCCGCGGTGTCACCCTCGCGCCTACGAATTTGAATCTGGTCTGAATCTGCGTCTGAATCTGAACGGGGACCCCATCCTGGCCGTCTTTCATACCGGCCCGTCCCTCCAAGCAGCCCCCGCGAGCCCTTCCCGCAACCGCGACCTGCCATCATCTTCTCCGCCGCAAACCCCCGCAGGGTTTCCACAAAACCTCACTAAGGGGGTGTCGACGTCCCGTCGACGCGACGACGCAGTCGTCCCATCCCCCAATGTAGCGGCGCGTCTATGACCTTCGCACTTCCGCGGCCACCAGCCGCATCGGGAGACCCGCCTCACAGCCTCCTCCTCTCATAGATAGCAGCGGAAGGACTTCGCCCTCCCGGCTTCTCGCGCCTCGTTAGAAAAGCGCCTCACCCCGATCCCGAAGCGATCCCAGCCAGCCCGCCTGACCCCGCGCGGTGGATCAGCACTCAATCCGCCGGCTAATCATTCGACCGTGGCGCGGTCTCGGGTTCCTTCCGCACGCCCGCAGCCTTCTCCGCCTTCTCCGCCTTCTCCGCCTTCTCCGCCTTCTCCGCCTTCTCCGCCTCATCACACCACGGCCGCGCCCACTCCGGCGTGTCCTTGAAAAAATCGCTCCCCGCGCACTCCGCCAGCAGCTTCCCCGTCTCAATGTCGAACTTCTGAATCCACGCCGGACCGTGCTCGTTCCTCCCTGCGATCACCACCGACTTGTCTGCATCCGCAAACCCCCACGTCCCGATAAAGGCACGGGAAATCCTGAACGTCTTCTTCTCCCCCGCCTTGGTGATCACCACCAGCGTGCTGTTCATCCACTCCCCTCGGCTGTGCCTTGCCCCCGCGACCGTCCACCCCTGCAGACCGCTCTTCGACTTCTGCTTCAGCGAAATCTCACTCTCCGCGCTGCCCGTCGAAACAGCGAGCATCCAACACAAAACCACCCTCAGCAGCATCTTCATTCCGGGGAAAACAGTCGGGTTACTACCACTCATCCTCATATCCCGCCATACGCTCACCAGCCGAATCGTGTTTCAATCTCATCCGCCCTTCGTCCCCACAAGGCGACTCATGCCCTTCGTCCCAACGGGACGACTCATAAAAGCCTGGCACGCAGTGCCAGGTGGAACGCCCCGGATCAACGCGTCCTGAAGGGAACGCCTCATGCGTCTAACGGCTGCACTCCCGATTCGGCTCCGGAGCTACCCCGCACGCCCTTCTCATCCCATCCGCGCCATCCGCGAAATCCGTGGTCAAATCATCCACCGGTCCGCTGCCTTTCCACTGATCACCGATCACCCGCCGCTTCTTCCCATCACCCCACCACGCTCAACTGTGCCGCCGCGCCACGTGGAATGCCTGCGTGTCCACCGTCGCGATCCCGGGATAGCAGGAATCGAAGTCCGGCCGGATCTCGTCCATCTGACCCACAGCCTCCAAGTCCTTCACCAGCGAATACCGCAACAGCCGCCACTCCTTCACCGGCTCCAGGCACCACGCGAGAATCACATAAGCCCCCGTCTTCCGCGCTTGGCCTAGCAGGTAGAAGTCAGCCATCACCTCCTTCTTTTCGTAAGTGAAGACCACACGGCGGGATTGGCGGATCGCGGCGCGAATATCGCTGAGAGCTATCGGAATGGGCATCGGCACTTCATCAAGTTTCGCCTCAAGGCATTCCCGCCGCAACGTTGATTTTCTCGTGTCCCCACCTAAGCAAACCGCGTAGCCAGACCCTCACGCACGAATCCGCCCGGCCACTCCCTCCCTCAAAACAGCACCTGCCCCTCGATCTCCCAGCCATCCACTCCCACCTGGCAGCGCGATACCGAATAAGGCAGGCCCTCCCCGCCCGCAGCCACGATCTGGAACACATCCGCCGGCCCCGCAGTCACCCGCGAGGTCGTGACGATGTTGCACTCATGCCAGCAGTGCTGCGGCTCACGCGGCAGGCGATCCATACCCGACCTGATGAGATCACATTCTACCTTTCCATTCTTCATCAGGTAGTAGGAGGACATTCCGAAGGGTTGCACGGCCACGCATTCCATACGAGTCCATAGTACCTTTGCAGACACACATTTTCCGAAGGCCACGCATACCGTGACGGCTTCGGAACCTTCATTAGGTTTTCCCGATGGCACCCTTCGGAAAATGCCATCCGTAGAACTGCGGAGCATGCGTTCATTGCACACCGGGAAGATCGGATGCACCTCTTGAGTGATCGCATCCATGCATCATCTCTTTCCGTGGTAAATGTGTGAAATGGTGAATGCGCCCGTGGCCGGATTCAGTGTCCCACCGGTCACGGGCCATCCAAAGCCACCTCGATAACCACGCTACGGCACCAGCGCGAAGTTCCCGTATTCGATCACATACGCCTTCTGGATCGCCACGTTCGAAGCTGCCGAAGCCTCGATGATCGCCTCCCGCGCTTCCCCCACCGTCGCATACTGGTGATCCGCAACCCATCCGCACGAAACGCCCGGCAAGTTCGCGAAGTTCCGCGCCCTCAGCATCGCCTCGAAGCGCCCTCGCTTGATGCGCCCCGTCGCAGGCTTGTGTTCGATGACTGTGAAAATCTTCACGTGACCATTGGGTTCTACCTTCCACTGCTTCTCGCGCGAACCGTGCCGCATCAGCCATCAAGGCTGCATCAGCCCTCCGCCTCTTACAGCGCTACCGCCATCAAGCAATCTGCCCCACCTCCTAGCAATTTGCATCCATCACGGCAGCACCACCTCCCGCGATCCCCTTCACTCTGTCAGGCATTCCACCTGCGAAACCATCATCACCGGTTCCAACCGACCGGAATACCCAACGATGAAAACCAAGGAAGAAAAACTGAAGGACCTCCGCAATGAAGACCCCATCACCGGCGAACCGGGCAGCCATCCCGTCGGCGTCGGTGTCGGCACCGCTGCCGGTGCCTCGGTCGGTGCCGCCATGGGGGCGGTCGGTGGCCCTGTCGGAGCCGCCGTTGGCGCCGTGGCCGGTGGTATCGCCGGTGCACTCGTGGGCAGGGAGGGAGGCGAAGCCGCCAATCCCACCGTCGAAGATGCCTACTGGCGGGAAAACCATCCTCGCCAGGACTACCACCAGCCCGACCTCAACTACGATGAAGACTACGCCCCCGCCTATCGCCTAGGCTGGGAAGGACCGAATCGCTATGGAACCGATTTCATTACTTCCGAAAACGCCCTCCGCACCGACTGGGAAGACCGCAAGGGCAACTCACGCCTCGACTGGCCACACGCCCGCGAAGCCGTCCGCGCCGCCTGGCACAAGGTCGAGCGAAAGCTCCCCGGCGACGCCGACAACGACGGCATCTGAAAACGTTTCCACGCCCATCATCACCGACACACGGTGATCCCACCACGGCCCCGGCATCCCAGTGTTGCCGGGGCCTCGTCGTTTCAAGGCACCATCAAATCGGAAGCACCCCGCGCCTTCTAACAATCTCCCCTACCTCCGCCACCATTGATCCCCCGCCACCCTCTGATAGCCCTCCCATCACCCGCCCGATGTCCAATCCCTACGCCCCGCCCTCCATTCAAGAGGATGCGCTGGAAACCCGCTCTAACAAAGGCACCATCCTCCGCAGCATCGGTGCGCTGGCCCTGTCCTACCACGTCGTGCGGATCTTGCTCCGGCCTTTTCCAACGATCTTCGGCATCCCGCTGGAGAGTGCGATGATCATGGCCCTCTTCATCTACGGCTTCCTGCGCGGCGGGAAAAAGTTCCATCTCTCCATCGCCCTCTTCATGGCGCTTTCCATCGCCGTACAGGTCTATTTCGGCAGCCGCGCCATCGCCCATCCGGAGCGGTTGCCCTTCCCCATGGACCCCCATCCATGGCGGCAGCTCGTGATCGCGGAAGTCCCTTTTGCGATCGCCCTCGCATGCGCCTCGCTTCTCTACCTCGGAGCCAGGCGTGCCTCCGGCCCTGCGCATTGACTTGGCCGGCTGCGCGGCTCCGCCCGTGATTCTCCTCTCTCGGTAGCGGAAGGACTGCGTCCTTCCGGCGTCTCGCGCCCCGTCAATACCTCGCCACTCCCGATCACCAGCCAAGCCCGCACCACCCTCCACAGGCGCGGTAATGACACCGCGGGAAGCAACCGCGAAGCCCGCCCCTCCAACAACTCCCGCCCCACCCGCCTTCACAAAGCATTCACACGAACAAACTTGCCTTCCCCCCGCAGCACTCTATCAGTCCACGCGCGATTCCGGCGATCTCACGAGTTAACTTTCTCATCTCCATCCATCGCCACCCAAACCCAAAAACCCCTCCGCGCATGATCCGCTCCACACGCGCCAGACACACCCTCGCGGCCCTCGCTCTCATCACCTCCAGCGCCCACGCCCAGGAACAAACCGCGCACCTCGTCAAGGACGCCAACCGCTCCTCCGGTGACTTCACCGCCGCCATCTCCTGGTGCCTGCCACTCGGCCAGCGCGTCGTCTTCACGCAGGACACCCTCGATGCCGGCCCCGAGCCATGGATCAGCGATGGCACACCCGCCGGCACCCACCTCCTGAAAGACATCGTCATCGGCACCAGCGGATCCTTTCCCGAGCAGCCCGTCTCCTTCGGCACCGGCGCCAGCACCAGGATCGCCTTTCTAACAAACAGCACCTCCACCGGCGACAAGCTCTGGATCACCGATGGCACCACCGCCGGCACCACTCAGGTCCGCGAAAGCACCGTCGTCGGCTGGGCCGGCGAGACCCATCTCCGCGCCGGCACCACCAATGGCGTCTTCATTGAAGAGCACACCTACACCGGCTCGCCCGATAGCTTCGAGCTCTTCTTCAGCGATGGCACGCTGGCCGGCACCCGCTCGCTCAATCCCATCGTCAGCGGCGTTCGCACCAAGTTCGCCAAGCCCAAGGGCTACATCACCAGCGGCTCATGGTGCTACTTCATCGCAAATGACAATGAAGTCTGGCGCAGCGATGGCACCACCGCCGGCACCACGAAAATCACCACCTTCACCGGCACCCCACCGGGGCGGCTCGCCGTCGCCGGCGCGAATCTGTACGCCTTCCTCGAGGTCCAGCCAAACGTCCTCACCGAGCTCTGGACCTGCCCCGCCGCAGGCGGCACCCCGGTCAAGCTCGGCCCACCCGATGGCACCACCTGGCGCTACTTCATGCAGCGCATCCCGCTCGGTGATAAACTGGTCTTCGCCATGCTCAGCGAGACCGGCCCGCGTCTCTGGGCCACCGATGGCACCGCCGCCGGCACCCACCAGATCCCCGTCACCATGCCCGGGGCAAATGGACCCGTGGCCTTGGACATCTACGCCACCCTCACCGAATGGCAGGGCGCCATCTATTTCACCACCCACACCGGCCAGTCCGGCATCGGCGGCGCCGTCTGGCGCACCGATGGCACCGCTGCCGGCACCGTCGCGTTCAAGACCTTCAAGTCGAATGCATTCGGCGAAGACATGTGGACCTCCGCGAATGACCTCTACTTCCAGGTCAATGAAGCCGGCGACTATCACCTCTGGCGCACCCGCGGCGATGCCGCCAGCACCCGCGAGCTGAAGGGCCTTCCCACCTACGGTTTCTCTGAGAATGGCCCCCTCGGCCCCACCATCGCGCCCACGCCTTCCACGGTCTTCCTCCTCTCAAATCAGGGCACACCCCGGGAAGCCCTCTGCCGCGCGAAGAATGACAAGGGCGGCACCCTCCTCCTCACCCGCCCCGAGTCATCGAATGCCTCCAGCATCCCCGCCCACCATCCGGATGCACTGACGTATGAGGATCTGAACGGCGTCCTGTTAGATTTTGTCGACCTCGGCGATGGCCTCGAGCTCTGGCGCATGAATCCGGATGGCAGCAAGTCGAAGTCGATCTGGAAGCGCCCGCTCAAGAACTACGCCGAATCCCCTCAGGTCGGCTTCCGCGGCATCGCCGTCAACACCGCCGGCACCGGCGCCCTCTTCACCGTCGATGGCGGCACCCGCGAAGCCAGCGAGCTCTGGATCACCGATGGCACCAAGCCCGGCACCAAGCTCCTCCACGATCATTCCACCGGCGAAGGCAAGGGCATCCCCCTCGACTTCGCGAAAGCCGGCGATCTCACCCTCTACTCCGTCATCGATGCCGGCGTCACCACCGTCGGCACCTTGTGGATGACCGATGGCACCAGGACCGGCACCGTCAAGGTCGTCACCACCGGTGGCAGCTCGCCCTACCCGGATCCCCAGGAAATGGTCAGCCTCAACGGCATCGTCTACTTCCTCAGCACCCCCGCCGATGGCAAGACCGGCCTCTGGCGCACCGATGGCACCGCCGTCGGCACCGTGCTCCTGAAGAATGACTGGTACGTCGGCTCCAACGATGGCGCGCAAGGCCTCTCCGTCGTGGATCACAAGCTCCTCTTCAATGCCCGCATCGGACCCACCCAGTTCCTTTGGGAAAGCAATGGCACCGCCATCGGCACCGTCCCCGTCAGCCCCACCGTCGGACTCGGCGGCAGCAGCGATACCGACCTCGTCGCCCCCGCCCTCGATCTCAATGGCCTCGCCATCTTTGAAGCCAACTACCCATCGAATCTCTGGCGTCGCGACGACTCCTCCATCATCCCGGTCAAGCCCATCGTCGCCGGCCGCAGCGTCTTCCCCTGGGCGCCCTACTCGCAACGCCGCGTCGTCTCCGGCACCCAGCTCTTCTACTGCGGCATCCAGGACAACGATGCCGAACTCTGGGCCACCGACGGCACCGCCGCCAATACCCGCCGCGTGAAGGACATCTGCGCCGGCAATGATACCCTGCGCGCCGCCGATAACCTCCTCAGCTCCTATCCCGACAACTTCACCGCCTACGGCTACGATGTCTACTTCACCGCCTACGATGAAGAACACGGCACCGAACTCTGGCGCAGCGATGGCACCGCAAACGGCACCCTCCTCATGGCAGACATCGCCCCCGGCTCCACCAGCTCCCATCCCGCCGGCCTCAAGGTCATCGGCACCAAGCTCTACTTCACCGCCACCCGCCGCGACGTCGGCCGCGAGCTCTTCTCCATCGACCTCCCCCAACACTAAGGGGTGTCGACCTCCCCCAACACTAAGGGGTGTCGACGTTCCGTCGACGCGACGACGCAGTCGCCTACATAAACGTGTAGCGGCGCGTCCATGACCGTCGCCAACGAGCGGCCACAAGCCGCATCGTGCGACCCCCAATCCGTCTCCACCAAACGTAGCGGAAGGACTGCGTCCTTCCGGCTTCTCGCGTCCCGCAACAAATCGCCGCCTCGATTCACCCTCACCCCACCCCCATTCACCCATCTTTCACACCCCCACGCTTGCCTTCACCCCCGATCCCACTACCACTCCCTACGCTCCCCCGGGCCATCGCACGAGTTAACTCATCTCAACCCGTGCCGTCCGGATCAGCGCCCCCACACCCGAGCGATCGAGATCCGCGCCACCCATGACATCCCTCTTCAAACGCCCCGCCCTCACCCTCCCCGCGCTTCTCGCCTCGCTCGCCTTCATCTCTCTCGCCGCACCCACACTCGCGCAAGCCCAAGAGCAGGAGCCCGAACAAACCGCCCGCCTCATCCGCGACATCAACCGCGGCATGGACGATCTCGGCCCGCCCATCTCCTGGGTCATGCCCCTCCAGAAAAGCGTCGTCCTCGCGAAATTCTCCGTCGACCACGGCCTCGAGCTCTGGACCAGCAATGGCACACCCACCGGCACCAGGCTCCTCAAGGACATCCTCCCCGGCCCCGACAGCTCCTTTCCCGACTACCCCGTCGCCTTCGGTTCAAGCGAAGGCGCAAGGATCGCCTTCACCTCCAATACCGACACCTTCGCCACCCGGCTCTGGGTCACCGATGGCACCAGCCAAGGCACCCTCCCCATCTTCGAAACCTCCGGCTCGGGATTTGACCACCGCACGCGCGCCGTCAAAGGCACCCCCACCGGCGTCTTCTTCGAAAGCGGCGGTACCAGCTATGAAGATCGCTACGAGCTTCACTTCACCGATGGCACCCCCGCCGGCACCTGGTCGCTCAACCCCCTCGAAGGAGAAACCCGCACCCGCTTCACCTCACCCTCCGGCTATCTAACAAGCGGCCAGTGGTACTACTTCATCGCGAACAAGAACGAGATCTGGCGCAGCGATGGCACCCCCGCCGGCACTACCAACGTCATCACCATCACCCAGGGCACACCCACTCACACCGCCATCGCTGGCGGCCGCCTCTTCGTCGCGATCACCGTCGAATCCGGCGCCCACGAGCTCTGGTGCTGCCCCATGGATGGCGGCCCGCTCACACTCCTCGCCGCGGAGTGGGACAAGTATCAGGACTTCTGGAACATCGTCCCCTTGGGAGACCGCATCATCTTCCACGTCGCGCCCGTCTGGAGCGGCCCCGGCCTATGGACCAGCAATGGCACCCCGGAGGGCACCCGCCGCCTCCCGCTCCAGGATCAGGGCAGCGAGCCACAGCTGACCGGCGATCTCACCCCATGGAATGGCGCCGTCTATGTCGCCACATGGCGCGATGATAGAAGCGAGCTCTGGAAAACCGATGGCACCCTCGCCGGCACCAGCCACGTCATCACCTTCCCGCCCGGCTACTACTATAGAAGCCCGTCCCAGTGGGAGCCCCATCATGCCCACCACGATGGCACCCACCTCTACCTCCAGGTCCAGAGCCCCGATGTCGGCTGGGAAGTATGGCGCACCCGCGGCGACACCGCCAGCACCGTCCCCGTGCCAAAGCTGCCCCGGTTCAATCCGGAAGAGCGCTACAGCGGCCCCGCTCCCATCCTCGCCGTCGGCAAGAACGGCCTCTTCGTCATCACCCAACAGGGCTCGGACGATGAAGCACTCTGGCGCACCCGCGGCAAGTCCGGCGCCGTCCGCCTCACCCGCCCGGAAAAAGTGGTCGGCTCGAATTTTGTTAGATCGCCCTTCGGCTCACAGCCCTACGAGATGTTAGACGGCAGCCTGCTCGCCTTCGTCAATACCGGCCGCCACTACGAGCTCTGGCGCATGAATCCCGATGGCACCCGCGCCCGCTCTCTCTGGAAACCGGAGGCACCGCTCGCACCGTACAACAATAGCGAGTTCGGCTTCCGCGCCATTATCGGGGATACCGCCGTCTTCACCTTCTCCGGCGCGGACCGCAGCCAGGTCTGGGCCACCGATGGCACCAGGCAAGGCACCCGCCTCCTCGCCGAGGCCCTCGTCGGCTCAGGCAACAACTACCCCGCCGACTTCGTCAAAGCCGGCGGCATCTGGTACTTCACCTTCAGCAGTGAAACCTACGGCGAACCCGCCGCCCTCTGGAAAACCGACGGCACCCCCGCAGGCACCTCCCGCATCGTCACCGCCGATGGCAACTTCGCCACTCCGGACACCGGCGAGCTCGTCGAGTTCCACGGCCAGCTCCACTTCCTCTCCACCGGCGAGGACAATGCCACCTCCATCTGGCGCAGCGATGGCACCGCCGCGGGCACCGTCCCCGTCACCGATCCCTCAGGGCTGCAGAATGCCAAGGACCTCTCCGCCGTCGGGGATCGCCTGCTCTTCTTCGCCGATTGGAGCAACAACCACTATTTCTGGCAAAGCGACGGCACCGCTCAGGGCACCGTCCAAGTACTACCCCTCCAGTACTTCGCCTCCTACAGCACCCAGCCACCGCTCGACCTCGGCGGCGTCGCCATCTTCCAAGGCACCCGCGATTACCAGGAAACCCAGTGGTGGCGCCACGATGCCATCACCGGCACCCGCCCCGTCCGCGACCCCCACACCGGCCCCAGGGTTGCCCAGTGGGACAGTGGTTGGCAGAACCACGCCATCGTCGGCAACCGCCTCTTCTACTCCGCCACCGCCGGGGACGGCGATAACTACGAATACCAGCTCTGGCTCACCGACGGCACCTCAGACGGCACCCGCCTCGTCAAAAGCTTCGGCACCTCCGGATACCTCCCGGAAAACCTGCTCGCCGTCGGAAACCTCCTCTACTTCACCGTCTACCAGCCCGCCTACGGCCGCGAACTCTGGCGCAGCGACGGCACCGAAACCGGCACCGTCCTCGTCGCCGACATCGACCCCGGCCCCGCCGACTCCTCCCCCTTCGGCCTCAAGGCCATGGACGGCAAACTCTACTTCGGCGCCCGCCGCGAAGACATCGGCTACGAGCTCTTCGTCATCGACCTGCCCCAGCCCTAAGGGCCATCGCCGTCCCGCCCCTTAAGGGGTGTCGACGTTCCGTCGACGCGACGACGCAGTCGTCTCCATAACAACGTAGCGAAAGCACCGCGTCCTCCCGCCTCCTCGCTATCCACCACAAACCACCGCTTCGATTCAATCTCACCCCACCCCATTCACCGCTCTTTCACACACCCGCGCTTGCCACCACTCCCGATTCAACTTCCACTCCCCAAGCTCCCCCGGGCCTCTCGCACGAGTTATCTCATCACAACCCGTGCCGCCCGGATCAGCCCCCCACGAGAGAACGAGATCCGCGCCACCCATGACATCCCTCTTCAAACGCCCCGCCCTCACCCTCCCCGCGCTTCTCGCCTCGCTCCTCTTCACCTCCCTCGCCGCGCCCGCAGAGGCGCAAAAGCCCGAGCAAACCGCCCGCCTCGTCATCGACGCCAACCACGAGGCCGGCGGCTACGGCTCCGCCATCCAGTGGATCCAACCGCTCGGTCAGGGCGTCATCTTCGCCATGGACTCCCCCACCCATGGCTACGAGCTCTGGACCAGCAATGGCACCCCCGCCGGCACACGCCTCATGAAGGACATGGTCCCCGGTCTCGCAGGATGGACGGCCGGTAATCCCACCCTCTTCGGCGAAGGCCCCGCCACCAGGCTCGCCCTCCAGGCCGGCGGCAACAGCTACGCCCATGAAATCTGGATCACCGATGCCACCGCCGCCGGCACCACCCTCGTCTACGACGCGAAAACCCGCGGCCCCTCCCGCGCCGTCAACCTCCTCGCCGGCACACCGAACGGCTTCTTCTTCCACGACTTCGACCCGGGCGGTGACCCTCATACCCAGGAACTCTTCTTCAGCGATGGCACCACTGTCGGCACCCACTCGCTGAATCCCCCCGTCGAAGGAGGCACCCCGCGTTTCTCCGATCCCTTCATCGCCTTCACTAGCGGCCCATGGGCCTACATCACCGCCTCTAACAACGAACTCTGGCGCAGCGATGGCACCTTTCTCGGCACCACCAAGCTGCCCCTTGATCCCATCCCCGAAGGCAGCGAAATCGACCCACACGCCGTCGCCGCCGGCAAGCTCTTCCTCTCCTCCTATCACTCCGCATCCGGCACCGCCGACCTCTGGGTCTGCCCCATGGAAGGCGGCACCATGACCCGCCTCGCCCCGGAGATGGATTGGTCCAGCTCTTATCTCTCCGACTTCACGGAGTTGAATGGCCTCCTCTACTTCAGCGAGACCGATGATGACAGCGACCACCACCTCTGGGTCACCGATGGCACCGCAGCCGGCACCCGTGAGATCCCGATCCCACCCAAGGAAGGCACCCTGGTGAACAAAATCGAGTTCGCCCGCTGGCACGGCTCCCTCTACTTCACCGCCGAGTTCTTCGACTACTCCAACTTCACCTACGTCCAGGAACTCTTCCGCACCGACGGCACCGCATCGGGAACCACGCGACTGCCCACCGGCCCCTACTTCGGCGGCCTCTTCCCTGATGAAGCATGGCGGGATGAAGAAGACTTCCTCTACTTCTCCACCTACAACGAAAACGCCGACTTGGAGCTCTGGCGCACCAAGGGCGACCCCGCCAGCACCCGCCCCGCGAAGGGCATCCCAGCCAGACACTACCTCCGTGCCCGCACCGGCACCGTCACCAGGACGGAGAAAGGCACCTTCTTCCTCGCCAATGGCAAGGAAGGCGACTTCAGCACCGCACTCTGGTTCCAGCGCGGCAAGTCATCCCGCGCCATCCAGCTCACCAAGCCCGAGAAGATCGGCGCGGACGGCATCGTCATCACCGAACTCGCCTCCCCACGCCCCGACCGGCAGCCGTATGAAATGTTAGACGGCAGCCTCCTCGCCTTCCTCAATACCGGAAACGGCTACGAGCTCTGGCGCATGAATCCCGATGGCAGCCGCCCGCGCTCCATCTGGAAGGCGAAGGAATACCTCTACGACAGCAGCTCGCTCCTCTTCCGCGGACTCACCGCGGACGGCCGCCGCGCCCTCTTCACCTACGTCGCCTATAGTAATACCAGGCTCCAACAACTCTGGGTCACCGATGGCACACCGCGCGGCACCCGCCTCCTCGTCGATCACAGCGAGCTCCCGAATGCCGGCGACCCCAAGGACTTCGTCCAGGCAGGCGGCACCTGGTTCTACTCCACACTCGTTGGCGACACCGCCCAGCTCTGGAAGACGGATGGCACGCCCGCAGGCACCTCACGCATCGTCGCCGCCGATGGCACCACGCCCGGCCCCGCATCCGGCGAACTCGTCGTCTTCCAGGATCACGTCTACTTCCTCACTCCGTTGGAGAACGAAAACGGCAAGACCGCCCTCTGGCGCAGCGATGGCACTGCCGCCGGCACCATCAAGCTGAAGGACACGTGGCACGGCGAGACCGGCGAAAAAGCCGTCGGCCTCTCCGCCGCAGCTGGCAAGCTGCTCTTCTCTGTTAGACTCGGGGATTCACAGCGCCTCTGGCAGAGCGATGGCACTGCGAACGGCACCGTCGCCGTCACTCCCGCCGCCATCTTCCGGCGCGATACGATCAAGCCAGCCATCGACCTCGGCAATGGCGTCGCCATCTTCCCCGCGCAACAAGGTCCACCCTCCCAGGAAGAACCCCACCCCGAGTCCCGCTACCAATGGTGGCGCCACGACTCCACCGGCACCCACGCCATTCCCCTCCCCACATCCGACCATCACTTCGTCGATCTCTACATGTGGGACCGCCTCCACACCCTCGCCGGCTCGCAGGTCTTCTACACCGCCCAGGGCGAATACGGCCCCAGCCTCTGGGTCACCGATGGCACCGAAGCCGGCACCCGCGAACTCCGCACCCCCGGCACCATCTTCCCCCTTCAGCCCCGCAACTTCCTCGCCGTCGGAAACACCGCCTACTTCTCCGCCCGCGACGATACCCAGTTCCAGGAACTCTGGCGCAGCGATGGCACCCCCGAAGGCACCGCCCTCGTCACCGACATCGGCCCAGGCGACTCCTACCCCGAAGGCCTCAAGCTCATGAACGGCCAACTCTACTTCAGCGCCTGGCGCTGGGACACCGGCCGCGAGATCTTCACCATCGATCTACCGGAGCACTAAGGAGTGTCGACATTCTGTCGACACAACGACGCAGTCGTCCCCTCTAACAATGCAGCGTCGGTCTATGACCGTCGCTGACTAGCGGCCACAAGCCGCATCGTGAGACCCCCAATCCATCTCACAGCAAAAGCCCCCTCAATTCGCCGTCCCCGGACTCGAAGTCGCGTAAATCTTCCAATCCACCGCAGCATTATCCGTATCACTCCCATTCGGCACGCGGCCCAGGCTGCCCGTCGCGGGGGTATTGCCGTCAGCCACGCTCGCCGGCAGCGGCGAACCCTCCACCAGATTGAACGTGCCAGGCACGCCCGTCACCCTCCCCGCCGTGACGCTGCCTTCATAGGACAGCGAGTCCACCGCCTGCTGCGTGGAAGTATCCAGCAGCAGCAGTCCGTCCGGAGCTCCATTCTGGATCATGTCCTGGCTCAGCCATAGCGGCGGCGTGTAGCGCACCGCCGGAGCAGGCACCGTCACGCCACCGCCTGCGATCACCAGATAGCCATTCGCCGGGATACTCCCGGCCGCAGCCAGATTCGCCCGGTAGTATTCATTCCCGTTCGCCCCGTTGATGAATACAAGCATCAGGTTCGCCAGGCTGATGGAAGACGCGGTCGGATTGTAAATCTCCACGAACTCCGTCGCGTCGGCCCCCGGATTGTCGTAGTCCACCTCATTGATCACCAGGTGATTGGCCACTGGGGGAGTCGCCAGCGTCAGCAGCGTCTGGTGGGAAAATGCCCCCAGGCTCGCCGTCACCATCACCTCACCCGCGGCCCCATTGCCAGTGAAGGGAAACGTCCCCGCAGACTGCCCTGCCGGCACCACGACGCTGCCAGACACTGTCCCCAGCGCTGGATTGGAAGTGCTCAGGCTGATCGTCGTGTCCGCCACCGCCGGTGCCGCCAGCGTGACCGTCAGCACCGTGCTCTCATCCGGTAAAATCGTCACCACGTTCGGCGTCAGCGCGAATCCCCCCGCATCCGGACCCGCCGGCAGCTCCACATTTACACACGCGAAGAGCCGGTCCGGCGGCGTGCTCCCCAGAGGCTCCGCCACCACCACCCTCTCCCAGGTGCCATCGATCACCGTCACCGATTCCGCAGCACTGAAGGGAACATACGCACCCGGCGTCGCTCCATGCTGCGGCGTGTAGATCAGCCCGGAATTCCGCCGCCGCACATACTCCACGCTCATCGTCGCACCCGCTCCACTGCCCGTCCGGCGGATCGCAGGCAGCCCCCGGCTCCCGCTGCCCGGCGTCACCACCCGCACATCCGGGATCGTCCCATCCAGGTTGAAGGCATACTTCAAAAGGTTCGCCACCCCGTCATGGCGGGGCTCTGCCCAGGCCAGCGCATTCTCATCTGTTAGAAAGGCATCTGCCGCCCACTGCTGGTAGCTCTTCAGCGTCGCATTCGGCGGCGATCCCGCGGAAGTCACGAGATCCGCAGCCGCGCGCGGTTCCACTTTCGCAAGCCCGTCACGCATCGCCAGCGCCCCCGCGATGCTCACATACGTCTGCCCCTCCCACGGAAACGGACTGGCCAGGTAAAACAAGTCATCCACCCGCAATCCCGCATCCACCAGGAATTCATTTCCCGCAGGATCCAGCGAAGCCACCGTCACCTGGTTCACCTGCACCACCACGCCCTCCAGCGTGTAGCTCCGCGTGCCCCCGGTCGCGATCTCCGCCGCCGTCACCACCACCGGCGCAGGCAGCGCCTCGCTCACCGCACTGGTGATCACCGGCGTCGCATCCACCAGCCTCGTCTCGCCGCCGGCCAATGCGATCGTGGCCGCCGGGATCTGGATCCGCTGCCCCGCCGACACCGCGAAATTCCCCACCACGAAGATCCCCGAATAGTCCGTCCCCATGTACCCCACATCGCCCGGCTTCACCTGCAGGAAGCACCCCTCATTGCAGCGTGCCGTCACCAGCGCATCATTCAGCGATACCGACTCGCCCGCTGGAATCACGCCCGACTTGATCTGATAGATCGTCGCCGGAGTGACCGCCATCGCCACCGAAAACCCGAAGAGCAAAACGGAAACCGAACCCACCGCCACGGAGCGGGACACACGAGAGCGAACCAGATTCATGGAAGCAGAGAGCAGGAGAAATGTCAGAACCCATCCGCCACCGGCACCCTCACATCATGAGAATCCCCAGGCTCGGAACTAAGCGCAGACTAGACTCCCAGGCCCCGTTGAACAGCCATTATTGGATCCGGCCGCCCCATCAATCCCACCCCTAACCAAAGCGCAAGCGCTTGCCATCCCTCCCGCCCATCCCAAGACTCCCTCCGCTTCCCCCCGCATCCCCACGAGTTATCTCGCCTCTCATCTCCTTCCCCCCAGCTTCTCTTCTCATGATCCCTGCGCCCCGCTCCTCACGCGCGTCCTCGCTCCTCCTCACCGTCCTCGCGGCCGCATTCACGTTCACCGGCACCCCCGCACCCGCCCAGGAGCAAACTGCAAAGCTGGTCAAGGACCTCAACCGCGCACCCGGCGACTACTCCGCCTCCATCGACTGGGCCGTGCCACTGGGCAATCGCGCCCTGTTCGTGCAGAGCACCTTCGCCTACGGCTCCGAGCCATGGATCAGCGATGGCACACCCGCCGGCACCCACCTTCTCAAGGACGTGGTGCCCGGACCGGGAGGATCTCATCCCAATCAGCCTCTCCCCTTCGCCGATGGCACCAAGGTCGCCTTCCATCGCGATAGCTGGGCTACCGGTGACAAGATCTGGGTCACCGACGGCACCGAGGCCGGCACCGTGCAGGCATACGTGGTCCCGGCACCACCCATGCGCGCCCAACTTCAACTGAAGGCCGGCACCACCACCGGCGTCTTCTTCGAGCAGACCGAAGTCGATGGAAACGCCACCCGCGAACTTCTCTTCACCGATGGCACCGCAGCCGGCACGTGGACGCTGAATCCCATCAATGGCGACGGCAACGACCGCTTCGCGCAACCCACCGCCTACGCCACCACCGGCCCATGGTGCTACTTCATCGCGAGTGGAAATGAAGTCTGGCGCAGCGATGGCACCGTGGCAGGCACCGCGAAAGTGCTCACCATCACCACCGGCACGCCCGCCCATCTCGCACTCGCCGGCACTCACCTCTTCGTGGATATCGCACCCGCCTCCGGCACTCATGAACTCTGGTCCGGCCCGGCGAATGGAGGCGATCTCACCCGCATCGATTCACCCCAGCATCCCGCATCGGACTGGCTCGAGCACGCCATCGCACTCGGCGATGAACTGTTCTTCCTCCGCCAGAACAGCAGCGAACTCTGGGCCTCCGACGGCACCGCCGCCGGCACCCGTCAGATCGCCCTGTTAGATGACCACGGCACCGAGTCAGTCGTGGGCGCATCCTTCACGCTTTGGAAAGACGCCCTCTATTTCCGCTCCCGCACAGATCAGAATATCAATGAACTCTGGCGCACCGATGGCACCGCCGCCGGCACCACACGGCTCTCGTCCTCCGCGCCGTCATACTACCCATCCCCCTACATGTGGGGCACCGGGGACTACCTCTACTTCCACGAAGTGGATGTCCATGCCTCCTACAAGTCCGTCCTCTGGCGCACCCAGGGCGATCCCGCCAGCACCCGCCGCGTGAAAGGCCCGGCCGCAAGCGGGGGCTACACTCTCACCGGTACCGACTCCGGCTTCTTCTTCACCAGCGGGGACAATACGCCGGATGAAACCCTCTTCGCCATCACCGGCAAGAAGCCCAAGCCCGTGCCTCTCACCCAGCCCGAGAAATCCACCGCCCTCGGCATCGAGGACCACTACGAGCCCGACTCCTATGAAATGGCTGGCGGGAACATCGTCTCCTTCGTCTGGACCGGAGATCGCCGCGAGCTCTGGTCCATTGCCCCCGATGGCAGCCGCACCCGCGCCATCTGGAGGCCGAAGAGACCGGAACATCCCGATTGGGAAGCCGGCTTCTGCGGCACCACTCCCCACGGAGCTCTCTTCATCTACGAGTCCAGCCAGCTATGGATCACCGATGGCACCGCGAAGGGCACCCGTCTCTTGGCCGATCATTCGTCGCACCCGGGATCCAATGATGGCTACGTGACTGACTTCGTGAAGCTCGGTGACACCTGGTACTACTCGGCCGAGTCATCCCTGTGGAAGACGGATGGAACCAAGGCCGGCACCTCCCGCGTCTCCTATGCCGACCCGGATGGCGGGACGCTCGTGACCTTCCAGGGCAGCCTCTATTTCCTCTCCACTGATCGTGCCCACACCGTCCTCTGGCGCAGCGATGGCACTGAAGAAGGCACCGTGTGGGTGGAGGGTTCATGGAACAATCCCTTCTGGCCCACCGCCTCGCACCTCTCCGTGGCCGGTGGTCAGCTGCTCCTCTTCGCGAGACATGGCGACGACGTCCAGCTGTGGCAAAGCGACGGCACCACCGAAGGCACCATCCCCGTCTCCCCTTCCGCCATCTTCGAAACGAACATGGTCTCGAAGGCGTTCGATCTCGGCGACAAGGCCCTCTTCCGCGCCCGCCAACCGGACGAACCCGAAAACATCGGCGTCCGCTGGTGGTGCCACGATGCCACCGGCACCCGCCCCGTCCGCGACGACATGATCGGGCAGACCATCGGCTTTAGTGCCAGCAGCGGTGCCTTCCCGGTCGGTTCCCAGCTCTTCTATTGCCCCGAGGAGGACGATGGACTTCCTAACTTCGGCAATGCCGAGCTATGGGTCACCAACGGCACCTCCGCTGGCACGCGAAAGGTGAAGGACATCGGGCCCGGCATCCTCGGCTCCTCCCCCGATAACATCCTCGTCGTCGGCAACCAGATCTACTTCACCGCCTACGATCTCGCCCACGGCAACGAACTCTGGCGCAGCGACGGCACCGAAGCCGGCACCGTCCTCGTCGCCGACATCGAGCCCGGCGAAGAAAGCAGCACACCCACCGCCCTCAAGGTCATGGACGGCAAGCTCTACTTCACCGCCCATCGCAATGACGTCGACTGGGAACTCTTCTCCATTGACCTCCCGCAAGATTGAGACGCGCCAGCGTCCCAACCCTAAGGGGTGTCGACGTTCCGTCGACACGACCATGCAGTCGTCCCCCCATCAAATGTAGCACCGCGTCCACGACCCTCGCCAACCAGCGCCCACCATCCGCATCGTGCGACTCCCGCATCGCCCCCATCGTGGTCCACACTCACTTCTGCCTGGGCGCATTCAACGTCGCCCCGCCCTGATGGTGGATCGCCTTCTCCACCGCACCATCTCCTCCCCGAACGAACTCCACGCTGGCAGGCACCGCCTTCCAGAAGAACTCATGATCCGACTTCGGGAAAATCGGGAATTCCGGCTGCCCGGTTAGCTTGGCATAGAGCTGGTTTTCCCGCCGCGTCACCGTCAGCACCGCCTGCGGGCCGTATTGGTATTTCCCGGTGAAAGCATCCAGCACCTCATTGCCCAGCGTCACCGACGCCGGCTCGTCGCCCAGCTTCGGCGCTTTGAAGGTGACGCCGTTCTGCGTGTGAGCCAGCGAGATCACCGCATGGGTTTTCGGATCATGCTCGAAAACAATCCGCGCCGCCACAGACGGATAGAAGAACGCGTCAGGCCCGCATGGCAGGATTTCAAAACGCGGCTGCTCCCCTAGCTGCGCGAAGATCTTCCCCTGCTCCACGGTGATGTTCTGAACTCCGCCGGGATACTGATAGCGGCCCGCGTAACTCGGATAGATCGCGGGAAGGATCGCCGCGTCCACCTTGGGAGCGTGAGCCGCGATCTCACCCTGGAGAAAACTCCGCGCCGCAAGCGCCAGAAGCTCATCCGGACTCGAACCCGGCCGCGGCGGCATCGCATTGCTCAGAACCACCAGGGTCACCTGCGAATCCGGCAGCCACATCACCGAACTGAGATAACCCGGTAGCCCGCCGGTATGCCCGATCGCTGGCATCCATTCGATCTCGGTATGAAAAAGACCCATCCCGTAGCGAAGCACCTGCGTCTCTTTCTTCGGCACGGTGAACTCACTCCGCGCGGCCTTCAGGCTTCCGGCATCCAGCACCTTGCCCCCCTGGAGCGCTTCGGTCCATCGCCACAGATCGGACGTCGTCGAATAAAGTTCGCCCGCGCCCCCTGCCCAGCTCATGTCCCACTCGGGTGCCGGCTTGAATTCCTTTCCGTCGAAGCTGTAGCCCTTCGCTGCATTCGCCGGCGGAGTCGCGTTCAGCCACAGGCCGGTATCGTGCATCCCCAGCGGGCCGAAGAACGTGTGATCCAGATAGTCACCGAAGGACTGGCCGGAAACTTTTGCCACGATCTCGCCGAGCAAGAAGTAGCCGCTGTTAGAGTAGCGGAACTGTTCTCCCGGCGGGAAATCCGGCGGCGCATTCTGAAACCACGCGATCAGGTCGGCCGGCTTGATCGGCTTGCCGACTTTCTCTGCAAAGCCCTCCTGCTCCGTATAGCTGTGAAGTCCCGAGGTATGGTTGAGCAGCTGGCGCAGCGTGATCTTCTCGCCACCCGGGTAGCTTGGAAAATACTTCGAGAGCGGATCTTCGATCGAGAGACATCCCTGCTCCGCGAGATGGAGAATCGCAGCCGCCGTGAATTGCTTGGTCACTGACCCGATGCGAAAGCGGGTATCCGGAGTAGCCGCCGCCTTTCCCTCCCGATCCGCGAGACCGTAGCCGCGGGAAAACAGGATCTTCCCCTCCCGCGCCACCAGCATCGCGCCACCCGCCCCATCGGTACTGAGGCGTTCATCCAGGACTTTTTGCAGGGCTTCACTGCCCGGCGGATCCCCTGCGGCAACTACGATGGATACCGTAGCAAGACCGAGAAGAACCAGCAGTGCGAATGGCGGACGCTTGATGTTGATCATCTCAGTGAAGGACGGGATTCGCCGCATTCCCCGCGTGCTTCTGCACGGCGGCTTGAATTCCCCAGTGAACACCGGCCATCAACCCCCAGGCCGGGCAGACCGCCCACAACAGCACTGCCATGGATTCTCCAAACAAGATCTCGTCCGCCCTCAGCAGCCATGCCTCGTGACAACTCCACGCGAGCGCCAGCATCCCGGCCCCGCTTAGGATCGCGGTTTTGAAACGGCGCACAGGCATCGCCGCAAACAAAGCCCGCCCCGCGAAAACAAGACCCGGCAGGCTCATGATGGCCATCATCCCGGAAGCCCGCTGGCCATCCGAAATCTCCGGAGCAACCAGCATCGCCACACTCATCCCGAGCGTGAATAAAGCCAGAAGCGTCAGAAAACAGATCTTCGCCTCGCGGCGTTTCCGCTCATCATGGACCCACTCGATCTTTCCAAATTCGGCCCCTAACACTTGGACTGTGCCAATGCTCCGGGAGGCGGAAAGGAATGCTTCCTCTGCCGTCATGCCCCCGGCGACCAGCTCTTCCATCGCGTCTATCAGATGGCACTCCAGCTCGCCTAACAACGCGTTTTCCTTGAGGCCTGCCGCGCGCAGATCGCGTCGCCAGACTTTCAGCGCTGACTTCAGATCAAACATGCGCCTCCTTTCTCAAGGCAGCCAGGACACCGGCGACCAGCGACCACTGTTCGTGATGCCCGGCCATGGCGGTCCTGCCCTCTTCCAGAAGCCGGTAGTACTTCCGTTTTCGGCCAGTCTCACTTTTGGCCCAGCGCGCCTTGATCAGACCCCGCGCCTCCATCCGGTGCAGCACCGGGTAGAGCATCCCATCCGTCCACTCGATGCGCTCGCCGGACAACCGCCGGATTTCCTGGATCAGTGCGTAGCCATAGCTTTCGCCCTTTTCCAGAAGGCAAAGAACCATCGGCTCGGAGGAAGCGGCAACCAGCTCTTTGGTTAGCATAGAATCTCTATACATTGCACCTCTATGCATGTCAAGCGGAGGATGGGTTACGTCGACACAACGACGCAGTCGTCCCTCCATCACCCTGTAGCACCGCGTCCACGACCCTCGCCAACCAGCGTCCACCAGCCGCATCGTCCGACTCCCGCTTCACATCCACCATAAGGGGTGTCGACGTTCCGTCGACACGAGCCCCACTCCATCACGCAGCCCGAACCCCGCCGGGACGACTCAGTCGCCCCGACCAAGATTCGGGCCGCCGTCCACCATCTTACTTCGCCGCCGTAGCCGCCAGCGCGTCGACCCGCTGCTTGCAAGCCGCAACCTCCGCGGTTCGCTCCCTCCACCAGACCGATGCCTTTCCACCGATCACCGATCACTCGGCCCTCCCCCGCCTTTCCTGCAAACCGCACGATCCATCAGCTCGCCTCCCCCATATCCGCCCGAAAACCCCGCCCGGTTTCACCCCACCGCGCATTTCCCCACCATCTTCGCGTCATCCGCTCCTGTCGCACGAGCGTGCTTGCCATCCCGCCAGATCCCTCTAGCTGTCCCCGCAACAGGCCCCTCGAAAAAGCAACACCTTCGACCCCAGGGACAGCCACCTCTTTCATCCACCCCCTTCACGCTCCACTCGATGATGCGCTCACGACTTCCGCTTTCCTACCTCCATCGGTCCGCCCTGCTCACCTCCGCGCTCGCGCTCGCCATCACCGCCACACCCGATCAGGCCCGCGCGCAATTGCAGACCGCCCGCCTCATCAAGGACGCCAACACCCTCTCGCCGAATACCGCCTACAATCCCAACATCACCTGGGCCAGCGCCACCGGCAGCCAGCGCGTCGTCTTCCCCATGCAGACCTTCGCCAATGGCACCGAGCTCTGGGTCACCGATGGCAAGGCCAAGGGCACCCGCCTCCTCAAGGACCTCATCCCCGGCCCCGGCAGCTCCTCCCCGCAGCAGCCCACCTCCTTCGGCACCGGCACCACCAAGAAGACCGCCCTCCTCGTCAATCGCGTCTCCACCGGCGACCAGATCTGGATCACCGATGGCACCGAGGCCGGCACCACCCGCCTGTTGGAAAATTCCCTCCCCGGCTACCAGTCCTCCACCAATCTCCTCGTCGGCACCCCCGCCGGCTTCTTCTTCGAGGAAATCAACTCCTCCCGCACCGATGACTCCCACGAGCTCTTCTTCAGCGATGGCACCGTCGCCGGCACCCGCTCCCTGAATCCCCTCGCCAGCGATCACCACACCCCCATCTCCGATCCCTCCGCCTACGCCACCGCCACTGGCGACTCATGGTGCTACTTCGTCGCGAATGACAAGGAAGTCTGGCGCAGCAATGGCACCGTCGCCGGCACCACGAAGATCACCACCTTCACCACCGGCACCCCCATCTCCATCACCGTCGCCGCAGATCGCCTCTTCATCACCAGCCAGCTCTCCGCAGGCGGCCTCCAGCTCTTCGTCTGCCCCATCGCCGGTGGCGATCCCGTGAAGGTCGGACCACCCGACGCCACCACCTGGAATCAGATGCTCGTCATCGCACTGCATGATGACGCCTTCTTCATCGCCGTCGATGGCTCGTCAAATCGCACCCTCTGGACCAGCGATGGCACTGCCGCCGGCACCCGCCGCATCACCCTGATGTCGCCGGACCAGACCACCGAGTCCAAGATCACCCTCGCGCTGAATTCGTGGAAGGACGCCATCTACTTCTCCACCTATCACAATGACATCGGCTACGAGCTCTGGCGCACCGATGGCACCACCGCCGGCACCTTCCCCTTCCGCGCCTTCCCGCCGCCGGACAGCCTGCCCGTCTATACGGATATGCGGGAATTCGGCGATTCCCTCTACTTCGACCTCACCGACCCCTACGGCTTCGAGCACCTCTGGCGCACCCGCGGCACCAGCGGCTCCACCCAGGTCGTCGGCAAGTCCCCCGCCTTCAATAACCCCTACGGCCTCGATCCCCTCCTCACGAATACCGACACCGCGGCCTTCTTCATCACCGGCCAGGTCCAGTCCGCCATCGCCCTCTCCATGGTCCGCTCGAATGGCGGCGCCACCCAGCTCACCAAGTCCGAAAAGTCGAACTCCTCCGGCGTCCCCCTCCACCCGGCCGAAGGCGCACCCTTCGACATGCTGAATGGCCTCCTCCTCGCCTTCGTCAAAACCGGACTCACCCACGAGCTCTGGCAGATGAATCCCGACGGCAGCAAGTCGAAGGCCATCTGGAAAGTCCCCACCACCCAGCTCGGCATCCAGGGCTCCGTCTCCTTCCGCGGCCACCTCGGCAGCAGCCTCCTCTTCACCGTCGATAATCCCGGCGCCAAGCACCAGGTCTGGATCACCGATGGCACCAAGAAAGGCACCCTCCAGCTCGCCGACACCGGCAGTGGCTACGCCGCCGACTTCGTCAAGGCCGGCAGCAACTACTACTTCGCCGTGAACTACAACGACGAAGCCGCCACCACCGGCCTCTGGAAAACCAACGGCACCCCCGCCGGCACCTCGAAGGTCGCCTCCACCGACGGCACCACCCCGCGCCCGAAGCCCGGCGAACTCGTCGCCCTCGGCGACGTCGCCTACGCCCTCACCGGCCCCACCCTCTGGCGCAGCGATGGCACCGCCGCCGGCACCGTCGCCCTGAAGAGCGATTGGTACGGCCAGTCCACCGATGCCGCCGCCTACCTCTCCGTCGTCGCTGGCAAGCTCCACTTCACCGTCAAGACCGGCACCCTCCAGTACCTCTGGCAGAGCGATGGCACCGCTGCCGGCACCGTCGCCGTCACCCCCGCCGTCGACTTCGACGCCGGCTCCATGGGCCCCGCCTTCGACCTCGGCGGCGCCGCCATCTTCCAGGGCGACCGCATCCAGCCCGCCCCCTTCCTCTGGCGCCTCGATGCCACCGGCACCGCCCCCGTCGCGCCCTACGTCATCGGCCGCCGCGTCAACTACTGGATCACCTACTCCGACCGCCAGGTCGTCGCCGGCAATCAGTTCTTCTACTGCGGCATCCAGGACGGCGATGCCGAACTCTGGGCCACCGACGGCACCGCCAATGGCACCCGCCTCGTAAAGAACATCTACCCTGGCACCGCCAGCACCAGCGCCCAGAGCTCCAATCCCGCCCACCTCGTCGCCGCCGGCAATCTCGTCTACTTCACCGCCACCGATGAAGAACACGGCACCGAACTCTGGCGCAGCGACGGCACCGAAGCCGGCACCGTCCTCGTCTCCGACATCGACCCCGGCCCCGAAAGCTCCAACCCCCAGGCCCTCCGCGTCCTCGGCAGCAAACTCTACTTCACCGCCAACCGCCGCACCATCGGCCGCGAACTCTACTCCGTAGACCTCCCCTAATAAGGTCCACCTCCCCTAACAGCGCGACTGCATCAGTCCCCCATCGTGGTCCACACTCTCCGAGTGCTGTCGAACCCGCTCTAACAGCTCCCATCCCCCTGCGCCCTCCTTCAGGGCCAACGGCCCGCCCCATACCAGCCTAGGCCGCCAGGCCTAGGTGATGGATACGAAGGTCTTCGAGGGCCAAAGGCCCGATCCATCCCGGGAGACTTCCAACGAATCGGAACGCTCCCTCTATAGCCCGGGCCTTCAGTCCCCGGCGGTCGTCACTTCATTTTCCCGCACCTTGCGGGCCGACCTTTATCCACAAACCGGGAACTCTTTGTCCCAACGGGACTCCGCAACAAAGCCCGGGGTTGCCGACGCAGGAGGCTACCCCGGGTCAGTCCATACCCGAGTCCCTACGCCAACGGCGTTGCGGAAGGGCACGGACAATCCTCATCCCCCTTCAATGCTTCCCGGGATGGCCCAGCTGTGACTTCCGCTAAACCGGAACGTCCCCTCACACCCCCACCCAACCCTTCACCATACCACCCCATAACATACACCACACCTCCACCGCACCCACCTACCCACATCATCACCAAAACTCCACCACCCGCATGGGAGCATCTCCCATACCCGCCACTCACTTCCATCTTGCCCTCATTTCCCCCGCACTCATGATCCTCCATAGATACGGAAATCCCTCCCCATGAGATCCGGAAACATCATCCACCGGGACCGCCATCACCGCGGCCCCGCCATCACCGCCCTTCTTCATCCGCGCCCATCCGCGGTTAACACCTTCCCCTCTCTTCATCCGCGCCATCCGTGAAATCCGCGGTTAGATAAAACCACCATCCTCTCATCCGCGGTCACCCTCGTGTCTTTCACCCGCCCATCCTCCATAGCCTCGGCAAAGAAAGATCACCCTGCGTCTCCTCTCTGCGTCCCTCCGCGACCTCCGCGTCTCTGCGGTAAATCCTTCCCAACCCCGATGCCTTTCCACTGATCACTGATCACCGATCACTCGGCGCTTCCCTCACCGATCACCCGTCACTCCCCACCTAACACCTCCCTCCCCAACCACCCACCTCCATGCCCGAATTCACCAACCAGGAAATCCTCGCCGAACTCGAAGCCACCAATGGCGAAGCACTCTTCGAATACTTCGATATCGACCAGACCAATCCCTACTCCCCCAAGTTCACGCCCAAGCCCGGCGTCATCATCAAGCCCGACCCCGGACAACCCGTCCAGCTCGGCCTCGGCCTCGATATCGCGAACTTCTTCACCCATAGCAATCGCCAGCGCGCCTACCGCCGCAAGATCAAGAACAACCCCGCCCTCAAGCCCATCGTCTCCGCCGGCGACTCATGGTTCAGCCATCCCCTCCTGCGCGATGTCATCAATCACCTCGGCGACAATCACGGTTACGCCATCCTCAGCCTCGATGCCGCCGGCGCCGAGCTCAGCGAAGTCGTCCAGTCCGGCAAATGGGCCACCGCCCTCAGGGCCGAAAACTCCCGCACCCTCCTCGTCAGCGGCGGCGGCAATGACCTCATGGGCGATCACTTCGGCGACTATCTCAATACCGGCCTCCCCGCCGGCACGCCTCCCGGCGACTACCTGAACTCCGCCTTCGATGACGCCCTCAATCGCGTCCTCAAGCACTACAATACCATCATCCTCCAGGTCGAAAACGACTTCCCCGGCGTCAAGGTCTTCGTCCACAGCTACGACTTCGCCATCCCCCGGCCAAAGGGCCCCTGGCTCGGCGTCGCCATGATCAAGGCAGGCATCACCGAAAAGAGCGACCAGCGCGCCATCATCAAGGAAGTCGTCACTCGCTTCACCAAGCGCCTCGAACAACTCGCCGCCGCCAATGCCGGCCGCGTCTTCTACATCGGCCGCAAGACCAATGTGCCCGATGGCTCCTGGGATGATGAGATCCACCCCACCAGTGAAGGCTTCGCCATCGTCGCCGCAAATTTCGCCGTCGAGCTCCACGTCGAGGGCGTCACTCCATGAGTGAATCTAACACTCCTTGAGTGAGTCTAACATCCGCTGAATAAGCCGCATCCACGGCCTCGATCTCCACCACTCCACCCGCGCATGCCACCCTTCTTCCAGGCAGCAGCACCTCCCGCCGGCGGCGGCACACACGTGCTCCTCATCGGCGTGAATCACTACACGGAACTCCCCGCCGAAGACGGCACCGGTGGTGGTGGAAATGGCGATAGACACGCCCCCGGCCTCAAGCGCCTCAGCACCTCCGTCCCCTCCATCGAGAGGCTCGCGAATTGGTTTATCGACGGCGCGAGCGGGAACAAGGGCTTCAGCTCGGCCCGCTTCCCGCTCGCGTCGCTCGATATCCTGCTCTCGCCCGGCCAGTTCACCCGCAGCGATGGCACCACCACCGCCGTCCCCGAGGCCACCTTCAGGAATATCCGCACCGCCGCCCACGAGTGGCGCACCCGCGCCCACGGCCATCAGGAAAATCGCGCCATGCTCTTCTTCGTCGGCCACGGCATGGAGGGCACCGATCACTACCTCCTCCCATCGGATGCCTTCAGCGATGCGAATGCCCCCGGCGAAAACCTCATCAAGCTGAATACCCTCATCACCCGCATGGGCTCCTGCCGCGCCGGCATCCAGATGTTCTTCGTCGATGCCTGCCGCTCCCACCTCGGCGCACAGCTCCAGTCACAGGAGGAGGCCGGCGAAGACTTCTGCGCCCCCTTCCTCAGCCCCCAGCCATCCCTCCATCCCCGCCACGTCCCGCTCTACCGCGCCGCCCTCGCAAAGGGCCAGCCCGCACTCGGACGCACCGGCATGCACACCTTCTTCACCGAGGGCCTGTTAGATTGCTTCAATCACCACGGCGCCAGCGACAATGGCGGCGCCGGCGCCTTCCAGGTCACCGCCGACTCCCTCCGCGCCGCCCTCGACGAACGCATGAAGCGCATGACCGCCGAGAAAAGCCTCCCGCTCAATTGCGACTGCAAGGACATGTCGCAGACCATGCCCGCCATCCCCCTCGATCTCCACGAGATCCCCGCTGCCGATTGCCGCGTCCTCGCCCGCGTCAGCACCGTCCCCGCGGAAGTCTTCCCCACCACCTTCTTCAGCATCGCCGGAAATGGCATCACCCAGGCCCATCCGCCCACCGGTGGCCCGCCACCACCCCCCACACTCACCACCTGGGACACCGACTTGCCACCCGGCGAATACGATCTCTCCACCTTCAGCAATCCCGGCCAGCTCATCGCCACCCGCAGGAAGGAATTCCGCATGCCCGTCGATCACTGCAAACTTCCCGTCCCATGAGCACCCAAGTCTCCATCGGCTTCCAGCTCCCCATGATGCTCCCTTCATCAAGTGAGCAGCGCATGGGCACCGAAGCCCTCATCCCCGTCCAGGTCCGCCGCGCACTCGATGAGTCCGTGAATGCCAATCCCTCCCGTGGCAGCTCATCCACCACCGCACTCGTCCCCCTTCGCGGCGGCACCAGGTCCCTCGACCTCGACCCCGGCACCTATCACCTCCGCGCCACCCTCCCGAATGGCGATAGCATCAGCGAGACCGTCGAAGTCACCGCCACCGCATCGCAGCAGACCATCACGCTGCACGCCCCCTACAGTGCACCGAATGAAAACAGCGGCTGGGCCTACTTGCTGAATGAAACCCGCCGCGAAGTCAGCCGCCAGGCCGACCTCCTCACCGACGCCGCCCACCAGATCAAGTCCGTCGCCGTCGGCCGCGCCAAGGACTTCGCCTCCGATTCCAGGAACCTCTCCGACCCCAAGGACAAGATCGGCGCCTACATCATCCGCGGGAAGAGCCTCACCCTCGATCACTCTAACAAGAACATCCCGCCCGACGTCATCTTCTGGAAAGAGGACAAGGGCACCTGGACCCGCGATCCCGCCACCGACTGGGACCAGCACCCTCATCCCTACAATGACCCCGACGCCCTCGTCCGTTGGAAAGGGCCCGTCCCCGTCACCACCCGCCTCTGGCTCCAGCTCGAAAACCACCGCGGCGGCACCTTCTCCAAGTTCGCCCTCCTCTGCCCCTCACGCACCGGCGAGCCCACCCGCATCCTCCTCCAGCTCGATGCCATCGACGCCCGCGACACCGACCCCATCAATATCATCCAGGAAACCGGCAGCGAAGCCGCCGCCGTCCTCCTCGCCTACCTCCACCGCGGCGACAATGAATCCGCCCGCGCCGTCGGCACCGATCTAACAAGTCGCGCCCGCCAACTCATCCAGGGCAAGTTCGACGACTTCACCAGCGCCATCATCGCCGCCTACTTCACCCACCAGTTCGGCTACACCGAAGGCACCGACCACACCTGGTGGCCCAATTGGCTCCGCAATCTCGACGAAGCCTTCCCCGCCTACTCCGACGGCACCGTCATCCACGCCTGGCACCTCCTCTCCCAGCACCAGACCGACAGCGACAGCGACTCCCCCAACTCCGGCGAAACATCTCCCGACTCGATCAAAGCATCCCCCAACACCGAAGCCTCCGCCAACTCCAGCGAAGCATCCGGCAACCTCACCGACGCTTCCCACGCTCCCATCACCACCTCCCCCGACCTCGCCGAAGCCTCCGCCAATTCCATCGCCACCTCCCCCTTCCTAATCGAAGCCTGCGCCCGCCTCATCGAAGCCGCCGACCGCGGTCTCCCCCTCTTCACCCGCGGCGTCCGCATGCTGTTAGACGGCCTCGAACTCGCCGTCGCCTACTTCCCCCACGACGAAACCCTCAAATCCGCCGCCACCCAAATCCGCCGCCAAGCCGTCACCCTCGACTGGACCGAAGTCACCACCACCCGCTGGGGAAAAATCGAAGCCACCACCTTCACCCCCGCCACCCGCACCACCCCCTGACGGCACGCCAGCCAGCCCCCGGCGAAGCCCTTCCCAAAAAATGTAGCGTCAGTCTGCGACCGTCGCAACCTAGCGGCCACAAGTGGTGGCCCTGCTGATAGACTAAAAAAACCGCCAGCCGTGAGACTGGCGGTTTTGAATTTTTTCACGTCAGCAGCTAGCTGAAGGGCTCGGAGTTCGTTTCATTTTTGCCCGGAGGAGTTCCTGTCTCTCCTTCATGGCATCGAGGCGATGCAGTTTTTCGCGCCAAGGTAAATCCATTAGTTTCCGCCGAGCGGCCTGCTTTTTAGCCGTGATCGCAGTCCATACCACATCACGATTCATGGTTCCGTTAGGTCGAATTTCTTTTTGAACACAAGCCACTTTTCAGTGAGTTCGTGCCGCGAGACTATCTCTTTGAATTGGCTCCTGTCCAGTGCGGCGCTTTCCCAAAATTGCAAAAGTCTTGAAAAGTCCTTGGCTCTTCCGGTTTTGAGTGCCACAGCCGCAATGTATTCCGCCGAGAAAACCCGAAGCGGGGGGCCGGCGTCATCTTCCAACGTAATGGCGTTTCGCATCGCTTCTTCCTCAAGCTTTCCGCGAGGCGGGAGGAACTGAACTGGCCATCCGCCAATTAAAATCCGGTCGTCACTCTCCTTGTAGCCCTTGCTTTTGAAGTAATTTAGTACCGGCCTCGGGTCCAGAATGATGCCGGAGCCGGGCTTGAAAATCACGAAAACATCCACGTCTTCCGTTGTGGCTGATTCGAGCCACTCAGATAAAGAATCAACCCACCCTCATACCCACGCGAAGCCTCCCCATGAAACGGCAACGAGAACACCACAAACTCGCCACCCGGACTCTTCACCCGCCGCTGGAACGCCGCCCTGCTCGGAACAAGATCAATCACCGCCGCCAGCCCCATCAGAACCAACACCACCACCCCCAAGCCAAAAGCCCTTCCATCGATAAAACGGCCGCGCCCTCATGCGATTCCTTTCCGCTCCCTTCTACCACGCCAGAAAAGAAACGCCACCCACGGCCCCATGAACCCCGCAACCACCAATGGATAACCCACAGTCAACAACGAGCGCTCGCTGCTCCTGTGAAGCCACACCAACGCCGGCATTCTGAATCCCGGCGCCAGCCACCTCGTTCCCCCCGATATTCCATGATACAAAAGTCCGAAATGCTGGAACAGGCTCTCATGGCTGAAGCCGATCGCCGGCGGAGTTTCATATCCATTCCCAGTCCAAATCTGCACCTCCAGCCCCAGCGCCCCATTGGAACTCCACGCCATATAGCTCCTGTCCCGCCCCGACGTCGTCCAAGCAACCTGATCGTGCACATCCATGGATCGCGCCCACGCCCACCCCAGGAAAACCAGCACCACCGTCCCCAGCCAAAAGCTCTTCCACCGATAAAAAGCGCGCGGTTTCACGGACATGCCTTCCTCTCCCTTCTACCACGCCACCAAATAAACCCCACCCACGGCACAGCGAAACATACCATCACCAACCAGTGAGGAATGTAGATCGCCCATGCGCCCCTCACAGGAATCGACAGCACCCCACCGAAATGAACCGCCGCTGCATTGCGTGGCACGGACGCGTCTCCGCCCTTCGGCACGATGCGGTACTTGTGCAGCGGCTCGGGATCTCCGCTGACATGCAGCATCTCCGGCGCATCAAACCTGACTTCCCTCCATAGAACACCCTCGGTGGACCATAGTGAGAATCGCTGCCCGTCAAGCGGGAGCCGATACCCCTCGGGCGGCAGACCCATCGAGTATCCCCGATCCGCTAGGCAAATTCCCGAGCCCGCCTGCCGGAAGTATTTCTGCCCATAGCAGAAATAGCTCTCCCAATGGATCGAATCCCACCACGCCCACGTCAGAAACCCAAGCACCATCACCCCGAGCCAAAAACTCTTCCACCGATAAAAAGCGCGCGGTTTCACGGACATCCCTTCCTCACCCTTCTACCACGCCAGAAAAGAAACACCACCCACGGCACCAGGAATCCCGCAACCACCAACCGGTAATCAACCGTCACCAAAAAGCGCTCGCTACTCCTGTCGATCCCCACCCGCGGCACTCGGAGTAACGGTTCCCACCACGCCGTCTCCTGCAATCCTCCATAGTCCAAACTTCCGAAACGCTCGGACGCGGAATCATGGCTGAAGCCGATCGCCAATGGAACTTCCCAGCCCCAAGAGCGAACCTCCCACCCAAGCTCTCCGTTCCAACTCCACGCCATGTAGCTCCTCTTCTGGTCCGATGTCGTCCAAGCAACCTGATCGCGCAAACCTACCGATCGACTCCACGCCCATCCCAGAAATCCGAGCACCACCACCCCGAGCCAAAAGCTCTTCCACCGGTAAAACGACCGCACCTTCATCTCATCGATTCAATCTCTTCTCCCTTCGCCACCGCCAAGCCAGGAACACCGACCACACCACCGCAAAACACACCATCACCACCCAGTGCGGAATGTAAATCGCCCACGCCCCAGCCACCGGGAAAAACAACGCCTCATTGAAGTGAACCGCCGCCGCATTGCGCGCCTTCGAAACCCTCTCCCCCTTGGACACCACATAGTAGTCATGGACCTGCCGCGAGTCCCCGCTCACACGAAGCACCTCCGGCCCATCGAACCGCACCTCCCTCCATCGCGCATCATCCGGCGAGACCTCACCACGACTCCAGCTCGGCGACTCGCTCAACAGCCGCCCCAGATCCGCCACGCAAATCCCCGACCCCGCATGGCACACGCTCTTCTGCCCATAACGAAAGCGAATCTTCCAATGCAACGAATCCCCCCACGCCCAACCCAAGAACCCCAACACCAGGATCCCGAACCAAAACGACTTCCACCGAATCACCGAGCGCCGACCCATCTCATCCACCATAGACACCGCCACCCCGCAGAAAAGAAAAAGCCAATCCCGCATCCTCATATCTTTCTTCCCCGCGCCTCCTCTCGCCATCCTCCCTCCTTGAAATCACCCCGCCGCCCTGCGAAAACCCAAACCATGCGCCCTCTCTCCGCATCCGATAAATTCATCCTCTCGCTCCTTCACCTCGCGACTTGGATCGTCGCCCTCGCCGGCATCGCCGCAATTGCCGGCTCCATCTATTCCATCGTCAGGACCGACCTCTGGAGCCTCCTCAGTTGCATCCCCACCGCCATCGTCTGCTTCGCCCAGGCCATCGTCTTCCACTACGTGAGAACCCGCCTCACCGATGACCTCACCCGCTACTGACCGCCCACTCGGTCATGGCCCCCGACATTCTCTCTCCGCGCTTCACCCATCCCGCCGGTTTCAAGATTCCATTCCGCTCCGCATCGGCTAATCTGTTCGTCTCATGATCAGATTTGGCATCTTAAGGCTGATCCTCCCCCTGCTCTTCTCTCTTTGCTCGGCGCAGTTGGCGAGCGGTGAGGAAGAGGAAGGAGTCGTATGGAAGATTGAAAAAGCCGGCCTCACCTTGGCGATAAGGGAATCGTCCTTCACACCTCAATGGGGAGAGAAGCCGCAAGGAGGAGGATCAGAGGGGAATGCGCTCTACTTCAAATACTCGGATGCCCGGGCTACCAGCACCCTCTATCCCAGCTGCATGGGCGGCATTGCGGGCATCATCGAAGAGGGATTGGCCGTCAAGGCAGTCCATGTAGTTGAGCCAGTTCCCCACGTCAGGATCAGTTTCTTGAAGTCCGGAGATGTAGAGTTGCGATTTGATGCCGGGTCCAGCGGTTCAGATGTGATTGTCCTTTCCCGAAAGGAAGCATTGGACCTCGTGACCGCCGTGCAACGATATCATCAAAAGCTGATCAAGGATCAGCAGGCCGGACAAGCCGGTTCATCCCGAGCCGATCAGCCATCAAACTGACCCCATCAAACGTCACGCCTTCCTTCCGCCTTCCCTCTTTGTAGCGGAACGACTGCGCGCGTCCCGGGGGTCAGCCCTTGAAATTTGAATCCCTCTCCATCCTTGGCGCACTTGGCGTCTTGGCGGTTCATTCCATCACCAGTCCCGGGCTGCTTCTCTGCGTCCCTCCGCGACCTCCGCGTCTCTACGGTTCCTCCACCAGTCCGGGCTGTTTCACTGATCACTCGGCACTTCTTCTGCCTTTCCTGAGAACTGAAAACTGAACACTAGCAAACTCCCTCTAACAACACCTCCCCACTAGGCAAAATCCCCGCATCCCCCCGGATCACCTGCCTCATCACCAGCGTAAACATCACCCCACCCTTCCTCCTCACCCGCGGCCTCCCCTTGTTCTTCCCCCGCGAAATCACCCCGCTCACCTCACCCTCTAACAAACACCCCACCGTCTCACCCCCGCGCCCCTTCACAAACACCAGCGGCCCCGCCTCCCTCGGCGAAATCCTCCGCCCCTCTCTAACAGGCACCGCACCACTCGGAATCGCCAGCGCCCGCGTCGCCCGCCCCGTATAGCTCGAGATCCCCTTCCCCGGCACCACCACCCCGCCCTCATACCGCAATCGAACACCCACCTCCTCCACCCTCACCACCGCCCCCGACTCACTCACCTCACCCCGCATCGACCTCACCACCCGCCCCCAGAAATCCACCCCATCCCTGTCCCTCGGCACATACCTCTCCTCCAGATGCCCCCGCCAACGCCTCTCCACCCCCGCCGCCGCAGCCTCTAACAATTTCCTCCCATCCCCCAGCTCACCCACCACCCGCTCCATCTCCACCAATCCCTCCGCCGAAACCGACACCCCAATCATCGCCCACCTCCTTCTCGATCTCCAAAAATCATCCCCCCATCAAACACCCTCACCCACCTCACCACCACCCTTCCCACTGGCCCCATTCCACTTACCTAACAGCCCTCACCCCGCCTGCCACCTCCGCCCCAGCCGTCGGAGACCCGGACTGCGGCAGCCCTGCTGCCGCTCGAAGCCAGCAGCCCTGCTGCGGGGAAGCACCCTGTGATCCCCCGCAGACCTGATCACTCCGCTCATCACCTCCCTCACCCGCCTCCGCATCCTCTAACACCACCACCCCGGTTCTAAAGGCAATCCCGGTGGAGGAGTAGCGCATCAGCCAGCCCACCACTCACCTCCACCAAAAAAACTCCGCCCGGCCCCAAAACAAAGACCGGACGGCACCTCCACATCATCACCCATCCGTCTCCTCATAATACCCCTCCCGGAACACAATCACCGTCTCCGCCGGGATATTCGGCTCATGCTTACCCCCCGGAGCCCACGCACCGATCCCCAGCTTGATCGACTTGAAGCCCGCCCCCGTATCCTTCATCGTCGCATCCTTCTTCTTCATCAGCTTCATCAGCTCCACGAACTTCAGCCCCAGCAGATTCACCCCATCCAGCATCGGCTCCGCCGGCTTGCAAAACTCGATCGCCCTCAGCTCCCCCGTCTTGCTATAGTACGCGAAGCACCCCTTCTTCTCGAAGTAGTCCAGCGGAGGATCATCCTCATCATCGGGATCCCTCTTGAAGCTCTTGAATTTTCCCCCCACCGCCTCGCGAACTTCGGCATGCGACATCCCGAACTCGAGCGGCTCCGCTCCCTTGTAACTGTTGATTACGAATTTCATTCCCATCGTGATTATCTATTTCAGCAGATTCCTGTGATCCGAATGGTTGTAAAGCCAGTTCGTATACTCCCTCATCTCCTTGATCTGGCGCTCGTATTTCCCCAGGAATAAAGTCCGCAGATCCCTATTCACCATGGGGCACTCCTTGAAAGTTATATCTGTTAGAAAGCAACCCCACCTTCAACAGGTTCAGCCAACAAGGCACAGCCCCTTCGCATCCCAAGAACCCGGCCACACCTTCACGTGGGCGGCCGGCACCCGTCAGCCATCGTAATAGCCGGGCGGAAATACGATCACCGTCTCAGCCGGATCCTCCGGTTCTCCGATGCCACCTGGCGCATAGCTTCCAATTCCCAGCTTCTCCGAAGTGAAGCCATCATTCTCGATCATCACCTCCGGATCTTGCTCGGTGATCAGCTTCACCAGATCCGCATAGCTCATCCCCAGCAGATCCACCCCTCCAAGCATAGCCCTGCCGGGCTCGACGAACTCAATTGCCTCCACCCTGCCGTCATCATCGTAGAAAACCATGCACTCAAACTCCCCGAAAACATCCGTCGGATGAGAATCGGCATGTTTCTGCACACTCTTGAATTCCCCCCCAATTGCTTCCCGGGCTTCGTCGGCCGTCATGCCAAACCTGATCGGCCCGGCTCCCTCGTGGCTGTGTATTTCAAATTTCATCCGCGTAATCAGAATCCAATTTTTGTAGTGTAGCCCTGCATCTCCTGCATCAGGCCATCATATTCGTCGCCGAATTTCGATCGGACATCATCGATGTCCATTTGCTGCGCTTCCCTGAATCTACCCTGCTCAATCAGGGCTTTCTGCCTCGCGCGATAGGCTTTGGCTTTTTTTGAACTGCCATTGCTCTCCGTCACCCAATGATGCTCCTCCTTCATGGAAATTGAGGGACCCTGCTCCCGGGGAATCGGGCTCACCGAATCCGCCGGCATATGATGCGACTCACGGCCAGGCACGCCCTTGACCTTTCCATGAGCACCTCCCCTCGGCTGTTTGCCGTTTCCATCATTTCCTCCTCCCCGGTTCTTCCTGGCATCCGCTCCCGATGCTCCTTGTCGAGTCGATGGCACCTCACCCAAGCCACCGCCACCCCCTGACTTCGTCCACTCGCCACCTTTCCCACCCGGCGCCCCCTTCGGGACCCGCGGCTGATCCGGATTGAATGCCGCTTCTACTACATACCCCGTAGCATCATCATCGTCATCCTCCCTCCCTGGCTCATCCTCCCCTTCTTCCTCTTCCCATTCGGAGTTCAGAGTTCCACCTTCATCCTTCAGAGTTCCATCACCCTCTTCTCCGCGCTTCCTCTGCGACCTCTGCGCCTCCGCGGTTCGTTCCTCCACCAGCCCGCGCCCTCCAGCACCCGGCTCCCCCTCCGGCCTCTGGTCTCTCGCCTCAGGCTTCTCAGCCTTGAAAAGCTCCGCATCACTCGCCGGCACCGGCACCCCGTGCCGCTCGTACAGCCACGCCCGCTCCACCGGCATCTTCCCATCCAGCAGCCCCAGCTCCCGGTCACGCTGCGCCATCGCCGCCTCATCCCGCGGCTCCGGCCACTTCGCCCACAGCCCCGGCAGATCAGTACGAGACTCACCGTAGTTCGCCGCCACCATCGCCGGGATCAGCTGGTGCGTCAGGATCTCCCCCACGAAATCGCACACCCCCTCCACCACCTCCCGCCGCACCTCCATGTGCACATTCCCCAGCGCCTGGCTCCCGCTATCCCCCTGCGAACTTGTTAGAGTCTGCCCCAGCACGAAGACATCGCACTGCTCATCCGCCAGCCTCAGCAGCTCCGCCTGCGCCAGGTTCCCCCCGCCCTTCCCGCTCTCCAGGAAATTCATCTCCACCCCCTGCTTGAAGGCCGCCCACCCCTGGCTCCCCAGGTTCCCCATCATCGCCGCCAGCTCCGCCTTCGCCTTCGCATCCCCCTCCGGATAAGTCGCCCACCGGAACGGAATCCCGAACAACTGCGCGAACTGCATGAACCACTTCAGCCCGTACACCGCCGCCAACCAGTAACCCGTCAGCACCCGCAGCGGAGCCGCCTGTGCCGGATGCCCACTATGCCCCCCATTCACCGCGATCAAAAACCGGTGCCGCGGGAAATCCTCCAACGCCGCACCACCCACACCCGCCATCGAACCACTCCGGTCCAGCATCAAACGATCCACCCCATCCTCTAACAGCGGATACCCATAAAACCGCGGCGGCACCGGCAACGTCGAAACAGGAGCCACCATCCCCTCAGCGTTCCTCTTCCAATGCGGCTCCAGCACATGGTGCCCCATGAAATACCCCATCGCCAGCTCCTCCACCGTCCCCTCGAAGCCCTTCAAGCCCCGCACCGGATCCGGCTTCATCCCCCACACCATCTCCTCCACCTCACGCGCCAGTTTCTCCGCCCCCGCCTTCGCCTTCTCCCCGCGCCGCGCATACGCCTCCACCCGCCACGGCGCCTTCCGCGCCGCCAGCTTCACCTCACGCAGCGCCTTCTGCAGACGAGGCCAAGTATCCACCATCGCCTGAAACAGCATCTGCTGCTGCCACAGCTGACCTGTTAGAGCCCCCTCCAAGGTGGAAGCCACCTCACCCGGCCGCTGCACCCGCTCGAAAATCTCCAGCAAGCGATCCCGCGCCATCGGCACGATGATCGACCCATCATCCTCTAACAACCCCGCCGGCCTCGCCCTCAACCCCATTGAGGGGTGTCGACCTTCGGTCGACGCGGCGTTCACGCCAACACCACCATCCCTCCGCCTCGGCAGCCCCGCCCCCACCGGCACGAACCCACCACCAACTCCCAACCCACACCCATTTCCCATACCCCCCATCTTCCCACGCCCCCACCACCCCCGTGAACCACATCGACTGGCCCCCACCATCCCTACCATCCTCTTCATCCCCCGCCTTCCCCTCCTTCCCTTGTCCCAACGGGACTTCACAACACAGCCCAGCGTTGCGAGGCAATCTTCCCTCCAACTGCCCCAAAGGGGCTACGTCCTGAAGCCCAGGGTTGCGAGGCACTCGCTACCCTGGGTAACGCCCGACCACCTCACCTACGCCAACGGCGTTGCGCACCGCCCCACACCCTCGGGCCAGTCCCCGAATTCAAACATCACCCATACATCACCAGCGTCATCGTGAAAAGCATCAGCACCACCGCCGCCACCAGCAACCGATAGCTCCCCGCCTCCATCCACGACACCCGCGTCGCCGCCCACATGAAAACCAGCGCCATCATCATCGCCCCGCCACCCGCCACCTTCTCCCCCATCCTCAGCCACCCCGTCTGCCCATAGCCAAACCCCACACCCATCCCAAAACCCGAAAAACCCTGCACCGCCACATAGCCCAAGCACCACCTCACCACCGCGAAGACCACCATCGCCCCCGCGAACAAAAACACCCTGACCTGTTCCCTCCTCATCGCCCCATCGCCCTCTCCATCCCATCACGTTCCACCCTCCACCGCCTCACCATCCACCATCCCCACACCCCCAGCCAAACGAACAGCACCACCCCATCCCCCACCTTCACATGCCCCGACTCCATCACCCCGTTATACTGATACGGAGCGAAAAACCGGTTCAGATCCACCTGCTCCGGATCACGCACCGGCACATGCCAATACCCCGCCGGAGCCGTGATCCCATAAAACAAATGAGTCGCCCCCTCATGGCGAACCCCACCCATCATCCCATTCCCCGCCCTCCACGTCAGCGATGTTAGATAGCGCCCCGAATCCCACCACCCCCACACAATGAAACACGCCACGAACAACCCCAGCCAAAACGAAACCCTCCGATAAATCGCCCGCACCCCCATCATTCAGAGTTCAGAGTTCAGAGTTCAACGTTCCCCCCTTCTAACACACCCGCCCACCAAGCCAAGCCATCCATCCTGACCCCTCTCCCCCAAATCCTGCCTTTCATCCGCGCCATCCGCGCCATCCGCGGTCAAACATCCCATCCATCCCCGTGCCTTTCACTGATCACTGAATCCCTGATCACCCGGCACTTCTTCTCCTCCCCCCCAAAAAAAATCCACAGTTCAAATGAATACCCCTCGCCAAACCCCGTCCATCCTGCATCAACTCCCCTCAAAATCTCTCCCTCCATCATTGAACTGAAATGAAAACCATCCTCCTTTCCATCATCATCCCCCTCCTTCTCCTCATCACCGCCTGTTCCCGCTCCTCCACCCGCTCCGACTTCGCCCACCTCGGCGAAACCATGGCCGAGTGCGAAAAACGCTGCGGCAAGCCCGTCAAGCCCCCCACCGGAACCGAAGCCTACTACCGCAATGGCGACTACATCATCCACGTCACCTTCTGGAACGGCCAGGCAGCCACCGTCTCCTCTGCCAAAGGCAAGCCCGGCGGCACCGCCATCAGCCACACCCCGCTCACCTCGGCCGAGCAAGAAACCCTCCTCAAGGCCAACGACGCAGGCTCCACCTGGAGCAAGGACAAGGATTCCGACGACGAAATGACCACATGGTCACGCGCAGACGACAAGGCCGAAGCCTCCTACATGCCCAAGAGCGGAATCCTCCTCGTCACGGCTACCGCCTACCAGGAATTCCTCCACGAGCAGAAGAAGCAAGAAAGGGAATAATCCCCCGAACCTCCACCCCGTCTAACAAATCGCCCTCCCCTCCCGTCACCCACCCCATCGATCGAATATATCCCCCTCATGATACCAAAACTCCTCCCCATCACCACCCTCGCCCTCTCACTCCTCACCGCCCTCCCCACCTTCGCCCGCCTCGGCGAAACCAAGGCCGAGTGCGAAGCCCGCTACGGCAAACCCGTCCGCACCAGCCAGCTGGGAAACACCGTCTATCGAAAGGCCGACCTCGATCTCACCATCACCTTCTCAAGTGACAAAGCCGTCGTCCTCTTCATCGCCAAGACCACCCCGGGCGTCACCGAGCACGACGTCGGCGCTTTCGATGCCGACGCCGACAAACGCGGCGAGATCTCGAAAGTCCAAATCGATGTCCTCCTCCAGGCAAGCAAGGGAGCTTCCAACTGGACATCCGGTTCCGAATTCGACCAGGAAGGAACCTGGTGGCAGCGCGACGATGGCAAGGCATCCGCTCAATATTCAAACCATGTCCTGAAAATAGCGGACGACGCCTACCTCGCCGCGAAGGAAGAAGAGGACAAGAAAAAGGAAGCCGAGCCCTTCAAGGACTTCGCCCGCCTTGGCGAATCAAAGGACCAGTTCGAGAAGCGCTGCGGCAAGCCCGTCAAAACCAATCCCGACGGCACCCTCCTCTACCAAAAGGCAGGACTCAAGATAACCGCCACCTTCTGGAAGGAAAAAGCCGTCCACCTCATCATCTTCAAAGAGGCCGGGAAGGAAGATTCCTCCGACCCATTCGCCGGCCTACCTGACCCGCTCGGCCTCGAAAACCGCACCGTCATCTCCGAGAACGCGCTCGATGCCATAGTCAATGCAAGCAGTGCCAGCTCCACCTGGGAAAAGGAACCCGGCATCACCATCAAATGGACGCGCTCCGACCAAAAGGCCTCCGCCACCTACGCCATGGACAAGGCATTGCTAAACATCACTGACCAGGAATTCGCCGCCCATCAGGTCGAGGAGCACCAGAAACAAGAAGCCAAGGACCTCGACGGCTTCTGAACCACATCCCCCACCATTCATCATTCGTCCTCCCTCCTCCACCATTCATGAAACTCCTCCCCACCGTCGCCCTCCTCCTCTTCACCGCCCTCCCCACCTTCGCCCGCCTCGGCGAGACCACGGCCCAGTGCGAAGCCCGCTACGGCAAGCTCGCGCTCCACTGAAAACTGAAAAGGCAGTGTCACTCACTGACAGTCCATATCCTCCCTAATGCGAAAAGCCAGGACTCGAAATGGACGACGGCGCCCGCTCCTAATCCGGACGCCGTCTCATGGGGCCGGGATGACGCAGGGTCAAATGCGCCAGTCTAGTTTTCAAGAGAAGTCGCGAATGGCACCGTGTTACCGGCGGCGGGTGCTGCTGCCTTAGAAGGGCGGGACTCGGCTGTAGGGGTCTTATCAAGTTGCCGCATCCCAGCTCGCAAGATCTCTAGGAATGTGTGATTCCGGCATTGAGCGTCGGCAACAACGGCATCGAGCGACATGACGAAGGTGGGGGTCAGCACAGTCTCACCGTTGGGTCGGCGAGTCGGGAACTCACGGTAGAACACCCGACCTTTTGAGAACAATGGGACAAACTCGTACTGAAGGAGCACCTGCTCCATCTCCAGATTTATATGAATGATCGCGTAGTACCAAATATGCTGAATATTTGGGCAATGGGCAGCAAGCTTGCGCGCACGAGAAAGGAGTTGATTAATCACAAATTGATTATCCTTCTCCTCATCGGTAATCTTCTTCAATTCCACGACCACGACGTCCACAGCGGGCGCTTCAGCAGGATCGGCTGAAAAGATCATGGTGATATCCGGCCTACCCTCGTCCTTGATAGGCGATTCCTGCAGGGTTATGGCCTCAATAACGTCGTCCATCTGGCCTTCGCTCAAAATGGTCCGGAAGCTCATGAACTTGTCGTCCAATAGCCAAGCGTTGTTCCTGTAAATATCGTTGATGAAGCCGTTCTCGTGAAAACGCTCCCAGCGAGGGGCGATCAGGTTATGGATGTCCGCCTCCGAATTATCCGGCGTCATCTCCTTCATGCGGCCAATGATTTTCTCTCGGTACAACACGTATTCCGTGAGCGACCGCGAAGACAATTCTAGGGACTTCGCATAGGTTTCGTCGTCAAGCTCGTCAGACTGCAACACTTCCTTTTGAGCCTCGAAAAATCGCTTTTGCGCGATCTCCAGAGCCTGATCTCGATCTATAAGTCCAACTGAAGAATCATCGAAGAGTCCCGATAAATGGGGAAATCTCCTTTCGAATTGCGTCTTGGTTTCAACGTTTTTCGTTTCGATTTGCTTCACCTCCTGGGACAGCATGGAACCCAGCTCTCGCTGCAAAACTTGAAAAAGCTCATGCTCTTTTACGGTTTCCGGCAGCACCAATTTCTGCCGAGAATGATCCGCCGACCCATCGAAGAGGTCGGATACAAAAAGACAGGTAACTGAGTATCCCGCCGGAATAGCTCCAGGAGCGAGCAGATTGATGGGAATCGTTCTTCCGTCAATGCTTGCAGCGATGACGACCTGAGCCCGCTGTCCCATTCCGGGGCGCACGCTGTAGAGCATCTCTACATCACCTCGGTAAGCGTCTAGAGACGTGGCGTTTATCATTACCGAAGTGAATTTAGGAAGGTCGTCCGCCGTGATGACTTCTTCGGTGGAGGTAAAGTCCTTCTGTTCCTTGCTCTCCACAGTTTCCAACGAAAGCGAGATCCGGAAGTCAACGCCTCTCCGGTGGCGGTCGTACAGAGTCGGCAGAAACTGTTCAATTATTCGGGGCTTCAGTGCACCGGGACGAAGGTCATCGTATGACTTGATCTTGGCACCGTTGAAGGAGGTAAAGATCAGCTTTGTCCGATTGGGGCGCGCTGACTCTAACGGACGATTGTCACACGCACCTTCGAACTCATGCTCGAAAAGGAATGTTCGATGCATCGCCCCGTTCGAGTGGACGCTGTCGTAATGAACCCGATCGAAATACCTCAAATATACGAGCCGCCCCACCCCTTTGTGAAAGGTATCGCGAGGATTCATGATGGTATAGAAGCGCTCCCAGCTCTCCTCGTCGAACCCGGTTCCGTTGTCCGTGATGGTTATTTTAAGTGTGCTGGCGGCGGTAAACCCGTCGATCTCAATCTTGACAGAAACATCTGTGGCTCCGGCGTCGAGTGAGTTGGCGAGAGCTTCAAAATACACTTGCACCAACGACGGATTCGGGAAGAACAGTTTAACTGCGCTGGAAGTTTCGATGTTCATGGATTCTCGTCCTGATCGGAGTGCTTGAGCCTCGCGTTCTTTCGCCTCCATAGCCCCGTTCGACAAGCCGAATCCGGCATTGGGAACCGTTGTCTCCATTTTACAGCGGTATGTTCGACGCCCTTCCGATCACTTTTGCTTCGCCTCCCTCACCTCCCGAGTGGCATGCACCTCTTTCGTCCCGGCGGACTCCATCGCCCTCGCGGCAAGCTCGGCACATGGGGTCAGCCCCGCATCGAAACATTCACCTCCGCAGTTCGCCCCTCCACCGGACCAAGGCTGTTTCATTGATCACTGATCACTCGGCACTTCCCCGCCTTTCCTGAAAACTGAACGCAGCAGTCGCGATAGCGACGATCATCCCCCCGCAAAGCGGCAAACCGCATGGACCGGAGGTCAAAACCAAAAAACTTCAACTCTTCCAAGCACACCCCTGCACCCCGCATCCCTTCTGCAGCCGGTCCACCCGCGCCTGCAATCTCTCGATCTGCCTCCCCATCGCATCGATCTGCCGGTTCATCATGCTATAAATCAGCTTCGCCAGCACGGTCACCACCGTCGCCAGCGACCCCACGATCCCCAGCACCCACACGATCGGCAGCTCCACCCTCGCCGCACTCTCCAGCCCATCCGCCAAAGCATTCATCAGTCCTTCAAATAATTCTGTTAGATCTCTCTTCCCTTGGCGCACTTGGCGTCTTGGCGGTTCATTTCATCACCAGTCCGGGGCCGTTCCTCCGCGCCTCCGCGGTTCATCCCTTCATCATTCCGATGCCTTTCCACCACTTCGCGAAGCGAAGTGGAGCCGCAGACTATTCCTGATCCACCCGGCTCAAATCACCGATCACCCGGCACAACGCCTTTCCCTGAAAACTGAACGCAGCAGTCGCGATGGCGACGACCACCCTTCCGCGAAGCGGCAAACCGCGTGGACCGGAGGTCAACACTGAAAACTAGCAAACTCCCACAATTCACCTCGTCGCCTGAAAGTGCATCGCATCCCTCCCCCAGAACGCCCCCGCACTCAACCACCCCTCCCTCGCAAACGCCTCCATCACCTCGAATGGCATCTCCGCCGCCACCGGCCAATGCATCCGGTTCCCATTCGAGTCCGGCATCAGATCGATCGCCGCCCCCCGCGCATGCAGCGATGGCGTTGAGCCCCCTCTCATCGCCCGGTCATTGAATACCCCCGCAAACTCCCCCAACACCTCCGCATGCGACAAAGCCAACGCCTCTAACACCCGCGACAAACTCTCCGCACACCGCCCATTCACCCGCGCCCTCCGCACCGGAATCCCCTCATACCGCATGCACCCCGGCAGCTCGATCATCACCAGCCGGCTCTCATCCCCCGCCTCCCCATAGAACCTCGTCAGGCTCGCCTGATCCGTCCCCGGCCACCTGTTAGACGAGCGCTCCATCAGCCCCCGCAAATACCCCTGGCAAGCCTCGATCGACCGCGGCCCCCAGAACCCATCCACCGAAGCCCCCACCTTCCCCTGTATCGCCTTAATCTTCTCCGCATTCATACCTCGTCAAATTTCTGTTAGATTTCCCCTCATCCCAGCGCCCCCCTGCGAGCGCCGGTCTCCAGGCCGGCAGAACGGTCCCCCACTGCCCGCCTCAACAACCAAGCCCCGAATCAACCCACCTCATTCCCCACACACTTCGATGGAGGATTGATGATGGGTGATCCCCCCTCACTTCACCCCCTTCTCATCCACCACCTTCCCCTTCTCATCCATCACCACCACCTTCCCCTGCGGCACCACCCCGCTCACCGCAAACTTCCCATCCGGCCCCACCGAAACACTCAGCCCCTCACAAGAAACCAAGCCCACCCCCACCGCCACCCCCGCAGCCACCAACATCAACCCGTTACACCTCATCCTCTTCATAAGCCTCACCTCCATCAATTCAGTTCAGTTCTCCAACTCCAGACCCCAATTCACCTCAGCCTCAAACCATCGCGCCCCTCGCGCCTTCGCGGTTCATCCTTCCCCTCGTCTCCGCGCTTCCTCCGCGACCTCCGCGCCTCTGCGGTTCGTTCCCTCCACCAGTCCGACGCCTTTCACCGATCACCCGGCACAATGCCTTTCCTGAAAACTCAAAACTGAAAACTAGCAAACTCTTCAATCCCCCACCTTCCCCAGCGACTCACCCACCGCCTTCACCACATGCACCACCAGAGCCGCAAACGTCGGCACCCCTGCCACCCACACCGCCCAACCCTCCGGCAGCAAAGGCAACACCCCCTTCAAATCCAAAATCGCCAGCGACTCCCCCAGCGCCGCCGCCGCCGCCAACCACCCCCTCAACACCTTCAAGTTCACGCTCACATTCATCACCCCCATCCTGCCCCCGATACCCACCCCACACCACCTCATCGACTGGCCCCCACCTCCTCCCATGTAGCGGCGGTCTATGACCGTCGGAAACTCGCGGCATCAGCCGCATCCCCGCGCCCACCCCTCTCCAACCGTAGGCGCGTTGGTGACAACGCGTGCCCAGCCCCGGTGCCTTCCCCTCCCAGTAGCTGAATGGCTGCGCCATTCAGGCAGTGCGAGCTCGCAACCCAAGTCGCCACTCCGCCCCACCCACCGTAGGCGCGTTCGTGAGAACGCGTCCACAGCCCCGACGCCCCTCCACCGATCACCCGGCACTTCTTCTCCGCGACTTCCTCCGCGACCTCCGCGCCTCCGCGGTTCGTTCCTCCACCAGTCCGACGCCTTTCCACCGGCTACCATCACACTCCATCCACCTTCCGTGTGTTCCGTGTATTCCGTGGTTCCTCCTCCACCAGCCCCGATGCCTTTCCACTGATCACCGATCACTCGGCACTTTTCAAAACCTCTCCGCCCCCGTCGCAAACTCACTCACCCCTCCCATCACATCACCCGCATCCGACACCGCCCCTGTTAGAAAACTCCCCACCATCAGCGCCCCCAGCAACGCATCCGCCCGATCCGGCGAACCCAGCCCCCGCCGCCGCATCTCCTCCTTCCCCTCCACCCGCTTCTTCCCGTTCGCCGCATACCCCAGCCGCCTCGTCGTCAACTGCCGGAAAGTCTCCGCATCCAGCTCCCCCACATGCACCCTTCCCCGCTCGATCCTTCTAACACCCTGCAGCCACACCTCCGAAATCAAGTTCGCATAGTTCACCCCATCACACGCCGCCTGCCCCCCATGGAACTCATGAATCGGAAACCCCTCATCCCGGAAAATATCCACCATCGGCCCCCCCAAGCCATCCGCATCCCCCCAAGTACCACCCGGTGCCACCGGGCAAAAAGAGTTCTCCTTCAGCAACCGGATAAACCGTCTAACAGCCTGCACCCCGTCCCTCTCCCGCCACGCATCGATGATCCGCACCTCATTCCCCCTCCGGATCGCCAACACATTCTCATCCCGACCACGAGCGAAGTCACAAAACGCCACCACCTCACCCCCATGCGGCCACCGCGGCTGCAAATCCAACGCCGCCCGCAACGACCCGGGCGACACAATCAAAAACTCCCCACCCTCCGTGAACTCCCCCAAGTGCATCGACCGATACACCTCGCTCTCCACCCCATGAATCTCCCTGTCGCGTTCCCTCTTCCACCCCGGCAAATGCGGACACTCCACACTCCCCACCCGCCGCGACCAATAGAACTTCTTCAACGAATGAAAGCACTCAAAGAACCTCCCACACGCCGGCCCCGGCGATGAAATCAAAAGCTGATACCTCAGCGTGCATCGATCAAACGCCGCCCAAATCGCATCCGGCACCGTCTTCGCCTCATCCATCAGCAGCATCACCGGATCCACATCACTCGACACCGTAGGATGCCACCCCTCCGCCCGCCCCGCCTCCCGCGAAGAAAACCCAATCCCCGTCCCCCCCTGCGGCGTCGCAATCCTCAAAGGCGAACCCCCGCGCCTAACAGAAACAAACCCCGGCAACCCCGCCTCCAGCGCCGGCCAAGTCTGATTCTGAAGTTGGTTAAAGCTCGATGAAGTCGCCACCAGCTTCCCCCGCGGATGCCTCATGAAAAACCAATCCACCGCCGATCCAGCGACAACAGTAGTCTTCCCCGCCCCATTACAAGTCGCCACCGCCGTAGGATACCCCCGCCCAAACGCCTCCAGCGCCTCCACCTGCCAAGGATAAAGCCTCCGCCCCCGCACCATCGCCCACTGCCAAGCTGTTAGATCCTCCGTCATCACTCACCATCGTAGCGGAATGGCTGCGCCATTCCGGCTGCTCGCGCCCACCACCCAATTCGCCACCCCGATTCTCCACACACCTCTCCCAGCCCTTCATAGGCGCGTTCGTGGCAACGCGCCCCCATCCCCGATGCCTTTCACTGATCACTCGGCACTTCCCCACCGGGCCCCACCACACCCTCCGCGACCTTAACCATTCCCCGCATCTCCTCCAAAACCTCCTCACTCACCTCTAACAACATCGTCCCCTCACCATCCCCGCTCTCTAACAAAACCCTCTCCCTCCACAAATCCGGCCTCCGGTTCCTCAGCCAGAAAATACACGCCCGCACATCCGGCGGATAGTGCTCCTCATACGGCACCCTCACCGGCTCCTCCTTCCCCCCGCGCGACATCACCTTCACCACCTCCCGCGAATACCCCATCGCCCGCTGGAAAAGCCGCTCCGCCACCTCCGCATCCGCCCACATCCTCCCCCGTCTCACACCCTCCGCAAACTCCCCATGCCTCCGCATCCACCTCTCTAACACCTCCACCCTCACCCCGAAAAACCCCGCCACCTCCTCATCCCCCGCCCCCAGCTTATACAGCTTCTCCACCCACCCCGCATACTCCTCCCGATACCGCACCCTGACGCGCGCCGATACTCCCCTCGTCCCACCACCACCCTTCATCATCTTCTTCTTCACCTTCATCATCTTCTTCACCCCCATACCCACCCGCCATCCTCCCACTCCCCACCCCGCCTGACAATACCCACCACTGGCCCCCATCCATCACCCCGTATCCCGTGTCCCAACGGGACTCCACAACCGAGCCCAGGGTTGCGAGGCACGAGCTACCCTGGGTCTTCACCCCGCCAATTCACCTACGCCAACGGCGTTGCACACCTGCACCATCCTCACGCTACACCCCGCACTTCATCCCCCATCACCAAAACGCCCTCCCCGGAGTCGGCTTCCACTCATCCTTCCCCACCAGCATCACCCGATAGTCGAAAAAGTATCGCTCCTTCCCCGTCCCCGCCATCAGCACGTACTGTCTGCGATCCAGCCCCCGCGGCATGCCATATGAAATCTCCGGCATCCGCTTCGTCCGCAGCGCCCCCAGCAGCGGCGTCCCCTCCCAATGCAAATACAAGAACGACCGCCCATACCCATCGCTCCTCATCCCCAGCCGCCACATCACTTCGAATAGCAACTCCAGCCCCTTCCCATTCCCCCGCCACGCCTGCTTCACCACATAGCGCCCATCCTTCCCCCCCACAAACTCCACCGCCACATCCGCCGTCTTCACCTCCTCCATCGTCACCGAGTGAATCCACTCCACCCGCTCCCCCGCCCTCGCCCCCATCGGCATCATCATCCCCACCGCCGCCGCCCAAACCCATCCAGTCAAAAGCACGCCTTTCATACAGACTGAAACTCCTACCACCCCCACACCCCCATGTGAAGCCAGAGTTAAGCCGCATCACCGCAACACTCCTCCTATCACCTCCCCTTGTCCCAAAGGGACTCCACCCTGAAGCCCAGGGTTGCGAGGCACTCGCTACCCTGGGTGATCTCACGATCCATCACCCTACGCCAACGGCGTTGCGAAACCGCCCCACCTCTCACGTCGCCTCCATCCCACTCCCCCGCGTCTCGTTCCTCCACCAATCCGATGCCTTTCCACCGATCACCGATCACTCGGCACTTCTCCCCACCTCACTCCACCAGCCGGGTAAATCGAAAGCGGCTTCCCGTCTCGCCACCATCCTGTTAGGGAGAAAGCGCTCGTGACCGCCAAGCCAAAGCTCGCACTACTTCTCCTCATCGCCCTCCTGGCGGGCATCCTCTGCCTCTTCCTCACCGGCCACCCCGGCCACAAGCAGGACCAAGCCACGTCACACCCCGCCACGCCGGATCACGGCCCAAGCAGCCCGCGTCCCAAGGACGACATCAATGAGCGCATCAAGCAGGCCATCGCGGAATACAAGAAGTCCGAGCGCCCGAATTACTCCGATGCCGCGCCCTACGCTCTCAGCCCCGCCGAGGTAGAGAAATTCCTCCAGGCACGCGGCCACACCGCCGCCTCCCTCTATTTCGTCCTCCTCTGCACCGAAGGCCGCAAGCTCGACGACATCGCCGCCCTGCCCGATTCCCCGCTCAAGTTCCAGATCCTCGCCACCTACACCACCGATAAGAACGAGCGCCTGGCCATGGCCCGCAAATACCTCGAGACCGATCCCGGCAACAAGCTCGCGCACCTCATGCTCAGCCACACGCTCTCCGAACTCGACCTCGCCGACGAAGCCGCCGCAGCACTCCGGAACTCCTCATCCACTTCCGACATCCACTCCAGCCGGGATGACATCGCCGCCGAATTCAAGGCCGCCTGCGACATCCTCGGCGAAGATCGCGGCTACCAGATGCTCGAGCTCCACTGGTACGACTACGCGGTCAATCTCGGCCATCAGACCGCACACGCCTACATCACCTCGCTCGACCCCGCCGCCTTCATTCACGATGGCAAGGCCGATGCAACGCTCCTGCTCCAGACGATGGACGACTACTACCGCGACATCGGCTTCGACGAAGACAGGCGGCGCAATGAGGTCATGATGTCCGTCCGCTCCGCCATCGCCGCGATGAATTCGGACAACACCATCACCAACGCCACCTTCGAGATCGACCGCCTGAATCGCGAGCTCGACGCCGAATTCATCGCCGGCTTCAAGCGTGCCACCGCCTTCGACAAGCTCACTCCCGCCCAGCGACATCAGCGTCTCGCCGAGCAGCATCTTGACGCCCCCTGAAAGGGAATCACCCGCGCCCCTCGAAGCCACTCCATTCCAACGGACGCGAGCCTTCCACACCACCTCACTCCACCCGCGGCAAATCATCCGCCGTCCCGAATACCTCATCCACTCCCGCCGAAAAAATCCCCACATCCCCCGTCTCCTTCCCCACCTCGATCCGGAACGCATTCCCCCACAGGTCCACGATCCTCCCCTCATCGTCCACCCTGCTCCGATACCCATTCGTCACATCCGGCAACATCGCCTTCACCAGCGCCTCCCCATCCGCCGACCGTAGCTCCTCACGCAAAAGCCTCATCGAGCGAAGCCGCGTCGTCAGCGTCATGATCTCGAATTCCGTATCCACCTCGCGCTGCACGTTCGCCGCACGCTCCCCCTCTTCACGGAATCGCGCCACCATCCACACCATCGCCCCCACGCACGCCACCGCGATCGCCCATCCCCACCACCGCGCACGCCACCGCCACACGCACCAGCAAGCCACACCTGTTAGAGCCACCGGCACCGCCAGCACCAGCCCCGCCTCCATCATCTCCCGCGCATCCACCACCGTTCCCATGGCGCTCATCACCCTCATCGCCATTGCCTCATAAACCCGCCGCCCACCCCATTTGTCTCCACCTCAAATGGCGTCAGCCCCCGCAACCTGGCATCCTTCTCTCCGCGTCCTCCGCGATTCGTTCTTCACCAGTCCAGGGCTGTTTCACCGATCACCAGCCACAGTGCCTCCCCCCAAATCTGAAAACTGAAAACTGAACACTAACAAACTTTCCCTCACTCCATCTCGAATACCCTCACACTCCCATCCTCTCCCAGCGCCGCCAGCCACTTCCCCCCCGGCGAAAACGCCATCGAGTAAGTCCGCGACCTCACCGCATCCCTCATCTCCAACTGCCGCTCCCCCGCAGTGGTGAACAGCAGCAGATTCTTCGAAGTCCCCGAAACCGCCACCCGCTTCCGCGACCAATCCACCGCCGCGATCGCATGGCCATTCTCCGAGGGCTCCTCCCTCGCCTCCTTCACCGGCGACGCATGGAAATAAATCCTCCCCGTCGACCAACTGTTGTCGATCACCCGCACCATCCCGCCTCCCGTCTCGTAGAAGGCATTGCTCAGAAAAGGCGCATCCGTCACGATCTTATCATCCGCGACCTCCCTCCACTTTCCTGTTAGAGCCGCTGTCGCGCTCCCACCCGCACCGGGCCAGATCACACGGCAGCGCCCGCCACGCTCCCACAGCAGGATCGTCTTCCCATCACTGGTCACCTCCGGATAGCCGCTCCCCTCGTAAGGGATTCGCGCCTCCACACCTGTTAGATCCTGCGAATAGATCCACACCTCCGCCTGCGTCACCACGCACAGCCCGCCCGCCATAGGCATCCACAGCATCGCCCTCGGCAGGAAGGGCTGCAGCATCCCCTTCGGCGTCGCATCCTTCCCCGTCGCCACATCCACCCGCCGGATCGACTCCACACCATCACCCGCCCCGGCCTCCAGTGCCACATACACATGAGCCATGTTGCTCGTCATCGCCACGATGCTCCGGTCATACACCGCCCTCCACCGCTCCTTCCCTGACACCACATCGAAGGCCTGCACCATCTTGTTCCCCGCGGTCACGATCACCACCCGATCATCCTCCGTCGGCACCCACACCACCTTATCATAGTGCCCGCCCGAGCCATCCCCCGCCTTCCCCGCCACCTTGAAGTCCGCCTTCACCCTCACCGCCACCTCTCCTCGAGCGGCACAAACAATCCCCGCCATCAACACGGCGAAAACCGCAAGCACAGCCCGGCGATTCATCTTCATCACAATTCCCCACCCTCTACCCGCATCACCACACACCCGCCAGACAAACCTTCATCCACCACCCGCCATCCCTCCACAATAGGATCGCACCTTCGCCCTCATCCGCTGCCGGTTCGGAATCGCCACCACACCCAGCCTCACCAGCACCCGCAGCGCCGGCAATACCAGTCGAAACATCCGGAACGCCCCATACCCCGCCACCGCACAAACCATCACCGCGAAAACGAAAGCCAACACCACACCCCATCCCCTCACCGTCCCCACAAATCCAATCGCACCCGCCAACGCACCCACACAACCCGTCAGCAAATGCGGCAAGGTCATCCGCGCCGATTCCCGGAAGAGAACCAACTCCGCTGCCACCGCATAAGGAAAGGGAATCTTCACATCACTCAATCACGGCTTGGGAAACCAACGGCACCGTCGGAATACAATCATCCCTCCCTCTCATTCGCGAGCATTCGCTTCTCCGCGTCCCTTCTCGTCTCCTCGTCCCTCCGGTTCATCCACCACCACCCCCCTCACATATTCCCCATCTCCGTGATCCGCATCCTCCCGTCATACGGATTCGAAAAACTCCAGAAAAACAAAAAACCCAGCCCCACCAGCAACGTCATCCCGCTCACCAGCGTCCACCGCCGCGACCACCATCCCGTCCCATAATTCTCGAAATACATCGCCGCCGCCGTCCACCCCACCGGCACTAGCATCAGCACGAACCCATGGTTCCGGACCAATAGCGCCCCCGCATTCCAACCCAGACTCTGCTCCGGATACCCCGCCGCCAGGAACGCAGCCCGCGTCATGAACACCCCCAGCACCACCACCATCATCTGGAACAGCGCCAACCTCACCGACACATGCACCTCATGAATCATAATCGTTAACCCAATCCCTACCCCATCCCGCCCCACCCGAAAAGCCCCCATTCATCCCCCGCCTTTCATCCACGAAATCCGCGCCATCCGCGGTCAAACTCTCCAACACCAAAGGCACCTTCCTCCGCGGTTCGTTCCTCCACCAACCCCGCAGCCTTCCCTTGCCGTCCTTCGCCTCTTGGCGGTTCATTCCATCACCAGTCCCGGGCTGTTCCTCCGCGCTTCCTCCGCGACCTCTGCGCCTCCGCGGTTCGTTCCTCCACCAGCCCCGTGCCTTTCCACTGATCACCCGGCACTTCTCCCACCTTCCGTGTATTCCGCGTATTCCGTGGTTATCCTCCACCAGTCCCGGTCCTTCATCACTTCACCCACAGCCCCGGCACTTCCTCCTTCACTTCCCCCACTTCCCTCGGATCACGAAACTCTTCGTCTCCCCGTGATCATCCCGCACCAGCCGGATCTCATGCAGCGGAGCCGCCGCCTCCGGATCCTTCTCCTCCGCTAGCGCGATTCTCACGCTCCCATACGCCGTCCCCTCGTCTTCCCAGATCACCTTCCCCTTCGGATCCAGGATCCTCAGGTGAAACTGCGAGTGGCACATGCAATACGCCGTCGCCGGAGTCACCACCACCGACCCCACACTCGGCCCGCCGAATCCCAGCGGCATCCGGAACTCCTCGTCACGCGGCACCGCAAACCACGCCAATCCCGCCGGCGCCTCCCCACTCGTTGCCTCCACTACATAGGTCAGCTGCTTGAAATCCTCGCTCCCCTTCAAATCCCGAGCCTCCAGCTCCGCCCAGTACGGAATGTCCCCGCCCATCTTCGCCATGTCATCCACCGCATACGCCAGCTCGGATAGCGATAGCTCCCTCGACGTCACAAACGTCGCCCTCCTCTCCTTGAAATCCACCCGCATCTCCACCGCATCCGGAATCAAGACCTCGTACATCCCCTCCACCTTCTCCGCCATCCCGTTCCTCACCGACGCCGCATAGATCCCCGCAATCCCATACTCATGCTTACCCTCCGCGATCGCCCGGTGCGTCACCGCTCCCGGCAACTTCGCAATCACCCGCACCGGCCGCACCTCCTCCTTCGCACCCGCCTCTGCAAATGGATCACCCTCACCCTCCGCATCCACCCCCGGAATGCCAGCCAGCATCAGCGCGCACGCCAGCACGCGTCCAATCACCATCGGCCATCTCTTCACCTTCATCATCTCTCCTCCTATCCCGCACTCTCTACCCACATCACCACACACCAGCGAGCCAAACCTTCACCCACATCCCCCGCACCACCACCATCACGCCCCCTTCCGCCTCCCGAACGCAATCACCGCCAGCCCCACGATATTGCACAGCGAAAGCAGCCCCAACGCCAAATCCGACCTCTTGTATTCCTCCATCCTCCACCTCGTCTCGCCCCCCGCCATTCTCAATTTCGACCTCGCTTCCTCTAGCAGCGCTGCTCGGAACGCCGGCGAAACCACCGTCCCCGCCCTCTTCTCATCCAGGCGATCCAGCCGGTCCATCGCCAGCTCGTAGTACTCCTCCCACCCATTCGGGTTCTCCATGTTCGCCCCCGCGATCAACCAACCCATCACCCCCACATTCAGCGCCAGCAGCGCCATCGTGAAAATCCTCATCATCCCCACCACCTCCCGACCTGACGTTTCTTCCCCATCTTTCCCCACATAAACCCACCACCACCCTTCCTTGTCTCTCGCGCCCATCTACGCACTTTTCCCAACCATCGATTCCCTCAATACACCACATCAATCTATCGAATCCCTCCATCATGGCATTTCATGGCAAGCTCCCCCGGTCAACCATCAAACAAAGCCACAAAGCCATGACCAAACGCATCAAGCCCATCGACAAAGAAGCCCGTCCCCTCGCCCGTGCCGCCCTCATCTCTGCCGCCATCTTCTGGCTGCCAGGCATTCTCTTCCCCTTCTTCCCCTTCGTCATCCCCATCTGGGGTTACCTCCCCATGGACTACCCCGGCCAGTGGTCCATCCACCTCGTGCTCCCCCTCGGCATCTTCTTCACCTTCGTTGCCGTCGCCTGGTTCACCCACGAGCGCCTCCCCGCCATCATCGCCCTTTTCATGCCCGTCGCCGGCATCGGCTTCTTATTCCTCCGCTTCTTCTTCGGCATGGGGCACGCCTTCCGATAGAACAAGCACCACCCCTCTTGCACCGCCCCGTGCCTTTGGCTACTCCTGAAAACGGAACACCCCGTCCTCTGCGATCTTTGTGTTCTTTGCGGCAAGTCCCTCACCAGTCCGATGTTTTTCCACTGATCACTGATCACCCGGCACTCCTCTTCCCATGACCAAGCCCCAGGCCATCTCCCTCGCCCTCGCCGGCCTCACCATCGCCCTCGCCGCCATCTCCGCCGTCATCCGCTCCATCGCCTGGGCCAAGCTCGATGCCCTCTCCGCCGCCCACGTACCCCACACCCACCCCGCCGTCATCGCAGGCTTCCGCATCCTCCGCATCGCCGACGCCTCCGCCTGGCTCATGACCCTCGTCGCCTTCCTCTGCGGCCGCCTCGCCTTCCGCCACTGGCACCGCGCCTGGCAGCTCTACCTCTTCATCGCCCTCCTCATCGCCGCCTTCATCTTCGCCTTCTTCGACCACGTCCTCAGCTAGCCCCGTCCACTCACCCTTCCGATCAACCCGCCTCCCCTTCACGAACTTCGCGTCCTGGCTCTTCTCCGCGCTTTCCCCCGCGACCCCCACGCCTCCGCGTTTCGTTCCTCCACCAGTCCCGTGCCTTTCACTGATCACCGATCACCCGGCACTTCCCCCATGCAAATCACCACCTCCCCTAAACCTACCCCCCAATTCCACCCGTATGCTTGACCCCGCCTTCGATCCGGGGATTATCCCCCCACCTTAAAAAGAAAAGGAATAGAGGCCAGCCATGTTCCTCCCCACACTCTATCAGGGATCAGGCGCAGTCCTCCGCGGACTGGAAGGCAAAGCCACCGGCACCCCTGAAGAAGCTTGGCCCCTCGAGCCCGGCATGGGCCACATCATCCTCAATCTCGAAGGCCCCGGCCTCGTCACCCAGGATGCCGAGCGCTGGCGCATCCTCCCCGGCATGGTCGCCCTCTTCCGCCCCTCCGCCCGCGGCACCGCCCACACCAGCCGCATGGAGAGCCCCAGCGGCCGCCACCGCTTCGCCATCCTCTCCGCCACCCCCGCCTGGGTCATCGAGCACTGCGGAGACTCCTGCGCCGCCCTCCACTCCCTCCTCATCGAAAAGGAAAACACCCAGCGCTGCGTCGAACTCCGCCCCCTCGCCCTCACCGAAAAAATCCTCGGCGAATCCCTCCTCACCCCGCCCGTCCTCCGCGGCCTCCGCCCCGCCTGGTTCGAGGGAAAGATCCTCGAGTCCCTCTGCCTCTTCGGCGCCATCGCCGAACCCGGCGCCCCACCCGCCACCGTCCACGATCCCCTCCAGCGCCGCGTCGAAGCCGCCACCCAATGGATGGACGAGCACTTCCGCGAAGACCTCGACCTCACCGCCATCGCCGGCCACGTCGGCTGCACCCCCGCCTACCTCAGCCGCCTCTTCAAGCAGCACACCGGCAAGACCCTCAGCCAAAAGCTCCGCGAAATCCGCGTCTCCTCCGCCGCCACCCTCCTCAGCGGCGGCTCCGACAACGTCAGCGAAGCCGCCTACAAAGTCGGCTACCGCAGCCTCAGCCATTTCACCAAGGCCTTCATCGCCGAAAAAGGCTGCCGCCCCTCCGACTGGCTCTCCCGCTGACCCCCGGGACCCCCGGGACCCCCGGGACCGCCAAGAGCGCCAAGAGCGCCAAGATTGGCGAAGGCTTGTAGCCAATCTGGACCGACCATAGGTCGGGGCCGCAGGCCCGAGGGGGCTGGCGGAGCCCCCGAGTCAATCTCCAGGCCGGCCGAATGGTCCCTCACCGCCCGCCCCCAAGCGTGCGCGCGCCCGAAGCCCTCTAACAGCGCACCCCACCCCGGCAATTCTAACAGCCCCAAAGGGGCGAAATCCCTCAGCCCAGGGCATCGCCCTGGGTTTTTCGCATCATACCCACGGCGCCCTGAAGGGGAGCGAGACGGGAACCCTCCCGCCCCACTCTAACAGCTCCGCCCCATAACCGCGGCGCAGCCGCCCTTGGACTGCTGCGATCATTCCCAGCTCTCGAGTCCACGACCGAGCCCGCCCACCCCTCACCCATCTACTACACTCCCAGTATCAATTCCCATCAACCCTCCACCTCCTCCACCCGCGCACCCCTCGCGATCAAATCCAAACAAAACGCCTCCGCCTCCTCATCATCCTCCATGACCAAGGCCATCGGCGCATGCGGCCCCACATGGTGAATCGCCAGATGACCCACCCTCGACGCATCCACCACCTCCACCTCATACCCCGCCTCCCTCAAAACCTCGCCCATCTTCCACGCCTCACGCCCATCCACCATTCCCAGCTCGATCCTCCCGCTCCGCCGCACCTCCGCCAGCAGCTCCGCCGGGGACCTACCCTCCAGCACCGGCAAGACCCGCCGCAGCTTCGCCAGCCACGGCCCAGGTGCCTCTCCGCCCGAAAGCACAGCCACCCGCCTCCGGTCGTGATAAAACCGCCTCACGCTCCACTCCTCGATCTTGATCGGCTCATCCATCTACTACGTCTCCAGTTTCAATTCACATCATCCAGCCACTTTCCCTCTCTGCTCGATCTCTCATGCCTTCCCTCTTCCTGAAAACTGAAAACTAGGAACTAACAAGCGCCCTTCCCCTCCACCACTGCACCCACCCCACCATCCCCAGCCAAATCAAAACATACCCCAGCACCACCACCCACAACCCCACCGCCACGCTCCAGAACCCCGGCCGCGGATACGAATCCCACGTGAGCGCCCGCACAAAATAAAACCCCGGCTTCCCCTCCCACTTCTCCTCCACCACCTCATCCCGCCCCGCCACAAACTGCCCCGCCCTCTTCCCCACCGGCGACTCCCACACATTCCACGTCACCAGCGCCCCCACCACCGCCACCTGATGATCCCTCCGCATCGCCGTAAACGCCACCGCCGACTGATGCCAGCTCGAGTCCCACCACACCCACATCAAAAACACCAACCCCGGCACCCCCAGCCAAAACAAACCCGACCGGTAAAAAGGAAAACGTAAGCCCCGCGAACCCATCTCTCCCCCATCCCAACAAAAACCCAACACCCCCGCAACCCAACGCTTTCCCTCTTCCTAGCGGAATGGCTGTGCCATTCCGGCTGTGCGCGCCCACAATCCGGACCGCCACTCCGCTTCTCCCACCGTAGGCGCGTTCGTGAGAACGCGTGCACAGCCCCGACGCCTCTCCACCCATCATCCGCCACCTCCCCGTCTCTCTCCTGTCCCAACGGGACTTCACAACACAGCCCAGGGTTGCGAGGCACTCGCTACCCTGGGTTCCTCCGCCACCCCATCACCTACGCCAACGGCGTTGCGCAACCGCCCCACCTCTCACGCCGCATTACCTACCCGGCACCCTGCCTTCCCCTGAAAACTGAACACTTAAAACTAGCAAACTCTCATTCCCCCACATTATCACCACCATGAAAACTCACCATGAGCCTTATCAGCCCACCCGCTCTAAGCTCAGGCCATGACAAACAACACCACCACCCTCCGCCTCGCCGCCATCGACCTCGATGGCACCCTCCTCGGCCCCGACCACCACATCTCCCCCGAGAACCACGCTGCCATCGACCGCCTCGCCCGCGCCGGGCTTGAGATCGTCCTCGCCACCGGCCGCCACCACCGCTCCACCGCACCCTACGCCCGCCAGCTCCCCCAAGTCCGCTGGATCGTCTCCTCCCAAGGCGCCGAAGTCGCCACCGCCGACCGCACCGCCATCGTCGCCAGCAATTTCCTCCGCCCCGCCCACCTCCACACCCTCATCCACGCCGCCCACCAGCGCCGCGAAACCTTCACCCCCATCTACTACACCGCCGACGAAGTCTTCACCGTCACCCCGCCGAACGACCACGTCTACGACTACGCCCTCGTCTCCGGCCGCATGCCCGCCCGCATCACCCCCGACCAACTCCTCCCCATGCAAGTCCAGAAAGTCATCTGGCTCGGCGACCCCGCACCCATCGCCTCCCTCCGCACCGATCCCACCCTCACCACCCTCCACCAGCAACTCCAGGGCGTCCAAACCATGGACCACCTCTACGAATTCATGCCCCTCGAAACCACCAAGGCCTGGGGCCTCCGGATCCTCACCCAAAACCTCCGCATCACCCCCCAGGAAGTCGTAGCCTTCGGCGACGCCGAAAACGACATCCCCATGTTCCACTGGGCCGGCCTCTCCTACGCCATGCCCCACGGCTGGCCAAATGCCCTCACCAGCGCCACCCGCACCGCCCCCGCCGGCCCACCCCACACCGCCTTCGCCCGCGCCGTCGACCAACTACTATCCTAATAGTAGCCACCCCCGCCTTCAAGCGGACCCAACTCATACAGCGGCGCACCCGCTCCTCTTCAGCCCCAAAGGGGCGGCAAGCCCTAAGCCCAGGGCAAGCGCAGCGTCGCCCTGGGTCCTCCCGACAAGATCATCCGTGCCCTGAAGGGGCACCACCCGATCGAGCCCCGCATCACCCTCACCCCGCCGCATCACCCTCCCACCCCTGAGGAGCGGCGACACTCCTGTCGCCCCGTCATCGATCTCCCGGAAAATCACACACCGAAAACCACTCGATCTAACAGGTCCAAATCAACCCGGCCCGTGGACAACCTCCACGGGCCGCTTCTTTGCCACCCTGTTCCAACATCTACCCGCCTCCCTGTCCCAACGGGACTCCACCCTGAAGCCCAGGGTTGCGAGGCACTCGCTACCCTGGGTGATCTCACGATCAATCGATCTACGCCAAAGGCGTTGCGCAACCGCCGCCCCACCTCACCACCCCGCATCTCCATCCGGAGACGCATTCGCGAGAACGCGTGCCTTTCCTTGGCACCTCATCGTCACGCATCACTTCTCCTCCACCGGCTTGATCGATTCCTTCATCTCCTTCTCCACCATGCTCAGGTCCACGGGCAAGTAGCGCGTGCCTCCATCACCCAGCTCCAGAGCCACTTCCATCTGGATGACGCTGAGATCCTTCATGTTCAAAAGCAGGTGGTAATTATATTGGCGCCCCTCGGGCTCGATGCGAATCAGCAGATACGGAGGCAGAGTATCCAAATCGTGATACCAGGATGCGCTGAAATGAATCTTGTACTTCCCGTTCTCCGGAAACAGACTCGTGAAATACGGAATCATCTTCATCACGTGCTTCCCGATCCTCACCCGGTGCGTTGCCGCATCGTACTCCATCGGCAGATACTCCGCTGGCACCTTCATGTCCGCAGCATCCTCTGCCGACACCACCAGCTTCCCCTCCTTCAGCTCCAGCACCACATCCTCGTGCGCGGAAGCCGTCAGCCCACCCAGTGAAAGCGCAAGAATCCAAGCCAGCGACCTGAGGAACCTTCTCATGACGATCGAATACGCCAAATGATCCCAGCCCGGTAAAGCCCCATCACCGCCCACTTCACCCTCGCCTCTCCCGAAGCACACCGCCTGTTCCTTCCGCGGTCCTTCCTCAACCCCCTCCTTCAGAATCTCATCCGCGCCATCCGCGCCCTCGCGGTTCCTCTTCCTCTCCGCAACCCTCCGCGTCTCTGCGACCTCTGCGCCCTCCGCGGTGAATCCCTCCACCAGTCCGAGGCTGTTCCCTGAAAACTGAACACTGAAAACTAGCAAACTCCTACCCTACATCCTCGCCGCCAAAACCACCGCCGCCAAAATCCCCGTCGCGATCAACCCCGCCATCCACCACGCAAAGTTCGAACTCGCGAACTGCTGGCTCCGCCGGTTCGCATACGGATCCGGCGTCCGCATTGGCATGCTCGGGTGAAACTCGGCCTTGGAGGAAAGGTGCTTCTTCATGGATGGGATGGGACAGCCTCACATCCAGCAAAAACAATTCCACCTCCCACCCGCGCCTCCCCGCACCCATGAATTCGCAGCATCCCAATCGCCCCCTACCCATTCCCACGCCTCCACCCGCGTCTCATTTCGCAATACCCATCACCCCGCACCGCCCTCCAAAGCGCTCCCGACACCCCGACTACCGTCGAAGCCAGCCCACCACACCCCTGGCCCCTGAGGAGGGACGACACTCCTGTCGTCCCGGTGCCCGCAGCCCTGCTGCCGCCCGAAGCCAGCAGCCCTGCTGCGATGAAGCACCGCCCGCCCTCCCCTCAAACCTTCACCCTCCACACCAGCAAGCCCCACAACCCCGCTCCACACGCCCGCTGCTCTCTCTCTTCACACACCCCGATTAGTGATTGGAAGATTACCCCTTGATGCTTCCCTTCCCCCAATGCCGCGCCCCATCCACCGCTGGAAATCCTTCTGGGCCGGCATCCTCATTCTCACCTTCCTCTCATGGGCATGGTGGGACTCCACCCACTTCTGGACCACGATAAGCCATCGGCATTACTACATGAGCCACGTCGGCTCCGGCATCTGCATCGCAGATTGGGCCGAAGAGTCGTATTCGCCCTCCACGCTGCTCTTCTGGGAGCACCGGAAGCTACAGCCCTCACAGGAACCATTGACCCGGGTTCTTTTCGAAGCCCCTGAAACCTTCCGTTACCAGCCCGGCATGATTGGCTACCACCGATCCATCCCTTGGGAACCGCGAGGCCAGTCCGCGGGGTTTCAATTTGGACGCGTTTTATCGGGAGCAGCCCTCGGCTCCCGCGCCATCTTCCTCCCCCACTGGCTCCTCATCCTCCTCTTCCTCATCCCCTGGGCCACCTTCCTCCTCTGGCGCTTCCACCGCATCAAGCGCCTCAAAACAACCTCCGAATCCTGAATCGAAAGCCACTCATCCATCCACATCCCCGGCTCTTCATTCGTCTCCTCTTCTTCTCCGCGCTTCCTCTGCGACCGCTGCGCCTCCGCGGTTCGTTCCCTGCACCAGTCCCGTGCCTTTCCACCGATCACCGATCACCCGGCACAATGCCTCTTCTCTTCCTAAAAACTGAAAACTGAACGCAGCAGTCACGATAGCGACGCTCACCCCTCCGCGAAGCGGCAAGCCGCGTGGACCGGAGGTCAAAACTAGCAAACTCTCCTCCCAATGACCCCGCGCCGCCTCATCACCCTCGCCGCGCTCCTCCTCATCGCCTGGCTCCTCATCGCCTACCTCGCCCTCCCGCACTGGTGGCATCATCACGAGGAAAAACTCCACCCCGCCCTCGAAAACGCACCCACCCTCACCACCACCCCCGAAGGCATCCCCGGCGATCCCCTCAATCTCCTCATCATCGCCACCGAGACCGAACTCGCCGCCGCCCTGTTAGACGCCGGCTGGCACCCCGCCGACCCCGTCACCCTCAAGACCAGCCTCCGCATCGCCGGCGACGCCGTCCTCGGCCGCGCCTACGCCGATGCCCCCGTCAGCCCGCTCCTCCTCTTCGGCCGCCATCAGGACCTCGCCTTCGAGAAACCCCACGGCACCAGCCCCCGCGAACGCCACCACGTCCGCTTCTGGAAGGCCCCCCAGACCGACACCCTCGGCCGCACCGCCTGGTGGGGTGCCGCCACCTTCGACCGCAGCGTCGGCCTCAGCCACGATACCGGCGAGATCACCCATCACATCTCCCCCGACATCGACCCCGAGCGCGACCTCATCCTCACCGACCTCAAATCTAACAGCTTCCCCACCGTCACCTACCGCCAAGCCTTCCAACCCAACCCCACCGGCAAAAACGGCGGCGGCGATCCCTGGCAAACCGACCGCCAACTCGGCATCGCCCTCCGCCATCCCGAAGCCGAATAGCACGTCCGCAAAGCCATCCCCACCACCTCAACTCCACCGCTCTTTAAAACACCCCACACACACCGCCTCCACTCCCACCGCCTCCTCGAAACGGATCAGGCTTTCCTCATCTTCCAAATCAATCCCCTCCACCGGCGGCTTCTGCTCCTGCAAACACTCGAAGCATACCCAGATCTTCCCAAAGATTTCACCAATGCTCACCGGATAAATCACCTCCCGCGTCAAAGGCGGATCATCATCCGGCCCCAGCACCTTCGCCTCCACATGCCTGCAAACAAGGGCGATCCCTCGCCAGCCATGTTTGGAGCATTGCATCCGGCCCATCGCGTCCTCTCTTTCCTAAATCAAGCACGCCACACCTTCACTTCCCCAACGCCTCCTCAGGCTTGATCACCTCAGGCTTCTCAAACTCCAGCTTCCAAAGCTCCAGCTTCCAAAACTCCGGCTCCTCAAAAAACTCCAAAGGCGCCAGCTCAATGTCCTCCAGCCTCAGATCCTCCACCCTCAGCCGCTTGAACTCCATCCCCTCCAACGTCCCCACCCCATCGAACTTCATCCCCTTCAACTCCAGCAACTCCTCCTCCAGCCTCTCCCTCTCCTTCAGCTGATCCTGCAGCTTATCCTCCAGCCTCAGCTTCTCTTCCACCTCCTGCTTGATCGTCTCCTGCTTGATCGTCTCCTGCTTGATCGTCTCCTGCTTGATCGTCTCCTGCTTGATCGTCTCCTGCTTGATCGTCTCCGGCCTGATCACCTCCGGTTTCAACTCCTCCGGCACCGCCATCTCCGGCACCACCATCTCCTCCGGCTTCAATTCCTCCGGCTTGATCATCTCAGGCTTCAGCTCCTCGGGTTTCAATTCCTCCGGCTTCAGCTCCTCAGGCTGCACCTCCTCTGGCATCACCATTTCAGGCACCACCATCTCCGGCCTCACTTCCTGCAGTCGCGCCATCTCCTCCTTCAGCGTCGCCAGCTCCCGCTCCACGCGTTCCAACCGCCTCTCCACCTCCGGCCGGTTCATCTCCTCATCCGTCACCGGCTCCTCCATCCCCTCCGTCTTCCGCGAATCCTCCTCGCCCGTCGTTCCTGTGAGATCGCCCAGCTCCTTCCGCTCGATCTCCCGGCTCCTCACCGACACCACCTTCGCCGACTTTTCATCCTCCGTCGTGTAGAAATAAAACCGGTAACGCGTCACCCGCTCCTCCCACTCCGGACTCACCGTCACGAGCATCTTCGCCCCCGGCTTCAGCGGAAAACTCTCCACCCCCGCACGCCCATCCGACCGCGGCTTCATCAGCCACCTGTCCCCACGCTTCACCTCCGTGTCATACGCCGGGCTCTCCACATTCACCCCGCGCACGAAGTAAGTCAGCTCCGTCCCATTCGACACCTCCAGCACCGTCGCCGGCATCCGCCGCGGACCCTCCACCGGCTTCTCCACCGGCCGGATCAAATACACCTCCACCCCCGGCAACTTCACCTCCTCCGCCACACCCGCCGAAAGCCCCTGCAGCAGCAACACCGGAAGCGTGAATGAAAGCAGCGTCTTCATAACCTAAGAACAGCGACAAAACGATCGGTCCCAAACGATACCTTTCACCCTTGCCCATCCCCACCCCCAAAGGGAAGCACGCATTCCGCGCCCCATCCCCAAAAAAGACCTCCGCCGCCCCCCCCAAAAAACCGTTTCATTTCGCGTCACCCCTCGTCCGCCGCAGCTGAAGATACTCTCTTTTGGGTGGTTGTGGAAACGGCTTCAGCAGTCTTGAAAGCGTCATGACCTCCGGATCGGGATCGAAAAAATCGACATAATACTGCCCGCCTTCAGTCGCAAAGGTAAGAAATACATTTTCAAGCGTGTACTTCTTCCGACCTAGCTCCACCCATGGATCACATTCATCAAAGATGAGATCACCACTGGCAGTAAGGGTCACCTTCATCTTGATCGTTTCTGACGAATAGACCCCAGCCTTCGACGCAGAGCAAAACTCCTCGGGCGCTTTGCCAGGAGAGGGAGCTACGCTTGACGCTGACTCTTGCTGATCGCGAAGGGGAGAAATCACCGGCCTGATCGCCAGACCACGCAGGCCTCGCAGCGCTGACGGGCCCACTGCACACAGGCAAACAATGGCAATAGCCCCGAGAACCAAAGCTATCTTGGATTTTTTCATCTCCCCAAGTTGCAAATACGTTCAGTGCCAAATCGCACGGGCCCAAGACGCTTTTAGACACCCTGAAATTCGCAGCCAAGCCCGCGCCCCCCTCACTTCCCCTCCGCCACCTTGTACCACGCCACCGAGCTCATCGGCACATGGCACTCCACCTTCCCCTTCGACAGGATCAGGAATTCGCCATCCTTCAGCTGGATCGTCGTCTCATCGTCCGCATTGTAGCCAGCCCGCTTTGCGCTCGACCCCAGCTCCGGCAGCTCCAGGGGAACCAGGTAGCGCACCTCCGTCACCGCCACCACCGGCGCGGCCGCCACCACCGGCGCAGCCACCCGCGGATTCTGCCCCGCCGCCTTTTCATCGATCGCGACCAATACCGCCACGGCCAAAGCAATGGCCCCCATCCAAGGAAGGAAATGTTTCATACCCTTCCATCTCATCACCCCCACCACGCCACCGCAAGCCCGCGAAACATCACCCCGGCCCGCATCGCAAGGCTCCCAGTCCCACCGTCACGCAGACACGCCGCCAATCAATCTCTTCAGCCCCAAAGGGGCGACCAGCCCTAAGACCAGGGCATCGCCCTGAGTTTCCCAACCAAAGCCACCGGTGCCCTGAAGGGGCACAAGACCACCGCGGCCCGGACCAATCCCCTCAAGCCGGTCCACCATCACACCCCTTCCATGGATTCCGCGCCCTCCATCGATCCCCCTCATTTCCCGCAAGGATCCCCACGCACCCACCGCCCCCCATTTTCCTCCATCGATTCCTCCGCGATCCCCACCACCGCATCTCGAAACTCTAACAATTCCTCCCGCGTCACCTCCATCCCCAGAAACTCGAACGCATACGGCGGCCCCTTCCCATTGATCCCGCCCGTCACCCACGCATCCCTCAGCGCATCCAAATTCCGCCCATGCCATGAGGGCGCATCACACTGCACCAGCACCGCATCGTAAAAATCGCCCACACCTGTTAGAAGACTCCAATCCACCCTCACCACCGGCGCATCCGCATACTGCAGCGTCCGCACCCACGGCGCACCCGGCCCCGTCCGCACCGCCATCCACCCCGGCGGCAGATCCGCGATCTCCCGCACGCTCCCATCCCGCTTCACGATCTCCTCCATCGCTACGATCATCGCCTCCGCCATCACCGCGCCCGATGCCGAATAAAACTGCCACCCATGATCCGACTCATCGTGATACGCATGCGTGATCGCCTCCCCTCCACGCATCACCCCCCGCGAAGTCATCGTCACCACATCCCGCCCCTGATCGAATGGCCACTCATCGTCACTCATCGCCCGATGAATTACCGCAGCCACCATCGATCGGGAAAGCCTTCCTTTTTTCCTCTGCGTCCCTCTGCGACCTCTGCGTCTCCGCGGTGAACTTCACCAGTCCGAGGCTGCTCCTGAAAACTGAACACCGAAAACTAGCAAACTTCCCCTCCCTCACTCCCCCGTCTCAATCACCAGCTCCTTCCCCTTCTTCAACTCCTCATGCGAAATAAAATGCCCCTCCACCTTCCGTGAATCATAGCTCACCCCCGTCAGCTTCCTCCCCTTCCCCTCCCTCCGGATCGTAAACGCCGGCGAGTCCCCGATCTTGAACTCCACCTTGTCGAAGATCGGCACGCTCACCAGATACTCCGGATCCGCCGGTGAGAACGTATACAGCCCCAGCGCATTGAACACATACCACGACGACATCTCCCCCGCATCGTCCATCCCCGCATACGACAGCTTGTCCTTCCCCATGTCATAAAAACGATCCAGGCACTGATCGATGATCGCCTGCGACTTCTCCGGCTTCCCGATGAAAGTATAGAGGTGCGGGTAACTATGATCCGGCTGGTTCCCATGGCAATACTGCCCGATGAAGCCCGAGATATTATAAGCCTCCATCCCGTTCCAAGGGATCGTGAAAAGCTCATCCAGCTTCTTCTCAAACGCCTCCTTGCCCGGATACAGCCCGATCAATCCCGCCACATCATGCGGCGCGAAGAATGCCGACTGCCAGGCATTCGCCTCACGGTACATGTATTCATAGTAAGGATACTGCGGATCGAAATTCTTCACCCAGCTCCCATCCGCCAGCTTCCCCCGCATGAAGCCCGTCGAAGCATCGAACACATTCTTAAAGCTCCCCGTCCGCCCCGTCAGCATCGCCCGGTTCGGCTCATCGCCCAGCTCCTTCGCCAGCAGCGCCAACGAATAATCATCATACGCATACTCCAGCGTCTTCGTCACCCCCGCCTTGTCCTTCGTCCCCACCTCCGGCTTCGCGATATCGTTGTCCGCGATGTACCCCTTCTCCGCATACTCCTTGATGAAAGGCCGCGGCCCGCCCTCCACCGTCGCATTCCGCAGCAGCAGCCGATACGCCTCCTTCACATCATAATCCCGCAGCCCCCGCAGATACGAGCCCGCGATGAAAGGCGCTGCATGATCCCCGTGGAAAAACGTCGGCATGAAGCCAAACCTCTGGCCACGCTGGATCATCGAGCTGATCACATCATTCGCCACCTTCGGCGATAGCATCCCCAGCAGCACCAGCTTGTTCCGGTAGTCATCCCACAGCGACGGATCCGTATAATAGTGGAAGCCCTTGTTCGCCACCGCCCCGCGCCCCGCCGGGAAATCCCCGTTCACATCACTCCGCAGCGCCGGCCACAGGAACGACCGATACAGGCACGAATAAAAAAGCCCCTTCTGACGATCCGTCCCACCCGTCACCTTGATCTTCGACAGCAACTCATTCCACGTCGACGTCGCCCGCTCCCGCACCTCATTGAAGCCACTCTCCCCGATCTCCTTCTCCAGGTTCTGCTTCGCACCCTCCACGCTCACATACGAGAAGCCCACCTGGATCTCCAGCGGCTTCGCCTCATTCTCGAACTGCAGCACCGTCACCTCCTTCTCATCCATCCTCACGCTCTCCATCGCCGTGATCCGATGGTTCGTCCTCGCATAGAAATAGATCCGCTCCCCCGTCTGCTGATACCCCGTGAAAGCCCGCTCCCCATCCTGCGTCAACTGCCGCTCGCGCACCCGCTCATTCGCCATCGACAGATCCACCAGCAGCTTCTTCGCCTCACCCTCCTTGAAGGTGTACTTGTGATAGCCACAGCGCAGCGTCGACGTCAGCTCCACATTCACCCCATAGCGCTCCAGATACACCTGATAGTATCCCGGCTTCGCCGACTCATTCTTGTGGCTATACGGCGAGCCATAGTCCTTCGGCTTCACCTCACCCGTCACCGGCAGGAAGGGCACGTTGCAGAGATTCCAGTGCCCCTTGCAAGTATGCGTGAAGGCCTGGATCACCGTGTCCTCATACTGATACCCCGACCCACTGTGAAACTGCGTCACCGGACTCAGCTGCACCATCGCATTCGGCAGCGATGACCCCGGAAACACCTCCGCCCCCCAGGTCCGGTGCGTCGGCGTAAACCCCACATCGCTCTTCTCCCAAATCGTCGCCGTCCCCAGCAGCGGATTCACCAGATCCGCCGGCCCATCCTCCGCGCGCACCCCGCCAGTGAACGCCCCAAACAGAACCAACGCGAGAGAACCAAGATGACGGATCATGAGCAACAGAATCGTGACAATCGGAGGATGAGAAAAGAGAGCGCGAAAGAAAGCCCGCAATGCCTCCCCGCGCGTGCAAATACGCGCCCCTCACCCCTCTTTTTCAGCAGACCCCGAAACCTACCCGGATGAGCACAGAAAAAGAACCACCCAATAAATCTCCCCAACCCCGATGCCTTTCCACTGATCACTGCTAACCGATCACCCGGCACCTCACCCATTCCGCCTCACCACAATCTTCGACAACCGCCGATACGGATCACTACTCCCCGAGATCTCCGTATCCGCCACCACGAAGCTCACCCCATCCACCACGAATGCCCGCCCGCGCAACCCCTGGTCCGCGCACAAGATGAAGTGCTCCCCCGTATCCAGCCACCCCGCGATATTCAAATCCGCACCCGGCCGCAACGCCAGCAGTTCGCCCTCGATCCTGCTCACGATGCCACGCCACGCATTCGGCATCGTCGTCCTCCACGCCACCTCCGGATCCGACACCGGCTGCGGCGCATACCCCACATACACCGTCTCGATCGCCGGCCCCAGCTTCACCACATGCTCGTTCCTCTCGTTATCGAAGTAAAACTCCAGCCGCTCCCCGCCGCGCACCTCATCCAGCGGAATCCTCACCTCCCCGCCCTGCCCCGCCACCAGCGCCGCCAGCAGATGCAGCCTCTCCGCCAATACCTTCGGGTCAGCACTCATCATCCGCACCGGGTCCATCGAATTCATGCCCCTTTGTGCCGTGCCCGCCTCATGAATACAATACAATCCCCCTTCGCTCCACATCCACTCTGACTTCACCTCATCTTCACAGTTCTCATCTTGACGCAAGCCCACCTTCTTCAGCCCCAAAGGGGCGACAAGCCCTCAGCCCAGGGCAACGCCCTGGGTATCCCACGCATCAATCACGGCGCCCTGTAGGGGCGCGAGAAGGGTAACGCCCGAGCAACCAATCCCGCTCACACCTTCCCGAACGGAACGCCACGCCCTCGTCGCGCCTCACCCACCCCAGCCTGTGCGCAATGCACGCAAGCTCCTCGTCTATCAGCTTATTGCATCGCGTCCGGCTCCCTCCCACACACTTCGGCATTCCTCACAGCCTGTGCGCAGTGCACGCAAGCTCCTCGTCTATCAGCCTATTCCTTCGCGTCCCGCTCGCACCCACGCGCTTCGGCATTCGCCGCAACCCTACCCGCACATGGACTGCAGCGATTCACGAGCAGCGTGGTGTGATCTCATGCATCCCAAGCGCACCGGCGCGCGTTGCCTTTCAGAAGGGTCTTGGCATCGCCTGAGCGAAAAGACCTGACCCCCTCCACGCATTCCGTTTGGAGCGGATCTGGAATTCCAAAATCATGACTCCAAACCAACAAACCCAATCCACCTCCCTCTCACCTCTCTCCGGACGCCGGACCTTCCTCCGCCGCCTCGGCATGCTTGGCGTCGGCGGCGCATCCCTCGCGACTGCTCCCATGGCATTCGCCGATCCCAAGCCCACCGCCTTCAACAAGAAAGCCCGCACCGACGCCGCGGTCCTGAACTTCGCCCTCAATCTCGAATACCTCGAGGCCGAATACTACCTCCGTGGCACCACCGGCCAAGGCCTCGAAGGCGCCGTCATCGGCACCGATGGCGCCGGCACCGAAGGCAATGTCATCGTCAAGGCGAACCCGAAGGTCGCCTTCACCACACCCGCCGTCGAACAATACGCCAACGAGATCGCCACCGATGAAGCCAATCACGTCCGCTTCCTCCGCGAAGTACTAGGAGCATCGAAGTATGACCAGGTCGCCCGTCCCCAGATCGATCTCCAGAACAGCTTCCTCGCACTCGGAAACCTCATCGGCGTCCCGAACTTCGACCCCTTCGCCAATGAAGTGAACTTCCTCCTCGGCGCCTTCATCTTCGAGGACGTCGGCGTCACCGCCTACAAGGGCGCCAGCCCCCTCATCACGAACAAGACCTACCTCGAAGCCGCCGCCGGCATCCTCGGCGTCGAAGCCTACCACGCCGGCTCCATCCGCACCCTCCTCTACGGCCTCGGCACCACCGCACAGAACCTCGCCAACGCCATCTCCGACGTCCGCGCCTCGCTCGATAACCAACCCGCCGGCGCACCCAAGCTCGACCAAGGCATCCGCGTCAACAGCGTCGCGAACATCGTCCCCGCCGACGGCAACTCCATCGCCTTCAGCCGTTCCACCCGCCAGGTCCTCAATATCGTCTACGGCGCACCCGACGCCACCGCCGGCCTCTTCTTCCCGAACGGCCTCAATGGCGCCATCGCCTGACCCCACGGCACCAAACAAACATTCCCTCATCCACCAGTCCCGCTCCGCTCCCGCGCAGCGGGACTTCTTCATTAAAGAGGGCGGACACTCCTCTCCGCCACCATCCCCGCACCTCACTTCCTCATTCCATCCATCGCGGTCCCTCCTCCCAAATCCTGCCTTTCATCCGTGCCATCCGTGGTCAATCACCTCACATCAAAGGTGCCTCCCTCCGCGACCTCCGCGACCTCCGCGCCTCTGCGCCTCTGCGCCTCTGCGCCTCTGCGCCTCTGCGGTAAAAAGCACATCCCTTCCATTCTCCTTGAAAACCGGCTTGATCCCGTGCCATAGGGCCAGCCCCCTTCACAAGGCCCGACACAAGAATTGTGCGACGTCGCTTCAAGTGCTTAAAGTCAGAATCATAAAACGACCATGACAAACATCGACTGGAAGCATGCCTTCGAAAAGCATGGGTTTCATTGGAGTGCCGAGCTTGATGATTTTGTTAGAGAATATGGAACCAGGAGGGAATTGCATTTCCTGGACGGTTCCGACCAAATCAACCTTCTCAAATCCTCCTACATCGAGCTTGGTGCTCAATACGGAGAATACGTTGTGGTATCAAAATATCTGCAGCAACGTGTCGCTCCCGTCGGCGACTACCACCGACTGGATGTCTCACTTTTTTTGACTGAGACCGGCCGCTTGATCGGTTCCTGTGACTACCTGCTGATAAGCTGGGGAGACCAGCATTGGCGCACGGCGATTCCTCTGATCTTGGGTGGCGATACTGGCTTTGAACTCGGGATCGTCTCCTGACAGGGCTCCACAAATGGGTCAATCCTTGGAAATTGAATCTGTTAGACCGCCGCTCCATCCTCCGCGCCCCCTGCGCCTCCGCGGTTCGTTCTTCCACCAGTCCGCGGCTGTTTCACTGATCACCGATCGCTCGGCACTTCACCCCTCACCTTCCCTCCCCCGCAAAACCGCATCCATCATCTCCCGCACCGATGCCGTCCCAGCATTCACCTCACCCGCCAGCGAGAACCCATAGTCCACCTCCAGATCATCCAAAAAACCCCTCACCTCTCCCGGCGCGATCCTCAGGCCTCCCACCAGCGATACCCCCAGCTGGTCCTCCCTGATCCCGAAGCGCCTCAACGCCTCCTCTTTCACGATCCGCACCGCCTCCTCCGGCGGGATCGCCTTCATCCGCTTCACGAACTCCTCCCGCTCACCCGGAGCATCCTTCAGCAACCTCAGCGCCAGAATCCCCAGCACCGTCCCGATCGGCACCAGCAACAACAGCGGATACCACGCAAGGCTCGCCACCACCCGGCTCCATTTCTTGTTAGAGACAGCCACCACCCCGATCAGCACATACGCCCAGCCCGTGCACCTCATCAGCATCACATCCGCCGGCTTCGACCGCTCATCGATCCCGAAATAAAGCCAAGCCCCGCCCACCAGCACCAGCGGCAGCCCGATCAAAAGCCATCTTCCAAGAGTCATCGCTCCTCTCACCTTCGACCAAGCCACTTCTTCAAGTCAAGAAACTGCGGTAAAACCACCAGTCCGAAGCTGTTCCTCTTCCTTCAAACTGAAAACTGAAAACTAGCAAACTCCCTCAAAAGGCACCCTCGAAAAATGAAACAGCTTCCGATGCTCATGATGCCTCGGCAGCTCCCTCACAAACGGAAACACCTTCCCGAACGCCGCCAGGAAACCCTCCTCCGTATAGTCCTCCGGGAACCGCTTCCCATCCTTCTTCCAGAACTTCAGATACTTGTCCGAAGGATCCACCCACTCCACGATCGTCGACTTCTCACTATACGCCGCCAGGATCGCCACAAACCCATCCATGCTCGTCTCCTTCAGCGCCACCAGATGATGCACCAGCGCCGTCGCCAGCGTCGTCTCCGCCTGCAACCTCTCCATCGCCCCCGGCCGCGATGAACCACCAATACTGCACGGCGACACCGGGAACAACAAATCCACCACCCCCACCTGCAGCGGCAAATCCTCCCCACGCGTCCGCTCCCAAGCCTGCTGCACGCAGTGCGACACATAGTCCGTGCTGCACACCGGGATCCCCAGCTCCCGCACGATCTGCTCGCCGATCACCGCCTGGTTCCCCGCCAGCTCATGAAGGCTCGCCGGCCGCGAACGCCGCACCTCATCATAGATCACCTTCCGCTTCAGCTGCTTCTCCTCCTCCGCGATCGCCGTCCCGTAATCATTCCACAAGTTATACGGCGAACGTAGTACTTTAGGCCGCAGCCGCTTCTCCAGGAACCGCAACGCCGCCTCCCACTTCCCGATCCGCGCGAGGAAGATCGCCACATGCCCGGATACCGGCACCAGATTCAGCGGAAACACCTTCGAAAGCTCATACCCCATCCCCCGCGGCTCGCTCTGCAGCATCGCCGACGCCAGCTTCGCCCCCTTCCAGCGGCCGATCCACACCGCTGTTAGAACGCTCGAACGAAACCCCTTCAGCCACGCCTTCGAAAGCCACCGGTCGAACCTCACGATCGACCCGAAGTCCAGGAACACCGGCTTCCCGCGGTGAAAGGTCACGTTCAGCAGATGCGCATCCTTCAGCATCAGCCCGTGCGCCCGCAGCTTCAGATTCAGCGTCACCAGAAACCGAGCCGCCTCCCGCACCATCTGCGGCGTCCACTCCGCCGGATGCGTCACGAAGGGAATCCGCTCATGCTCCAGCACGATCTCGCTTCCCGCATCCTGGCTCACCCACGTCCGCACCACGCCCATCTTCTCCAGCGCCTCAAAGAGATTCCACTCCATGATCCTCCTCACCACCGGCGCACCCTCCGCACGGATGATCCGGAACACCCGGCCCTCCGCGAAGTAAACCTGCCCCGACAGATCCACCCCATGGATCACCTGCTCCGGCGCCGGCGGCGTCGTCAGCGCGGGAGTCGGTAAAGTCTGCGTGGCCTTCGCCGCAGGAATCGGCGTACGGGCAAGCGACTGCGGAAAATCGAGCGTCTCAGGCATGGCGAGATAGCAGTAAGGAGAAGAAGAAAGCGACGAGGGCACACAAGAGCCACTCCCGGGATAGACGGACCGCCACGTGGGGAACTCGTCTGCCGCAGCGATACCGCGCCCACCCGCAACCGGCAATCAATTTCTTCCATTCGGAATGAATTCAACCCCATCCGACACGCTTCCATCGCGCCAAACACCGTAAAACAAGCACAATCAAGCAATTCCATGCAAAGCGCCACCCGCCATCGAAAATTCCTTGAACTCCCATCGTTAAGTGGGCATTAAGTCTCCCATCGTTTGCGGCTGACCTTGCTTTCAGTCCGCGAAGCGCCACCCCGCACGGGGAGCGGATCGTCTTGTGTTCACACAATCACACCGTCTCCAGCGACCTACACGCGCTTCAGAAATTTCACCCGCGATTGCCGCCGGCCACCACCTCGTGCCGCGCATCACCGTCTCTAACAAGCTGCACCCTTACGCACGCACGCCATGATCAAGCAATTCGTCCGCGATCTCCACTACGCGCTCAACAACCGCGAGCACGCCATCTTCACCCACCTCCTCCCGGAGGAGAAACGCGAGCGCCTCGCAGCCTTCGCGAATCGCTTCGAGAACTTCATCGAGACCGGCACCTACCTCGGCGAAACCGCCGCCGCCATGGCGAAAGTCTATCGCAATGTCCACACCGTCGAGATCCACGAAGACCTCTACCACAATGCCACCGAACGCCTCCGCCAGCACGGAAACGTCACCACCCACCACGGCAATAGCTCGGACATCCTCCCCCGCATCCTCGATCAACTCTCCGGCCCCGCCGTCTTCTGGCTGGATGCCCACTACTCCGGCCCCAAGACCGGCCGCATCACCAGGAGCCAGCAGACACCCATCGAAGAAGAGCTCTCCCAGATCTTCGCCACCGGCTCCTCCGAGCACCTCATCTTCATCGATGACGCCCGCCTCTTCGTCGGCAAGGACTCCTACCCCAAGCTCGGCCGCCTCTGGAAATTCGTCCGCACCCACTCCCCCTACAGCATGACCGTCCGCGACGACATCATCCGCCTCGCCGTCGACCGCGAACGCTTCTGACCCATCGTGGTCCGCACTCTTCGAGTGCGCCTCCCTCGTAGCGGGACGACTGCGTCGTTCCGGCGTCTAGCGGCCCACACCTCCCATCAAAGCCTCGCGCCACCACCGCGCCAACCTCCCGCGCGCGCGCCAAAAAATCCCCCGTAATCCATTCTCACCAGAATGAATTACACCCATTTCCCTCCCCCGCCTCCATTTTCCCACGCCACCACCAGCTCCCCCGTGCGAGCTACGTGGATTTGCTGCGTGGTTGAAGATTCTTGAAAATCTCCTTGAACGCCTACCGTCCCGTAGGCATTCGTCCGCCGTCGCCGCGACCAACCGACACCGGTCAGCCGCGGAGTGCGACCCCACACGGGGAGCGGATCGTCCTTTGCCCACGCAGAAACAAGACTCTGTCTCCACGAACTCATCTCATGCGCGTTCTTCCATTCCATCATCCGCTGCCGGGTCGCTGTCGTTGTCGTCGCTCCTGACGACCCACGGATCTAACAGATCGGACTAGACCGCACCGCCGCCCGCCCTTCCCCGCGCGGCCCCATCCCACCCACCGCAAGCGCGTTCCCAACAACGCGACAACGCACCCTCGCGCCCAGCCATCACCAAGCGCGCCCTCACCACCCACCTGCCGATCGCACTTCACCTCATCTCTCCGTCCCTCCGCGCCCCCTGCGCCTCCGCGTTTCGTTCCTTCACCAGTCCGACGCCTTCTTCCTGAAAACTGAAAACTTCAAACCACCAAACTTCACCATGACCCCTTCATCACGAATTTTCGGAACACTCCTCCCCCTCGCCAAAACTTATCTGGAGCGGCCCCACGCATCGACCACCCCAGTCACCGCGGAAACCGCCGCCCAAAACCCATCCCGGAGAAATCCAAAAACCCAACTCATGAAGAAGCCCACCAACTCCCTGTTGGCATTGCTCGCGGCTGTACCCGCGCTGCCCCTCACCGCCACCGCAGGCACCTACGCCTGGACCGGCACCACCAGCGGCTCATGGACACCCACCGTCACCGCGAATTGGAATGGCGCCACCCCCGTCTTCGACAATGCCGCCGACGTCACCTTCGGCGACACCCCCGCCATCGGAAATTACATCACCTATCTCAATGACGGCCCCCGCATGGTCCGCTCCATCTCGCTGAATGGCACCCTCGCCAATCCCCTCGAGATCCGCACCAATAACAACAGCACCACCGCCCGCCAGCTCCAGCTCTCCGCCGCCAGCGGCCCCGCCCAGATCAATATCGCCGCCACCGTCACCCAGACGCTCAATATCGGCCAGGGCACCGGCACCAATGCCAATGGCACCGTCAATCTCTCCAGCGATCTCGAGGTCAATCACAACGGCTCCGCCCTCGCCACCATCTCGCGCCCCATCAATGAAGGCGTCGCCGGCCGCTCTCTAACAAAGAACGGCACCGGCACCCTCCTCCTCTCCGCCGCGAATACCTACACCGGCACCACCACCATCAATGCCGGCATCCTCCGCATCGGAAATGCCGCAGGCCTCGGTGCCACCTCCGGCGATACCATCGTCAATTCCGGCGGCACCCTCGATGTAAACAACCAGATCATCGCCGCCGGCGAAACCATCACCATCAATGGCGCAGGCCAGGGTGGCATCGGTGCCCTCTACCAATCCACCGGCAGCGCAGGCGCAGGCAATATCGTCGACAATCTCGTCCTCGCCGGTCCCTCCACCATCGGCGCAGCCACCGGCACCCGCTACGGCATCGGCGCGAATGGCACCTCCACCACCACCGGACTTTACACCCTGACAAAGGTCGGCCCCGGCCAGTTCGACCTCCGCGGCCAGGTCACCATCGGGAATATCATCGTCAATGAAGGCGCACTCCAGACCGAAGGCGTCGCCCAGTATAATAACGACGGCTACACCCTCACCGTGAATAGCGGTGCCGCCTTCCGCTCCTTCGAGATCGTCAATCCCTTCACCCGGAATATCGTCCTCAATGGCGGCAAGCTCATCTCAAATGGCACCCTCCCCGCCGGCAATCTCTACACCGGAAACCTCACCCTGTCAGGTGCCACCGGCATCGAGAACAATGGCGGCGATGGCGACCTCATGATCTTCACCGGAAACGCCAGCGAGTCCGCACCCGGCGCTTCTCTAACAATCACCGGCACCCGCCGCGTCGTCCTCGCCGGCACCAATACCTACACCGGACCCACCAATGTCACCTCCGGCATCTTCCAGGCATCCGGCTCCTTCACCAGTGACATCGTAGTCACCGGCACCACCACGCTCGATGGCGAAGGCTCCACCACCGGCGCCATCTCCCTCTCCAGCGGCGCCACCCTCGTCTTCGACCCCAGCACCACCGGCGCGAATCAATACCTCCGCGCCGCCGATGTCGTCTTCCCCGACAGCGCCGTCATCAATGTCATCCCGAAGGTCACCGCACCTGGCTCTAACATCGTCGTCCTCCACGACAACAATGGCGGCCTCAGCCTCGACAATTTCTACCTCGTCAATCCCGGCCGCGGCGTCCTCACCCTCGGCGGCGCAGGCGGAAATTCCGACCTCCTCTACAGCTTCCCCGCCGCCAATCTCGAGTGGCGCGGCTACACCAATAACGACTGGCTCGAGACCGATGGAGCACTGAATTTCCGCAATACCGCCAGCAACGCCCACGAGGACTTCTACTCGCGTGACAATGTCGACTTCACCGATGCCGCCACCGGCACCATCACCGTCCTCTCCGCCGTCACTCCGGGCAATGTCGTCTTCAAGAACACCGCCGGCCACGACATCGCCTTCAGCACCCTCGGCGCGGGCAGCATCGATGCCCTCTCCATCACCACCACCCCGGCCACCACGGGCAATCTCACCTTTGATGTGCCCCTCACCGGCCAATCACCCCTCACGCTGAATGGCACCGGCATCGTCACCCTCTCCGCCGGCACCAGCAGCACCGGCACCATCACGCTGAATGCCGGCACCCTCCAGATCGGCGGCAGCCTCTTCGCCGGCTCCATCACCGCACCCGTGGTGAATAATACCGCCATCACCTCCACCCGCACCGATACCGCCACCCTCTCCGGCATCATCAGCGGCCCCGGCACCTTCACCCAGTCCGGCACCGGCACCACCCTCCTCACCGGGGAAAATACCTACACCGGCCTCACCACCGTCAGCGCCGGCACCCTCCAGGTCGGCACCGGCACCACCGGCTCCATCACCGGTGACATCCTCAATAATGCCAACGTCCAGTTCACCCGTTCTAACAATACCACCTACACCGGCACCATCACCGGCACCGGCTCGGTCGTTAAGAACGGCACCGGCACCTTCACCCTCGCCGGGTCTAACAGCTACTCCGGAGGCACCAGCATCATCAATGGCATCCTCCTCACCACCGATGCCTCCATCGGCACCGGTCCCGTCTCCATCGGCACCAGCGGCGCGAATACCAGCACCCTCTCCATCGCCGGCGGCACCATTGATAATGACATCTACTTCCCCAATGCCGGCACCGGCCTCAAGATCATCAATCTCGCCACCGGCTCGCTCGATGCCGCCCTCTCCGGCACCATCCACCTCGATGCCGACACCGGCACCGGCGCGGGTGTCAGCCGCATCAGCCCCGCCACCGGCACCATCGTCATCTCCGGGAAGATGACCGGCAGCGGCCTCGCCGGCTACTCGAAGCGGAATACCGGCACCGTCATCATCACCAATCTAACAAACGACTACACCGGCCCCACCGCCATCGTCGACGCTGGCACCCTCATCGTCGATGGCCGCGTCCCCAGCAGCGTCTTCTTCGGCGAAGGCGCAGGCGTCGGCGGCACCGGCATCCTCACCGGCACCCTCGCCGGCTCCGGCACCATCGGGGGAAATGTGAAGCTGGAGATGAATAGCAGGCTTTCCCCCGGTGGCACCAGCGCCGCCGGCGTCAATGCCGACACCCGCGCCACCCTCACCATCCAGGGCGGGCTCGATGCCGCACTCATTGGCAATGGCACCGGCCGCCTCCTCTTCCAGCTCGGCGCACCCGCCGGATCGAATGACCGCGTCAATGTCGGCGGCGTCCTCAATCTCGGCGGCGGCACCATCGGCCTCACCGAGCTCGTCCTCACCGACGCCGGCGGACTCGCCGCCGGCACCTACACCCTCATCCATGCCAATGGCGGCATCACCGGCACACTCGATCCCGCCAATCTCACCGGCACCGTCGGCACCGGCCTCAATGGCGCACTCTCCGTCAGCGGCAGCGATCTCATCCTCACCGTCACCAGCACCGGCAATCCCTACACCACCTGGGCCGCCACCTTCGCCGGTCTAACAGACACCTCCTTCGAGCTCGACTTCGACCACGACGGCCTCTCCACCGGCCTCGAATGGGTCCTCGGCGGAAACCCCACCATCAACGACGCCGCCTCCATCACCCCCGCTCTAACAGCCAACGCCGCCAGCGGCCTCACCCTCGCCTTCAAGCGTGAGGAAGACAGCATCGGCATCGCCACGTTAAGCGTCGAATACGGCACCACCCTCACCACCTGGCCCGGCACCGCCCTCATCGGCGCCACCACCACCGGCCCCGACGCCAACGGCGTCACCGTCACCATCAATCCCACCCCCGACCCCGACAACGTCACCGTCACCATCCCCGCCACCAACGCGAACAACAACCGCCTCTACGCCCGCCTAAAAGCCACCCTCCCCTGATTTCAATAAGGCAGGAACCGCTCTCCGAGCGGTCCGGCTGATGGAGCCCCACTCCACCCACACACCCTCTAACCACCCCAAGCTCCAAAGCCCCAAAGGGGCGGCAATCCCTCAGCCCAGGGCAACGCCCTGGGTTGACCATTCCCCATCCCCGGCGCCCTGAAAGGGCGCGATACCTGCCAGCCCCCAAACTACCACAAACCCCGTACTTCACCCACCACCTCCTCCCAACATCCCCTGCCTCCCTGTCCCAACGGGACTGCACCCTGAAGCCCAGGGTTGCGAGGCACTCGCTACCCTGGGTCATCCCCCACCCAAATCACCTACGCCAACGGCGTCGCGCAACCGCCCCACCTCTCCCGCCACGACCCACCCTCTTTCTCCTCCGCGACCTCCGCGTTTCGTTCCCCCCACCAATCCAGCACCTCTCCTCATCCACCCTTCTCCACCTCCGCGATCTCCTCCGCGACCTCTGCGCCTCCGCGGTTCGTTCCCTTCACCACTCCAGGGCTGTTCCTGAAAACTGAACACTGAACACTAGCAACTTTCCCCACCATGCCGCGCCTCACCCTACATCTCTCTTTCCTCCTCACGCTCACTCTTCCCCTAGCGGCCCAAACCCTCCCCATCACCACCAACCTAAAACTCCACCTCGACGCCTCCTCCCTATCCTCTCTCCCAAACAACGCCACCGTCACCTCCTGGCCCGACCTCGCCACCACCTACATCCCCGGCGACACCGCCCAAAACGCCACCCTCACCAACGGCCTCGGCACCCCCAAATTCATCTCATCCGACCCCCTGCTCGGAAACAAACCCGCCGTCTCCTTCGCCGGCACCGATGCCCTCGGCTTCGCCGGCTCCCTCGGCCTGAACTCCGCCGAAGCCGCCCAGCCCTTCACCGTCTTCGTCGTCGCCACGAACAACAAGACCGCCATCTCCCCCGCCATCTCCATCGGCGACATCCACAATGGCATCTCCGACGGCGCAGCAGGCGCATCCCTCAAATGCGACCTCTCCACCACCGCCGCCGGCCTCCGCTTCAATGACGGCTCCCGCCTCTTCGGCACCGGAAATTTCGAGGCAAACAAGTACCACATCGGCATGTTCCGCATGGCCGCCGGCGAAACCTACGCCGCCGGCACCTTCCGCAGCGACAACCGCACCGCCACCCAGAGCAGCGTCGCCAACGGCACCCGCACCCCGAACTTCGCCGACGAAGGCTACCACATCGGTGCCGGCATCAACTCCGCCAATGGCAACCTTGAAGAGCGCATGAACGGCCGCATCGCCGAGATCCTCTTCTACAATCGCGCTCTAACAGAAACCGAATCCAACCAGGTCGGCCTCTACCTCACCCAGAAGTACAGCCTCACCACGAACTACACCCCACCCGGCCCCGATACCCGCCCGAATGTCCTCCTCATCCTCATGGATGACACCGGCTGGAGCGACCTCGGCTGCTACGGCGGCGAAGCCCACACCCCGCGCATCGATGCCCTCGCGGCCAATGGCGTCCGCTTCCGCAACTTTCACAATACCGCCCGCTGCTCCACCACCCGCGCCGCCCTTCTCACAGGGAACTACACCCACCAGGTCGCCCAAAATCCCGGAGCCTCCCTCCCCGACCTCCGCACCGATAACAACATCACCATCCCCGAGCTCCTCCGCGACAAAGGCTACCGCACCTACATGGCCGGCAAGTGGCACCTCGGCACCGATCCCGGCGAGCGCACCACCGACCGCGGCTTCCAGCACGTCTTCGGCTTCGGCGCCCAGGCCAGCGGCTCCGGCGCGGACTATTGGGATGAATCCCAATACACCCTCAAGTCCCTCGACAACGAGATCCCCCAGCGCACCTACCCCGCGAATACCTTCTACCAGAGCGACGCCATCGCCGACCACGCCATCGACTTCATCGATCACCACCTCGCGAAGTCGGACAGCAGCAAGTTCTTCCTCTACCTCCCCTTCAATCCACCGCACTTCTCGCTGCAAGCCCCGGCCGCCCTCGCCGACACCTACATGGCCACCTACGCCCAGGGATGGGACGTTGTGAGACAGGCCCGCTACGATCGCATGCGCGCCCTCGGCATCATCGATGCCACCTACCCCGAAGCCCCCTTCAGCGACACCCCGTATAATACCAACCCCGTCATCCAGCCCGTCCCCGCCTGGAACACGCTCGATGCCGATCGCAAGGCCGACCTCGTCCGCCGCATGGCCCTCTACACCGCCATGATCGATCGCGTCGACTACTCCATCGGCCGCGTCATCGATCGCCTGCAAACCGCCAACCTCTTGGACAATACCATCGTCCTCCTCATGACCGACAATGGCGGCAATGCCGAAGGCGGCGTCTTCGGAAAATCCTACGGCACCAATAACCGCGCACCCCTCACTGGCAATGAACTCACCAATGCCGGCCAGCGCGGCATGAATGACAACCTCTGGCTAGGCGGCGGCTGGGCCAATGTCTGCAATGTCCCCTTCCGCTACTACAAGCGCTTCTCCCACGAGGGCGGCATACGTACGCCACTCATCGTACATTGGCCCGCCGGCATCGTGCAGCCGAACCGCTGGACGGATCAGAATGGCCACCTCATCGACATCATGGCCACCATCGCCGCCGCCACGGGCTCGCCCGTCCCCACCACCTTCGCCGGCCACACCGTCCTCCCGCCCGAAGGCACCAGCCTCCTCCCCATCCTCCAGAACCAAGCCACCTTCCCGCGCCAACTCGGCTACGAGCACGAGTCCACCCGCGCCTGGGTTGATGGCGAGTGGAAGCTCGTCACCAAGACCTTCGCCTCCACCGATGGCACCTCACCCGCGAATGCCCTCGAGCTCTACCACATCACCACCGACCCCACCGAGCTCCACAATCTCGCCGCCACCGAGCCCGAGCGCCTGAAGGCCATGGTCACCGCCTGGAATGCCTGGGCCACCCGCGTCGGCGTCCCCACCGGCCGCCTCCTCCACACCCCCATCGCCACACCCGCACCACTCTCCACCGACCTCTTCGTCGACAATTTCAACCGCGACGACTCCGTCGACGCCGACGAGGATTCACAAGGCATGTCCGGCTCCCGCGTCCCACCCATCGGCGCGAACAATGCCTACTACGAAGGCTTCGAAGGCAGCGGCACCGCCGACTCGATCCAGATCTCGGAAGGCGCGCTGCAAGTCGCAGTAGGCGTTGGCATGGCCGAAAACGGCATCAGCCATAACTTCATCGGCCAGGACATCATCGATGCCGGCGGCTTCTCCGTGCAGATGAATATCCGCGCCATCAGCGACACCACTGGCACCCAGCCCGCCGACCGCTACCTCGGCTTCGGCGTCGGCCTGAACAAGACCGAAGCCTCCCTCGGCAGCGACATCTCCGGCCCTAACAGCTTCCGCGGCAGCACCACCAACCCAACGGGCAAAGCCGACTTCTTCATCGACCTCGACCTCAATGGCAACCTCAAGGCCTGGCGCAAGGGCCAGCTCATCGCCACCGTCAACGTCGGCAAAACCACCGGCACTCTCACCGCCAAGTTCGCCCTCACCGGCTTCACCACCACCAGCAACGTGGAGGTCACCGTCTTCTTCGAAGGCAAGGCCATCGACCTCAACCCCGCCGATCCCAACAGCATCACGCAAAGCTTCACCTGGGATGCCAACGACATGAACTACATCGGCATCAGCGGCCGCGCCAACGAATACACCGAGCTCGATAACCTCGCCATCCGCAAGCTCCCCCTCGCCGACACCCTCTCCACCGAGCACGCCATCCAAAAAGGCCTCGCCGGCACCGACACCGCCCCGAACGCCGACCCCGACCACGACGGCCGCCCCAACTTCCTAGAATGGGCCACCGGCACCGACCCCAACGTCCCCGACACCAACCTAGCCCCCATCACCCTGTTAGAAGCCACCCCTTCCAACAGCACCCTCCGCTTCCAATCCCGCCGCCTCACCCAAGCCACCCAGTCCGACCTGGACTACACCATCCTCATCTCCGAAGACCTCGAACACTGGACCCCCATCACCCCACTCACCATCTCCTCCCCCACACCCATCCCCAACAACCCCGGCTACGAAACCGTAGAACTCCAACTCCCCCCCACCTCCTTCACCGGCACCAACACCCTCTTCGTCATCATCGACACCAAGCCCAAACAAGGCACCTGAAGCGCACACGCAGGACCTTGATCACGTAAGTCCCCGAAGCAATCACGTGAGACCCCGAAGCCCCAGGCTCTAAAGCCCCAAAGGGGCGACCATCCCTAAGCCCAGGGCATCGCCCTGGGTTTCTCACGTACACCCATGGCGTCCTGTAGGGACGCGATAAGGGAACCGCCCGCCTCACCGATCACCGATCACCGATCACCGATCACCGATCACCCGGCACTTCTTCCCCTCCCCCTCACATACAACCCCACCGCACACCCCAGCGCCGCCACCTGCGGCATGCACCCCAGCACCCACCTCCACCACGCCACCGGAAGCACCCGCATATCCATCCTCCCGAATCTCCCCCAAAGCTCACTGAAGAAATACACCTGCGACGAAAGCCCCAACATCATCAGCACCCCGATCCCCAGGTGCCACCTCCTCCCACCCCTCAGAAACCCATGCACCATCATCCCCACAATCCCCAGCGTCGCCACCATCTCAAAAACATCACGCCCATCCGCCACCTGCATCCGCAGAGCCCTTATCAAGAGAAACCCCACGCACATCGCCCCCACACCCCGCAGCACCTTATCCACCACCCGCGGATCCCCACTCGCCGGCACCGGCACCACCGCCGACTCCTCCCCGCGCTCCTTCGGCGGCGCATAAGGATCACGCTCCACATCACCTCCCCCATCAAACTCATTCCCGGACTCCGGCATCATTGGATCGAAAGAATAGAAACCAACACAAACAAACTCCCTCACCACCGCCCCTCCGGCAATCTCCCATTCACCTCCCTCAACTCCCGCCACGCCTTCACGAACTTCACCTCCTTCCGCCAATCGTCACCAGCGCTCCGCGACAATTCATCCTCCACCGCATCATAGATCACCATCGAGTCCGGGCCCGCCCCGTCCCGCTTCTTCAGCGCGATCCCCGTGAACCGCGAATCCGCCGTCCACGCCACCTCGCAATCGTCCACCTCCGTAGGACTGCTTCCGAAGTAAGTCCACTCCACCGCCTTGCAGTTCTTCCCACCCACCTTCACGTAGTACTCGTAGGTGAACTCCCCGTCGTGCATCCGCCCCACCGTGATCGTCGTCCCGTTCCCCAGCTTCACCTTGCCAATCTCCGTCTTCCACAGCGACGGCCCCAGCATCAGCACCAGAGCAAAGTAAGCCACCACCGGCGTCAGCACGATTCCCGCGAGCAAGCACCCCGCCCGCACCCTCGGCGACGGCAGCTCCGGCCCATCATCTCCATCTCCCCTCATCCGCTCCGCACACACACCTCCCCTCTACCCCGAAACCCCGCCACCATCACGCCCCATCTTTCCACCTCCAGTTCTCCTTCCCCTTCCGTGTATTCCGCGTGTTCCGTGGTTATCCCATCCACTCCCCATCAGAATCTCATCCACGCCATCCGCGATCGCACCCCGCCTTTCCTCCGCGCCCCCCGCGCCTCCGCGGTAAATCCTTCACAATCCCGCTGCCTTCCCACTGATCACCGATCACCGATCACCCGGCACTCCCCCACCTCCTCAGCACCACCCGCCAAATCCCGCGCAACCTGCGCGGGAAAAAAACACATGGGGGCAGCACTTCGGCAAGCAGGCAGGCAGATTACGATCTCCTCACTTAGTTGGCCCGGCCACCCTTCAACATCGTGCCGTCCTTCTGGATCATGTCGTCGTCCTTCATCATCCCCTTCTCGCCGCCCTTCATCATCACCGATCCATCCGGCATCAGCTTCGTGCCATTGTCGAAGGACATCTCCTTCTTCACCGGCATCGCCATACAATCCTTCACCACCATCAGCTTGCCCTCCTTCATGATCACCGAGCCATCCAGCACGGCACGACCGTCGGCCATGATCATGTCACCATCCTTCAGCTGCCACTTCTTTCCCTCCTTCGACATCACGGAGCCATCCGTCATCACCTTGCTCCCGTCGCTCAGGGTCATCTCTTCGGAAAGGGCCATCTTCTCGCCGCCCTTCACCGCCATCATCTTCCCGTCCATCATGAAGACGCCGTCCTTCAGCACGTGCGTCATGTAGTGGCCGTCCATGTCGATCATGTCGCCATCCTTCAGCATCCACTTCTTGCCATCCGTGGACATCACGCTGCCATCCTTCATCACCTTCGTGCCGTCCTTCATCGTCATGTCCTCTGCCATGGCCATCTTCTCGCCGTCCTTCATCGCCATCATCTTGCCGTCCTTCATCATCACGCCATCGTGATTCGCCGCGGCCGCCATGCCGATGGCTGAAAGGGCGATGAGACCTGAGGCGAGCGTATTGATCATTGATTTCATAATATTGAGTCTGTGGTATTTTTATTCGTTCACTATCCATAGCCGGACGAAGACGCGCTTCACCGGCCTCCTCGATATCGATCGAGGAAAGAGGACACTCGCAGATCACGCTCCATTCCCGCCCCCATCTGCCAAACCCTTCCACCAGAAGGGAATCTTGAACCCATTGACCCTCAGTCAATGCGCCCCACTACATGCGTTCTGCGTGGCGTGCGTGCCGAGTGCATGGAGCCTACCGCCCTTTTCCATCAACGTCCCCTGCCAGGAAACGCCGGCGCTGAACTCGATCGACTTCGCCCAGCCCCAGGTGCGAAAGCCCATCATCAGCCCCCCCCAGCCAAACACTCTTTCACCGATAAACAGGCCGCGCCTTCATGCCTTTCCTGAAAACTGAACGCAGCAGTTGCGATAGCAACCTTCATCCCTCCGCGAAGCGGCAAACCGCGTAGCCCGGAGGGCAATACTGGAAACTAGCAAACTCTTCTCCTCCACCGCCACGCCAGCCACCCTCCCCACACCATCACCTGCGCTCCCAGCGGCACCCACGTCGGAAACGCGACCCACCATGTCCGTTTCACCCAATCATCCCGATACTCCTTCGAAACAATCGCCCAGCTCCTCCGCCACGCCTCATCCTCACGAAATGGGCGCGAAAACCACACCATATCAAACGGCCCCGGCCACGCGTCCTCCTCCGAAACACTGAAGTTCCCGCCGCACCACTTCACAGTCACCAGCTTCTCCCCCAATCCCCACTTGCCCCGCGCATCCACCGCCCACAACTCCACCCCCTCGTCACGCGTCATCGACCTCGCCCACGCCCACCCCAGGAAGCACAACACCAGCACTCCCAGCCAGAAGCTCCTCCATCGATATATCGGTCGCGGCCTCATGCCTTTCCTGAAAACTCAAAACTGAAAACTAGCAAACTCTTCTCCTCCACCGCCATCCCATCCACCCACCCCACACCACCGCGAAGCATCCCCACACCATCCAATCCGCGATCTTCACATAAGAACTCCCCCAGCTCTCGAACTCCATCTCCTCCACCTCCTTCGCCGGCCTCTTCCCCGGCAGGCGCATCACCCCATTCCACGCCAGGAACTTCGTCGCACCGCCAAACACAAACGTCACCCCATCCACCCGCGCAATCCCATAAGCCCCCTTCGCATCCATCCGCTGCACCCACGTCTCCGACCGCATCGAATCCCACCACGCCCACGCGAAAAAACACCCCACGAACACCCCCAGCCCAAAGCTCTTCCACCGCCACACCGGCCGCACCATCCTCTTCTTCGCTTCATTCATCGCTCAGAGCTCAGCCTTCAATGTTCAGAGCTCCATGTCCATCCCATCACGCCCCGCCCACGCCCCAGCGTCCTCCTCTTCATGCACTCCGATGGGTGATTGGAAGATTGATGATTGATGCCTTCTCCCTCCCCCACCTCCGCCGCATCCACCTCCGCCACAGCACCGTCAATCCCCACCACGCCCCCGCATACCCCAGCACCACGAAGCCCATCGAAAGCCACCAACTCGTCCTCTCCTCATCGGGCAAGATCGAAGAATGATCGCGGATCTCCGTCATCGAGCCCCACAGCACCGAACGCGGCACTCGCCACAACAACGGCCGCCCCCGATAGAAAACCACCCGCTCCGGGCTGACTACCAAATCCGCCGGCGGATCCACCAATCGTCCGCGCCGGAAGATCAACATGCCTCGCTGCACCTGCACCGCCCACTTTTCATAGGGAAAGCTACCACCATCCGCCTGCATCACCACTTCGACCGACTCCACCTGCGCCCCTTTCCAATACGAATCCATCCACACCCACACCAAAAACGCCAACCCCCACGCCCCCATCCAAAACCCCAGCGACCGCCACCACCGCACCCGCCACCACCGCACCCGCCACCTCACACCCTCCAAGCCCGCGCTCCCACCACCTTCATCGCGATCTCCATCATCTTCCACACCACTCTCATCCTCACGCCCGCTCATCCTCCTAGAAAGAACATCTCCCCACCCCCCAGCAAATCCCAAAACACGACACCCCTCACCCCAAGTCATCTCACCCCGCACCATCCCCTCATCCATCTTCGTCCCAACGGGACATCACAATGAAGCCCAGGGTTGCGAGGCACTCGCTACCCTGGGTGCAGGCAGCATCCATCATCCTACGCCAACGGCGTTGTGGACCGCATCACCTGCCATCCCGCGATTCCTCTCCGCGGTCATCCGTGCCATCCGCGGTCATTCCTTCCTCGTCTCCGCGCTTCCTCTGCGACCTCTGCGCCTCCGCGGTTCACTCACCAGCCTTACGCCATCCCACCGATCACCCCGCACTCCTTCTCACCTGTTAGAAAACATCGTCCCCCGTCCCCGACACCCCATCCTTCCCCGCCGACCACACCCTCATCTTCTCCCCTCGCACCTCCATCAAATACGGCCGCCGCCACGGATCCAGCGCCGACCCATCCGCCCCCAGCCTCACATTCCCCCGATTCAAATACCCACCACCGCCATCCTCCCGCCCCTTCAGCAGCGTCGCCATCACCTCCCGATTCCCACCCGCCGGCCACTCGCCGCGAGCCCAATAGTAAGAATCCACCGCCAGCTCGATCTGCTTCATCGCATCCCTCGCGCTGCGCCTCATCTCGTGCTCCTCCGCCTGCGCCCAATCTCGCCGCACCCACATCCCCTCCGCCGTCGAGACACCCGCCACGATCACCATCGTCGACAGCCACCTCCTGAAACTCGCCATCGGCTCCTCCGCCCTCGAGCACCGCCACATCAGCCACACCACCACCATCCATCCCACCGCCGGAAACAAAGCCACGGCGAAGTCCCACAAGGTGATCACGGTGGAAAGCACGCTCATCAAAAGCCAGGCCCACTCGGAACCCATCTCACCACCCTACTCGTCCACACCCGCGCCCGCCAATGAGGATCCACCCCTTCATCACTTCCTCACACTCACTTCACCCGCTCCTCATCCATCTCATCCCCACCACTTCCCCCTCCACGTATCCCGCCATCAAAACCTCCACCATCCCGCGGCCACTCCACGGATCAATGACGACTGATCACCCGCCACCGCATTTCGATTCAAGGCTCCGCGCTCCACGTTCGCCTTCATCCGCCTCTTCCGCGCATGCCACGCGAAAACCAGCACCGCCCACAGCGCCACATACCCCGCCACGATCGCCCACAGCCCCAGCTGCACGATCACGATGTCGCGCTTGAACTGCTGACCCCCGAATGAAGTCGCATACCGCGACAACGCAGGCGGCAAATCAAACTGCCTTCCCCTCGGTCCCGCCACCCCCACCGATTGCAGCGCGGTCCGCCCCGTGTCGAAGTGATCCTTCGCCACACCCTCCTTTCGCCACTCCGTCGTCTGCTGCCACCAGATCGAGCCCAGCTCCAGCTGCAGCTTGTAGTTCATCCCGCCGCGGCCGACGTCCACCAACGAATGATACCCACCCGAGTCCCACCACATCCCCAGCAGCAGCACCATCCCCGGCACCCCCGGCCAATAGATCCACACCCGCCGGAAAAGCCGCATCAGCATCGCCATCATCCCGCCACCTCCATTCCCGCCGTCGAATCTGTTAGACGCGCCGTCACCCTTCCCTTCCTCCGCTGCCACCAGAAGACCATCCCCACCCACACCATCACATGGCACCCCACGATTCCCCACAGCGCGATCTCCCCCGTCACCAGATCCATGACCATCCCACCCCGGCTTCGCTCCTCCACCACCGTCTTGATCAGCGGCGGAAAATCAAACCGCCGCCCACGCTTCCCCGCCGGAGCACTCCCGTCCTCCGCCGGCAATTCACCACGCACCACCGGGAAATCGCTCGGGCCGGGCGGGTAATTCTCCCTCAAGGTCGAACTCCCCCACTGCACACCACCCATCCTCACCCCCACATAGCGCACCTTTCCCGGTCGTTCCCACCGAACGTGCGAATTCCATCCCCCCGAGTCCCACCACACCCACAGTAAAAACACCAGCCCCGGCACCCCGTACCAAAAGAGCCGCGAACGATAAAAAGGGCACGGCATCATGAAAACAACATCGGGGGAACGGACATGCAACCAAGGCATCCAACATCCGCCTCCGAACATCGAATCAACAGCCGCCATCACCCTGCCACAAACCACCCGTCCCCACAAGGTCCAATCTCCGCCATCCCTTTCCTCCTTAGCTCCCTCCATCTCTCCTCCGCGCCTCCTCCACGCCTCCGCATCTCGTTCCTCCACCAGCCCCGACGCCTTTCACTGATCACCGATCACTCGGCACTCCCCTGCCCCACGCCTCATCCGCCTCCCATGCCACCCCAGCCACGCACCCCACACCCCCAGCCACCCCGCGAAGGGCACCCACATCGGAAACGAAATCCACCACTGGTCCACCCATGGCTTCACCACCTCCTCCCCCATCAGCGCCCACTTCCGTCCGTCCCCCGGTCCCAGCCGCCCCTTCTCTCGCACCCTCGATTCCCACCGGATCGTCTGATGATCCGTATCCACATCCCGCTGCCATCTCCTCACCCGGAAGCACCCGTCATAAACTCCCGCCTCCACCCGCCTCGTCCCCGGCCCACGGACCAAGAGCCCCTCGTCCCGCGTCATCGACCGCATCCACGCCCACCCGAAAAACCCCAGCACCACCACCCCCAGCCAAAACGATTTCCAACGATACCACGGTCGTGAAGTCATCATAAAACAAAGCCCAATCGGATAAACACACAGATAACCCGGAAACCCCGACTCCCCCTCACCTCCCAAAAGAAAGGCTCACTCCCGCGCATACGCCCCCCACGTCATCCTTCATTCAAAGTTCAACGCTCAACGCTCAGCGCCCCATCTTCAGCATTCGCCTTCCTCCACTCCCACCACCCCACCGCGCCCAGCCACATCACTCCATACGCGACAGTGATCCCCCACAGCGCCACCCCCGCGCTCAAGCTCTCCCACCCCAGCGCCCGGAAGCTCGCATCCCTCTCCCACTTGAAAAGCGGCGGCACATCAAACTGACACCTCCGCCTCGGCGATGGACCGCTCCCGTCATCCGCCGCGATCAAGCTTCGCCCCATCGAGAACTCATTCGGGAAACTGCTCCTTCCCGAACTCTCCCTGATGCGACTCCACCGCACCGCTCCCCGATTCACCCGCACATCATAGTACCCCATCCCACTGCCCCTGAGCACATACGAATCATGCCCACCCGAATCCCACCACACCCACAGCAAGAACACCAACCCCGGCACCCCGCACCAAAACAACCGCGACCTGTAAAACCGCCTCTTCACCGCGCCACCTCCACTTCCATCACCGCTTCTGTTAGACGCTTCATCGCCTTCTTCTTTCTCTGCTGCCACCAGCAGATGGACCCCATCCATCCCATCGCGTAAGCTCCCCCGATCACCCACATCGCCACGAGAACGTCTTCATATCCGAAGAGCACGTGGTCGACATTCAAATTCTTTGTCACCTCGAAGGCGGGCTTTACATCAAAGCGGCATCGCCTCGGTCGACCGCTCTCTTTTGATTCATATCGAATCGTAGGAAGCGGCTTAAAGCCCATCCCTGCCGGATGTCTATATTGAGCCAATCCCACTCGGCCGGACGCCACGAACAACTGGTAAGACCTCTCCTTTCCAATCCACGCGACACCAGAGACATGCCCACCCGAATCCCACCACACCCACAGCAAGAACACCAGCCCCGGCACCCCGCACCAAAACAACCGCGAACGCCAAAACGCCCGCCTCATCCCCGCGCGACCTCCCTTCACCCCATCCATCCCATCTGCCTCTCCATTCATCCTTCAGAGTTCAGAGTTCGATGTTCAACGTTCGCCTCCCGCTCCATCACCCGCCTCTTCCACCACCGCCACCCAAACACCATCCCCAGCCACACCGCCACATACAACAGCACCACCACCCACATCGCCACCCACGCGAAATAGATCCGCTCCGTAATCTCCGCTCGCATACCGAGCAACGTCTGACTCTCCCACCCGAAGGCCGCCGGAAAATCAAACCCCCTGCCCGGCAACCGGCCCACCCAAATAGCGAACGGACTCTCCTCCACCTCGGCCCGATACGCCTGCAAGCCCAAGTAGCTCTTCCCCGTCAAAATCGGAGGCGTCCCCACATACGCGTTACGCTGCCACTCCACCCGCCCGCGACTCACCATCACCGAATCAAACACACCCCCACTCGCCGGCCGCACCACATACGAATGCCACCCACCCGAATCCCACCACACCCAAATCAAAAACACCAACCCCGGCACCCCGCACCAGAACAACCGCGATTTGTAAAACGCCCGCATCATCCCGCCACCTCCGTTTCCATCACTGACTCTGTTAGACGCCCCATCACCCGCCGCTTCCTCCACCGCCACGCAAACACCAGCCCCAGCCAGACCACCACATATCCCGCCACGACTCCCCAGAACGCCGCTCTCACAAGCCGCTCATGCACCACCCTCGGCTCCTTCCCATACACTTCCGTCGACACCCGGAAAAGCGGTTGAAGATCGAACTGCCGCGCCCGCGCGGGCCCCGTGCGGCTGAGTGGATCCTCCCGCAAGTCAATACGAGCCACGGAAATCGGCCTCCTTCCTGCCGACCCGCTCCAGGACTGCTTCGTGCGCCGCCAGACCACATCCCCCACCATCACCTCCACACCCTTTTCATCGCCGCTCGGGCCCCATCGCACAAAGGAAATACACCCACCCGAGTCCCACCACACCCACAGCAAGAACACCAACCCCGGCACCCCGCACCAAAACAACCGCGACTTATAGAACGGCCGCATCACCCCGCCACCTCCATCTCGACAGAATGCCTCATGCCTTTCCTCTTCACTCAAAACTGAAAACTTCAGACTAGCAAACTCCCTTCTCCACCACCCTCCTCTTCCTCCACTGCCACCACCACACCATCCCCAGCCACACCCCCACATACCCCGCCACCACGAATCTCATCGAAAGCCACCACTCCACCTCCCTGATCGAGCATTTCTTCCCCAGCCTCTGAAGTCCTGTCACCGTCACATCCCTTCCCCACTGCGTCGGCTTATCCTGCAAATACAGGTATCCATTGTAGTCGAAGCCCGGCCCACTCCCATGCGCCTTCACCCCCGGCGGCGCCGACAATAGAAGGCCCCGGTGAAAAATCACCTTCCCCTGCTGCAGCCGCGCCTCCCACTCGTTGTATCCCGCGCTGATCCCCGGCCCCACCGAACTCACCCACGACATCACCCGCGGCACATGATGAAACGAGATCACCCACGCCCACACCAGAAACACCAGTCCCGGCACCCCGCACCAAAACAACCGCGACTTGTAAAACGGCCGTCTCATCCTTCAAGCGATCCTCTTGAGAAAATCACCAATCATCAATCTCTCAATCACCAATCGAAGTGCTTGAGGAGAATAAAAGGCTCCCGCATCGCCGCACCGCCACCATGGGAGAGCAGCGCTTCCCGGAAGAACTCCGCCCATCGCGCCAGCGTCCCGTTCCTCACGCACTCTGATTGGTGATTGGAGGATTGGTGATTGATGATTGCTCCCTCATCACCCGCGCCTTCCTCCACTGCCACGCACTCACCGCCCCCAGCCACACCATCCCATACCCCGCCACCACCACCCACAGCGCCACCCGCGCGAGATCGATCCGCTCCGTCATCACCGCTCGCTCACCGCGCAACGTTTGCCTCTCCTTCTCGTAGGCCGCCGGAAAATCGAACCGCCTGCCCGCCACCTGGCCCGCCCGCTCAGAAAGCGGAGGCTCCTCCACCTCGGTTCGATAGACATGCAAGTCGAAGTAGCTCTTCCCCGTCAAGATCGGCGCCGTCCCCAGATACTCGTCACGCTGCCACTCCACCAGCCCGCCTCTCACCTTCACCACATGGAAGACATTCCCCCGCACCGTCCGCACCACAGACGAATCCCACCCACCCGAGTCCCACCACACCCACAGCAAGAACACCAACCCCGGCATCCCTAGCCAAAACAACCGCGACTTATAGAACAGCCGCATCACCCCGCCACCTCCATCTCCATAGAATGCCTCATGCCTTTCCTCTTCACTGAAAACTAAAAACTAGGAACTAGCAAACTTCCCCCTTCATCACCCGCCTCTTCCTCCACTGCCACGCCCCCACCGCCCCCAGCCAAATCACCGCATAGCAAGCCATCACTCCCCACATCGCCACCCGCCCGTCCACATCATCCACGATCATCTCCTCGTCGATCACCAGCGCGCCTCTCTCGAAAAACGGCCGCACATCAAACCCGCACTCCCTCTGCGCCAGCCCGCCATTCTCGTCGAACTTGGACAAGACCTCCCGCGACCAGCACGGCCCGCCCTTCACGCCCAGGGCTCTCATCAGCGTGTCCTCCCCATCGACCCATCCCACCGCACCCCGGCTCACCAGCACACCCCGCACCCGGCCCTTTCCCATCCATCCCACCTGCGACTCATACCCACCCGAGTCCCACCAAGCCCACACCAGGAACACCAACCCCGGCACCCCGCACCAAAACAACCGCGACTTATAGAACGCCCGCATCACCCCACCACCTCCGTTTCTGTTAGACGCCTCATCACCCGCCGCTTCCTCCACCGCCAGGCAAACACCGCCCCCAGCCACATCGCCGCATAGCACCCCGCGATCAACCACAGCGCCACGCTCACCTCCACCGCCTCATAGGTCATCTTCAGATCATCGTCCGGCTTCTCTTCTCTCCGGAATCCCGCCGGAAGATCAAACCCGCATTCCCTCGTGAACCCCAGGCCATTCTTGTCCACCTCCACCATCTCATGGCGATCCACGAAAAGCTGCTTCGTCCCCGGAATGAACAGACGCTGCACCACACTCCTCCACTCCACCACTCCCCGATACACCCTCACATCGCGCTCCTCGCTCCCCCGGTACCACGTCACCTCGGAATAATGCCTCCCCGAATCCCACCACACCCACAGCAAAAACACCAACCCCGGCACCCCGCACCAAAACAACCGCGACTTGTAAAACGCCCGCATCACCTCGCCACCTCCGTTCCCTTCGCCAAATCTGTTAGAAGCACCATCACCCGCCTCTTCCTCCGCTGCCACCACCACACCGCGCCCAGCCAGCCCACGGTATAGCATCCCACCATCACCCACATCGCCACGCTCACCTGCCGAGTCTCTGTTCTCCATCTCCCATTCTCATTCACGGTGGTGTCCCACTCGAACGGCCGGGGAAAATCGAACCGACGGTCCCGGATCCTGAGAATCTCATGCTCCATCGTCAGTGGGTATCGTCCTGTCCCGAATCCGTCCCCACCCACCCCGAACGAATTGTCCCTCCCGCTTCCCCCGACCACGCATCCCCGACTCAGCCGCAGATCATACACCCGGTTTCCACCATCCCATATCATATTGGACTCATACTGCCCCGAGTCCCACCACACCCACATTAGGAACACCAACCCCGGCACCCCGCACCAAAACAACCGCGACCTGTAAAACGACCGCATCACCCCGCCACCTCCGTTCCCTTCGCCAAATCTGTTAGACGCCTCATCACCCGCCTCCTCCTCCACTGCCACGCAAACACCATCCCCAGCCACACCACCCCATACCCCGCCACCGCCGCCCACAGCGCCAGCCGTGAATCCACCCAATCCACGATCACCCCCGCGCTGGGCTCCACCTCCATCACCGTCTTCTCAAAAGCCGTCGGAAAAAAATCGAACTTCCGCGCCCTCCCCTTCCAGCCACCGGTCCCGTCATCCTCCGGGAATGGCAATCGATCTGCCGAAAGCTCCCCCTTCACACCTGGCCCAGCCGTGGGATCGATGAGGCGCATATACCCCATCATGCCTCGCTCTACCCGCACCTCCCGGAACCCCCACCCACGATTCCACTTCAAGCGGGACTCATACCCACCCGAGTCCCACCACACCCACAACAAAAACACCAACCCCGGCACCCCGCACCAAAACAACCGCGCCTTGTAGAACGGCCGCATCACCCCACCACCTCCGTTCCCTTCGCAAAATCTGTTAGACGCCTCATCACCCGCCGCTTCCTCCACCGCCAGGCAAACACCACCCCCAACCACACCCCCACATACCCCAGCACCATCAACCACAGCGCCACCCACAACTCACAAGTCCTCACCTCCTCACCCTCACCAAAGGGAGTGACCTCACAAGTCCACGAATACGCCTCTGGAAACTCGAACCCGCGCTCCCTCACCGTCCCTCGCGCCCGATCCACCATCGCCACCCGACCAACATAGACCAATTCCGCCACCGAATTACTCTCCTCGTCCCGAGTGTCCTGCCACCACACGGCACCACTCGTCACCATCACGATGTGACTGTGCCTCCCCTGCCTCCAACTCACCTCGTCTGCATTCCTCCCCGAGTCCCACCACGCCCACACCAGGAACACCAACCCCGGCACCCCGCACCAAAGCAGCCGCGACTTGTAAAACGCCCGCATCACCCCGCCACCTCCATTTCTGTTAGACGACTTCTCACCCTTCTCCACCTCCACCCCAGCCACCCGCCCCACAGCGCGGAGAACCCCGCAATCGGAAGCCACACCGGAAACACCGCCCACCGGAAAAACCAACGGTCACGCTGGAAGAAAGTCCATCCCAGCCACCAGCCCGACGCAGCGTCGAAGGCAGAATCCCCGCGCCTCTGCGAATACCAGGCCACATCGAAGGGAGGCCTCGGAGACACCAGCGAATCCTTGTCCAGGATCACGACCCACCCATCGCGCACGCTCGCATTGTGGCTCCACCGGCTCACCCCATGAATCCACACCCCCTCATCCCGCCCCATCGACCGCGCCCACACCCACCCCAGGAACGCCACCACCAGCACTCCCAGCCAAAAACCCTTCCAGCGATAAACCGGCCGCCGCATCACCCCACCGCCTCCATTTCTGTTAGATGCCTCCGCACCCGCCGCCACCGCCACCCCAACAGGCCCACCCACAACACCGCCCACCCCGCCGGCAGCACCCACATCGGAAACGCGATCCACCACTTCTGCGTGAAATAGGCCTCCCACGTCGTCGCCCCCAGCGCCCACCGCCGCTTCTCCTCCTCGATCCTTCTGCCGAACTTCTGCGACTCCCACCTCACCCTCGCGGTATCCAGCTCCAGATCCGACTTCCCATCGATCACCCGGAACACCCCCTGGAAATAACCCGCCTCCACGAACTTCGTCCCCGGCCCGCGCCGGATCACGCTCTCATGTCGATCCACCGACCTCACCCCCACCCACCCCAGGAAGCACAGCATCGCCAGCCCCAGCCAAAACGACTTCCACCAAAAAATCCCCCGCGGCCTCATCACATCATTCATCATCGATACACTCTGATAGATCAACTTCCCCACCCCACAATCCCAATCCACGCACCCAGCCCCCCAATCCACCCTCCTCATCCACCCTCCTCATCCACCCTCTCGAACCTTCCGAGTATTCCGTGGTTACTCCCCCTTGCCTTTCTCCGCGATCTCCTCCGCGACCTCAGCGCCTCCGCGGTTCGTTCCCTCCACCAGACCGATGCCTTTCCACTGATCACCGATCACTCGGCACTCTCCTCCGCCACCTTCCCCGCAAACTCAACACTCACAAACCTCCTCCACCTCCACCATCTCCACAGGAACATCACACTCACCCACACCACCACATACCCCGCCACCACGAAGCCGAAGTGACACCACCGGTCCGTCATCCGCACCGTCACCCAGCGATGCACCGGCCCGCCGCCCACATTCTCCGACACCTTCCAATCCTCCCACCTCATCCCCCACAGCCCCTCCACCCCGCGCCCGAACTCCCCCTCACTCCAGCGCGAAAACACCGGCCACTCCCCCGTCAACCTCAAGTCCGGCGTCGCATCCATCGGCTTCCCATCGCTGATCACCAGACTCCCCTGCTGCAGCGTCCACTTCCCTCCCACAAACCCCGACCCATCCGCCCCCGGAAACTCCACCCACACCCCATGCGTCACCTGCGACTGATGCCAAAACGAATCCACCCACGCCCACACCAAAAACGCCAACACCCAGGCCCCGATCCAAAACCCCACCGACCGCCACCACGGCTTCGCCCACCGCTCCGCCCTCACCACCCCATCACCAGCGCTGTCACCATCACCACCGCCATCAGCCCCCACACTATCACTCCCGTTCATCCTGCTAGAAACAACATCTCCCCCACCGCACGGCAAACCCCAAAAGCCGACAGCGCACACCCCAAATCATCTCACCCGCATCTCCCCTCATCCCCCAAACCCTTCACTTCCTCTCCGCACTTCCTCCACGACCTCTGCGTCTCCGCGGTTCGTTCCCCCGCCAGTCCAGTGCCTTCCATCCATCCGCGACATCCGTGCCATCCGCGGTCAAATCCTCCACCGGTCCGAAGCTCCTTCACCGGTCACCTTCGCTTTCTAAACTTGGCGCACTTGGCGTCTTGGCGGTTCATCATTTCCCCCGCCTTCTCCGCGCTTCCTCCGCGACCTCCGCGCCTCTGCGGTTCGTTCCCCCGCCAATCCGGTGCCTTTCACTGATCATTGATCACTGATCACCGATCACTCGGCACTCCTCCCCATTCACCCCTTCTTCACCCCCGCTTCATCCCCTCTCCCGCCCTCCATCCCCACAGTGACACGCTGCTTCCACCGCGCGAATCAAACCCAGCCTGTCACCCCATGCCCCGCCGCCCCATCCACCGTTGGAAAAGCTTCTGGCTCGGCATCCTCATCATCGAGCTCCTCTACTTCGACTGGCCCGACTCGAAACGCATCGTCATCGACATCCGCGCCGGCGACCGCACCTGCCTCCTCGAGCACCACACCCGCGTCACCCGCTTCGTCCCCGGCTGGCCCGTCCGCGAAGACGGACTCCACTACAGCCGCCGCACCCCCGGCGGCCCCAACGACGTCCCCGCCATCTGCATCGAGCGCCACCTCCCCTGCTACCAACTCCACGACCTCACCGCCTTCATTCCCCTCTGGACCATCTTCCTCATCACCCGCTCCTGCCGGATGAAGCGACACGCAGCCACGGACGATAGCACCCTCACCGAAACCAGCGAATGAAACCGCATCTCTCCCTCCTCCTCCGCCTCGCCATCGTCACCACCGGCTGCATCACCCTCGCCGCCATCCTCTCCCACCAGAAAGCACTCGAGCTCGATGAAGAGATCCTCCAGCCATGCCTCTCCCCCGGCATGACCTACCACCGCGCCGTCCAATTCAGCCTGTTCAATCCCTTCGTCTCCCTCCTCCCCCACTGGACCATCACCTACTTCGAGGAACCCGTCGACATCGCCTACGTCAATCCCACCATCACCGTCGACTTCCTCGGCCAAATCACCAGCGCCTCGAAGGAAGCAGGCTACCTCCTCATCGAAAGAGGCTACCTCGACAACCACTAACCCCGAACCCCGGCGAAGGAAAATCCCCACCTTCACGTGCCGATCCCACACCGGGACTCCTCACCGATCACCCGGCACCATGCCATCACTCCTCGATGGCACTTGCATCTCCACCCCCACCCCCTTCTTCGCCGCACCACCCTCCTTCTTCGGCTTCGCCAGCGGCCCCAGCATCAGCGTGATGAAAAGCATCGGCGCATACACCATCCCGAATCTCTCCACGCTATGGCCCAGCGAGCCATAGTCTGCACGCACCCACAACAAGAGCCCGATCGCCACCACCCACAAGATCCCCAGCCACCACCACGGCACCCCGATCGCCATCCCCAGCCCGAAGATCGCGCAACCCATCACCCCCATCAAAAGCAACGTCAGCCAAGGATCCCTCTCCCGCGTGATCATCATCACCGGCACCGAGAAAACCCCACCCATCACGATCCCCAGCATCACCCCTCCGCCGATCACGATCGCGACGTTCTCCAGCCCCTTGCGCACCGCTTCCTTCATCGCCGCTCCTCTCTTGCCCTGAACTCAACACTCGAAATCAAAACCAGCAACCTCACTTCCCGTTCACCTCCACCTTCTCATACGAGATCGAGCCACCCCTCGCCTGCTCCGGCAGCGTCACTCCATAGCCCGTGATCACAATCACATCCCCCGGCACCAATTTCTTCGGCGTCTTTCCTCCAAGATTCATCCGGTCCAGCACGATCACCGCTTCCCCCTTTTTCGTCCGCTTCTGGCTACGAATATCGAAGCCCGTCCGCTGCCGGATCGCCTTCTGAATCTCCACCACCTTCGCCTCATCCATCCCCTCCGCCAGCACCAGCCTCACAAACGAAAACCCCGCATCCTTCCCGATCGCCACCTCCTCCACCACCGTCCCCCTCAGCACCTCCATCCGCGGACTCACCGCCGCCGGCAATCCCATCACCCGCCCCGCGCCCGCCATCCAAGCCAGGACCACCATCATCATTGCCAGGGGAAAGGACATCACAGTCATGGATCGGATCACGCGGGATCACCGCTCTCCACCTCCTATCACCCCCACTCCGCCACAGCCATCCCTTTCCGAGCCGGCACCCTTCCCCAAAGCACAAAAAAAGCCCGGCCGTCTCCAGCCGGGCTTTCCCGCAGATCATCAGATCAAATCAGATCGGAGCAGATGCAGCACAAACCCTCAGCCAATCCCTCGGCCAACCGCCTGCACTGCACCCCTCCTTTCAGTCTCAGCTTCAGTCTCAGTCCTGATAATACGTGATCGTCAGCTTCGGCCGCTTGGTCACGTCCGTGGCTTCCGACGAGCTCACCACGAAGGGATCCTCATCCTTCACGGTTTCGCCCCAGACATCGATCTTGAAGCCTTGGTTCGTACCATAGTTGATGCCGTCGATGACCGGCGTCCCGCCAATCCAGGCTTGCAGCGGCCGCACGTCTTCGAAGCCCATCTCACGCGTGCCGGCGCTGCCGTGCGCCATGTAAGCCAGCCCGTATCCGCCGGCATCACCGGAGCCCTTTGCCCCCGGCGTATCCCAAGCGTAGGCCAGGCCGGTGGTATTCCACGTGGCAGCCGTTTCATCCCAATCCTTTTTAACCGGCAGAACCTGGCAATGGCAGGTGCCCGCGCTGATCACGTCGAAAGTGATCTTCGCATCCAGCACCGTCGCCGTGGACGGGATCCCGGTCAGCCCCGGTACCAGCGGCCAATACATCAGGCCGTAGCTCGCCGGATGCCCCTCGTCGAAGAGCAAGGTCGGATCACTGCCCGCCGTCATGTTCGGCACGCTCGAGCGGATGTAGGTATCTGCCATTCCCGTATACCCATTCGTCGCATCCGGAAGCAGCGTCACCCGGTTCAGGCCTTGCTGCAGCACCACCGTCGTCGGCGCCACCACCGTCACGTCACGGTCGATCGTGGTCGTGGCACCATAGATGTCCGTCGCCACCAACCGCACCTCGTAGCTTCCTGCCGACAGGCCGCTCCACGAGCAAGCGAAGGGCGCACCGTAGTCCTCTTCCAGCAGCGTCAGCGATCCACCGGCCGGGCCGCCGTAGAAGCGCACGGACTGCACCCCGTGGACATCCGTCACCATCGCATCGATCTCGATCGTCCCCGTCGGGATGCTCGTGTTCGCCCCCGTCTTCTTGTAGGCTGGAGTCCGGTCGTTCTGCGCCGGCCTGTACACCACCACGTCCGGACCGGGATTGAAATCCCGCACCAGCTCCACCGGCGCGGAAGTCAGCTCCTGCGCTTCCGCATCGATGACCCGCACGCTCAGATCATACGTCCCCGGCGTGGCTTGCAGCCAAGAGAGCGTGTAGGTCCCCGAAGCCGAGGCACCATACGTCCCGATCAAGGTCGTCCCTTCGTACAGCTCCATCTGCACCAGGTTATTGTCGGGATCGTTCACTTTCACCTCGATCGGCACCGTCTGCCCGGCAGGGAAATGGCTATCCGCCGCCGGACTCTTGATCTCCACCAGGTCCGGTGCATCCGGCACCACCGTCACCGTCACCGGGCGGGACGTCAGTGACAGCCCCTGATTATCCACCACCTTCGCCTTGAAGACATGCTCGCCCAGCGCTGCCGCCGGGAAGACCGCCGAGTAAGGTGCCGAGCTATCGGTGCCAAACAGCACACCGCCCTCGTAGAAGTCCACCCGGTCGATCACCTCGTCAGGATCGGTCGCCGAGGCCTTCACCTCGATGTCCTGCTCCCCGATGATCGTCGCCCCGTTCTTTGGACTCGTGATCACCACCGAGGTCGGCGGCTCATTGAAGACCACACCGCCCAGTGGCTGCGGGAAGCTGAAGATCATCTTCACCTGTCCCACCGTCACCGCCGCGTAGTTGTTCACGTCATCCGTGCCCTCTGGCCACGGCAGGCCCATGTCCTCCTTGCCCCGCAGCTTGCCGATCGCCTGGTAAAACAAGCTCGCCGCATGCTTCAGCTGACCCTGCCGCAGCGGCTCGTAGTTGTTGGTCCCTGCTTCCAGGCCATTCACATACGCAGCCAGCGCGATCCCCTCCTCAGTCGACGTTTCGGCATCGGGGTATTCCACCTTCAGCTTCGTGAAGGCACTCGTCACGATCGCCTTCAGCTGGCCTTGGTTCGCCATGCTGAAATCCACCGCAGCCCCACCTGTTAGAACGGCTCCCGGACCCCACCATGCCGGCGCGGACGGATTGCTCACCACGTAGGGGACGCTGAGCACGGCATTCGCGCCCCACTCATCCGTCACCTTCACGTGCAGCGTTCCGCTCCCCGCCTGCACCTGGCCCGGCGTCAGGCGCCAGAACAAGAGATTCGAAGCAGGCGAGTCCATCTCCGTCCTCACCAGCTCACCGCCATCCAGCGCCTGGAAGTTCAGCCCCGGATGCTGGCGACTGCCGCCGGTCGCATCGAAGTTCACCAGCAGGCTATTCCACATCGTCCCGGTCACCGGCGTCGTCGTCCCCGCAGCCAGCGTGATCAATGGCGCCGGCGGCGGATCCTGCAGCGTGATGCTCACCGTCTGGGTCTGCGTCCGGCCATACGCATCGGACAGCACCAGCTCGATCTCGATCGGCTCGTCCGGCAGCGTGGCATCATGCGAGTCCGTATGCCACGAGAAGGTCGTTTCCACCCCCACACCCACATCGCTGTCCGCCCTCGCTGGCAGCTGCGGCGTGAAGGTCGCCCCTTCCGGAATCTCACTGTGCGAGTTGATCGCCAGCGGCACACCCGGCGTCGCAGCACAGGTGCCCGTGGCCGTGAAGGTGATCGTCGTCCCCTGCGGCACATCCGTGAAGCTCGTCTGGCTCACCGTCAGCACCAACGGCTCCGCCGGCGGTGGGTCCTCCGTCTCACCCAGCACTTTCACCGTCACCTCCACCACTTTCGACAGGAGCTCATCGTCGTCCTCGAACTGGAAGCTCATCTTATATTCCTGGCCCGCCTGCGCTTCCGTCGGCGTCCAATCGAAGGTGCACGTCAGGTGGTCACCCTCGTTGTCCTCCCCTGCCCCCGCGAATCCCGCGGTCGGCAGCAGCCTGGCTCCCAGCGGGAGTTCCGCCGGAGTGTGGTGCAGCACCAGGCGCGAATTCTCGCCATGATCGAATCCGATCACCTTGAAACTACCCTTCTCGCCCTCACGAAAGTAAATCTTCTCGCTCGCCGGAAATACCTCGATCTCCGGCTTGCCCTCCTGCGTGGTGTCATTCACCCACAGCTGGAGCTCCACCGTCGTGCTCGACTTCGGGGTCGTGCTGCCGGGCGCATAGTCCTTCGCCACCACCTGGACGGAGAAGGTCTTGATCGTCTGGCTGATATTCGAAGTATCCCACGTGATATGGCCATCCTCGGTGATCGTCATCCCCTGGAGTTCCTCCCACGACTTGTCGTTCTCGGTATCCATGTCGGAGGCATCCGACTCGTGCTCGATGAAGCTGTACTTCACCGTGTCACGCTCCTCCTCCGGCACCGTCATGGCGGCCTCCGGATCGAATGCCTTTGGCACCTCGAAGGTCACCTTCGGTTCGGCGGGCAGCCCCTGGGGCACCACAAACAGGGTCGCATCCGCAGGATTGAATGCCGGCGGCGTATTGCCCTCGGCCTTCGTCACCCGGCTGCGGATCCGCATCAGTGTGTTGGTGCGATTGACCAGCTCTTCCGAATCGTCCCGGGCGCTAGCCGAAACCGTGATGTCGCGGGAAGTCACACCCGTCGGCCAGCCATAGACGTGTTTCGGGACGATATCCTCGGTATCCGGGATACCATCGTTATCGGCGTCACCGTCCGGGTCATACTCCACCGCTTTCGCCGATACGATCTGGGCAGCCGGATCCACCGCCACCACCTTGAATTCGGTGAGTGATACCGTCGGGCCTTCTCCCCAATCCAAGGTCACGCTCGAGCCCACGATGTCGCCCACCTTGTAGAAGGGGTGATTGTTGACCGTCGGGATGTGGGTGGAATCCGGCTCGATCGGGTCAAGCAGACCTGAAGCTGCCGACAAGTCGAAGTTGATGATCACCTCCGCCTTCGCGACGAAGCTGGTGGTTACTGTTGTATCCCGCTTCCAGGTGACCGACCCACCCTTCAGGTGGGAAGCATGGGCGAGCCCTGTCAGGCACGCCATGATGACCGCACATAAAAGTGCGAATGAATTTCTCATGATGATAAATTGGATCTCGTGGTTCTTCTAACCTCCTCCACCGATTTGGCTCAGGGCTGGGCACCCGCCGTGAAGCTGCCCATGGAAAGATTCCCGCCCGGCTTGATCAGGATCGTCCCGTCCGCCAGCACCTTCATCGCCTTCGCCGCGGTGCTCGCCTGCTCCACCGTCACCTGTGCGCCCAGCTCCGACTGGCCGGTCACCTTCAGCGAATTCGCATTCGTCTGTCCATACAGGTGCGTGCTCGTCGTCGCCGAGTTGCCGATCACCGTCGTGTTCGCCCCTTCACCGATCGAGCCATAGCCGATCACGATCGAGTTGTCGTCGGCATCGGAATACCCGCGCGCATTCGCGCCGATGTAGATGCTGTTCTCCGGGTTCGCCAGCGTGCTGCTCCCGTTCGCCTGATAGCGGCCGGAGTAAGCGCCGATCGCGATGTTATTGGCACCCGTGTTGTTGTTGAGCAGCGCCGCCCGGCCGAGCGCCACATTCTGGTAGCCGCTCGTGATGTTGTAGAGCGTCTGGTAGCCCAGCGTGCTGTTGCCGTAGCCGGTGAGGCTATACCGCTGGGACTCCGCTCCCACCGCCGCATTGTAGCTGCCGCTGCCCTGGTGAATCGCGGACTTGCCCACCGCCGTGTTGGAGCTGCCCGTCGTATTGGTGCACAGCGCCTGGCGTCCCACCGCCGTATTCTCGCTGCCCGTGCTGTTGTAGTAGACCGTTGCCACACCCACACCGGTGTTGGACGAGCCCGTGGTATTTGCCTGCATCGAGCCATAGCCCAGCGCTGTGTTATTGGTCCCCGTGGTATTGAGCATCATCGTCTCTTCCCCCACCGCCATGTTATAGTCCCGGTTGTTCTTCCCCTTGCCGATCCGGACGTTGTTGAAATAGGAATCCAGCCCCACCCCGATGCCACCCGCCACTGTCAGCGCGCCCGTGATCGAGCTCTGCGCCGCCGTGGTGCTCGTGATCCCCAGCGGCCGGTCCCACGTGATGCTGCCCGTGCTCCCCACCGTGAAAACGGAAGTGCCATTCTGCGTGATGCCGCTTCCCGTGCCGCTCAGATTGATCTGCCCCGTGGCGCCCTGCAGCGTGATCGTCGCCGAGGTGCCCGCCGCATTGTAGACGGACAGGATATTGTCCGTGCTCAGCTTCATCTTCGGCCGCACCGTGCCGCCCGAATTGTCCCGCCACAGGAAGCTCCCCAGCGAATCCGTCAGGTCGAAGGCCGCATCATGCTCCGACGATCCCAGATACTTCAGCGTCAGTCCCGGCAGCGTCGCATTCGACGTCGCCACGCCGAAATCCACCACGCCATGCGCCGAGAGATCGCCTCCCGATTCCACATTCCCCGTCACGACCGCATTGCCCGCCTCCCCGCTGCCAGGCAGCACCGATAAGTCGCCATACCACGGCGCCGCGGTGGCAATCGAAAGGCTCAGGCAGCTCGCCAGCGCGAAAGCCGGCACGGTCATCGGGTGCGCACTCGGCGCGATCTTGTTCAATTTCATGGTTTTCTCTTTCTAGTATTGGGTTGGGTTAGCGCCGGAAGTTTTGCCAAAGTTACGGCAAATCTCTTCCGCGAGGCATTACTCCTGACGCATTTCCCGTCTATTTTAAGCATCTATTCCTGTCAATATGGTCACCCTTCAAAAGTTATTCACAATCATACGTCCACAGACCAAACAGAGTTTTGTCTGAAAAACACCCCTCGTCACCCCCGTCGACTGGCCCCCCTTAACTCCACCAGTCCGATTTCCCCCGCCACATCCATCCACCTTCCGTGTATTCCGTGCCTTCCGTGGTTCTCCCCTGCCTTTCATCCACGCCATCCGCGCAATCCGTGGTTCCTCCCGTCACCAACCCCGCTGCCTTTTCACCGATCACCGATCACTCGCCCCTCCGAACCGCCCCTCTTCAGCCCAGCGCCCTGCCGCCCCTGCATCCTCAATCTCACCCGCAGCCCCAGCCGCTTCAGCGTCGCCAGCACCAGGTCCCGCGCCCTCTCCGCCTCCGCCGCATCCCGCGTCCGCAGCCTGAATTTCAAGCGCTTTCCGATCACCTTCTTCCCCACCTCCACCGTCACCCGCAGCATCCACCCCTTCGTCCGGTCATAGTCCAGATGATGCAGCCTCCCCTCACCCTCCGGCCCCGCATCCTCCCTGCCACCATCCTCATCCCCCAGCGCCTCCAGCTCCGCCATCATCATCGCATGCAGGCTCACCCCCGCCGCCTCCGCCATCATCCCCGCGTCCACCTCCGGCACCACCACCTGCACCTTCCCCTTCGACTTCGCCGCCCTCTTCCGCCCCCTCCGCCTCTCCTTCCACGTCGGCTCCGGCTCCGGACTCAGCTCCAATCTCGGCCTCTCGCTCAAATCAAAGAATTCGTCAGATTCCATATCCCCACCTCCCCCCATCGTCTCAACTCTTCTAGATCTCTACGCGCTGCGGCTCCTCCACCATCCCGATGCCTTTCCTGAAAACTTCAAACTGAACACTAGCAACTCCTCCCCACCTCCCCCGCCTCCACATTCCACCCCCGGCTCGCCTCCAGGATCCGCCCGATGATCGGCCCGCCCCGCTCCGTCCCCACCTGCTTCGTCCGCAGCAGCTCCGGCAGCGCCGTATTCGCCGTCACGATCGTCGGCAGCAGCCGCGTCTTCCGGAAATCGATCAGTTCGAAAAGCCGCGCCTCCAGCGATGGCGTCCACGTGTTCTTCCCCAGGTCATCCAGCACCAGCACTGCCGCATGCTTCCACTCCCGCAGGTTCGTCCGCGCCGCATCCACCACCGCATAATTCTGGCTCCGCATGTCCTCCACCGCCGCCTGCAGCTCGATCGCGCTCGTCCACACCACCCGCACGCCATCGTTCAAAATCAGCTCCTTCGCCAGCAGCGCCACCACCCGCGTCTTGCACCGCCCTGGCAACCCCGTGATCAGGAGCCACCGCCCACAAGCCGGCCGCCACTCCCGCACCCGCTCCCACAGCGCCCCATTGAATGCCGCATGATCCACCCGCGTCCCCAGCATCTCCGGCGGCACCGCCGCCTCCAGCCTCGCCCGCCGCTCCCGCATCTCCGCCCGCTCCGCCTCTAACAGCGCCCGCTCCGCCGACTCCCGCTCCGCCACCTCATAGCACCCCGAGCAAAGATCCGGCGACAACGACGGAAAGAACTTCCGGATCTCCAACAACGTCGCATCCACCGGCTCACCACAAGCACAGCGAAGGGAAGAAGAAGCAAGGTCAGCACTCATCAGTCAGTGGTCAAAAGCCATCAGTTAAATCCATCCTCGCACCCCAAGCACCGCCCACCCGAAACGCCCATAAGGGGTGTCGACGTTCCGTCGACGCGTCTCCGACAAACAGAATCCCCATACTACTACACCCATCGTATTCACCACCCCCGGTCTCATCTTCTCCAATCCGCAATCCAAAATCCCCAATCCAAAATTCAACCAACCCTCCCCCCCAACTGCATCGCCACCTCCTCCGCCGACATCTCCCCGCGATCCTGTCGACTACCACCACTCACCACCGCCGGCCGGATCAGCGTCCCCGGATCATCCATCCACCGCTTCCCCTCGAAGAACTTCAGCGCACTCGGCGCATACTTGTTCGCCGCCCCCGATGGCGCCTTCGCCAGCGCCTCCGCCGCAGCTTTCGTCCCCGCCAGCATCACCGGAAAACTCTCCCCCGCCGCCAGGTGCCCACGCACCATCATCAGCGCCTCCGCGAATCTCTCCTGCCGCGGATAACTGCGAACAATCGTCTCCGCCTGCCGCGAAATCTCCAACTCACGATCCCGATCACCGAAACGCTCACCATCCCGCGAACCAGAACCCACCACAAACGAACGACCCCGCGCACCCTCGCGCGCACTCTCACATTCCTCTAGTACTTCCCTTTCATTTTCTTCCCTTCCCTTTCCTTCCGTCCGGATATCATCCACGCCCACAAAAAATCCCGTTGGGTTTCCGGTTGGGATATCGCTCCCATCGCCAGGACCACCACCCGCATCTGTTAGATCAAGCAACGCCCCCGCACCCACTTCACCACCACCCACCCCACGACTCCGCGGCCTTCCCCCGCGCGCACCATTCACCCGCGCTGCCTCCGCCTTCGTCTCCGTCTTCACCTGGCCCGCACAGCGATTCCGCTCGCGCTTCGCCTTCACCGCCGCCTCCTGCTCCGCCGGATAATGCTTCACATGCAAGTCATCACCATCCCACGTCCACAGCTCCGCCTCCCGCATCACCATCCCCTGCGCCACCCGCGCCACCGCCTGCCACTTGCGATCCCGCCACTCACGGCACCCCGCAATCACCCCGCCATTCTCCTGCCCCGCACAATACCGCGCCAGCATCAGCCACGTGCCCAGCTCCGCCGGATCCGCACCCGCCATCTCCGGCGAGTCCAGCGCGCTTGAATGAAGATTCAGAAATTCCATGAAAAGGGGAGGTCAGTCGTCAGCGGTCAAATTCCAGATTCTGTTAGATAAGTCATCTCCTCACGCCACCAATCCCCCCGGCAAACACGCCACCTCCGGCGTAAACAGCGAACCCACGTGCGCCGGCACCTCCGCACCCCGCGCCCTCCGCCAGCGATTCGCCACCATCCCCTCTCCACCCGCGAACCGGATCAGCAGGAAATCCCCCGCCCCATCCAACCGCAACTCCACCCGCGGCAACCGCGCAATCAACTGCAGCACCGCCAGCGGCACCATCATCGCCCCACCGACCCACACCGGCTTCGCCAACGTCATCCGCCCCTCCTTCCACAGCTCCTCCACCCCGCACGCATAGAGCTCCCCGCGCACCCCATCCAGTCCCCGCCACACCGGCGGCCGGATCCGCATCCCATCATCCGCCAGGCGACCCCACGGCAACGCATCCACCCGCTCCACAAACTCCGCCCCAGCCTCCGCCACCCCATCATCAAACACCACCGGCCCCCGAGACACCCGCAGCGCCACACAACCATTCGCCGCCATCACCACCCCCGAAGGATGCCGCACCACCCGCGAAAAAACCTCACACCCCGGATGGCAAAAATTCCCCAGCCCCTCCGCCGAAAGCGGATACCGCAAGGGCCGCCGCGACGACGAGGAAGCAGAAGGAGAAGAAGTCGAACGGGAAGCAGAGAATGTAGAGATCACGAGCAAAGAAGTTTCAAAGTTTTCACCAGCCAGCCGCCGAAACGCGCACAGCACCATCCGCGCTAAGGAGGGTGGACACTCCTGTCCACCCAGTGTGAGGCCCGCCCCACGCGACAGCCGCCAAGAGCCGCCACCCGCCCCAGGCAAGCAGCAACCCCACTACTAAATCCATAGTATCTAAACGAATCCACCTCCACCCCCATTCAGCGAGCTCCGACAACCACCCTCAACTGCTCGAAAGCAGCCTCTCCAGCTGCACCTCGATCTCCCCCAGCACCTCCCCGCGGATCTGCATCGCCTCCTGATCCATCCGCGGCCGGTTCTCCGACCACCCCACGCGCGGATTCAGTCCATGCCGGCAGCTCGCCAGAAGGCGCCGCAGCGCCCCCGGCGGCACCCCGATCGCCGGCTCCGGAATCCGCAGCAACACCGGCTCTTCACTCGTATCCACATCACTTTCAGGCTGGTTCGTAATCATAATCGAAAAAGAAAAGAGAAACAAAAAGTCATCGCTGATCAGTCAGCGATCATCGGCCACCGGTCATCGACCAGCAGGGCGCTCACGCCCTCCAGCATTCGTAGCGGAAGGACTGCGTCCTTCCGGCGGGGTGAGGCGCGCACCACCAACTCGCCACCGCCCCACCGCAGCAGCCCCCACCCCGCCGGAACGGCGCAGCCGCCCCGCTGAAAATTCACATCCATCTCCAACTACGGCACTCATGGTAGTTCCCCGCCCTCCAATGACCGATGACCGCTGCCCGATGACTGCTCCGCCACCCTCAAACCCTCCACACACCCGCGGAACCACGCCTCCCCCGCGCGCGATTCGCCGCACGGATGCTGCGACGGGATCGCATGCTTGCCATCCACCCGCCAGGCCGACAGCCCGGCCCGGTAGCCATCTTGCCAATGTTCGCGCATCGTCATCAGAGCGTCCGTAGTTCAGAGTTCAGAGTTCGTGAGCCGCGGAAAGCCTGCCTTGAGGACCTGCGGCAAACGAAACGGAGAGGATGGACGAAATCCGCCGGACGAGCTCTAGGCCGCTGAGGGCACTCTCCGGATTCATCACTCCATCCACCCTCTCCATCCCGCTCACCGCGGGATCCCCAGGAGTGGCCACCTTCAGCATCGCCCTCATCGCGCGATGCCTCCTTCCACTTCTGTTAGATCGATCGCCTCCCCATCATCCACCACCCCCGCCCCACCTTTCGAAGCCGCCGCGATCCGCCCTGTTAGAACCTCCACCGCCCTCCCCAGCTCATTCGCCGCGGCACGCAGCTCCGCCATCTCCGTCGCGCTCATCTCCTCGCTCCACACCCGCCACGCCAGATCATCCAGCAGCAGCAGCTTCCCCAGCAGCACCGCATCCTCCTCCTCATCGCGGCACCCTGCCGCCGCACCGCGCGATGCCCGCCCCGAGTAGCGGACCATCAGCTGCGCAAGCTCCCGCACATCGAGCACGGCAGTCGTCATCACGGCATGAAAAGGTGAATGCATGGAAAATGGGATCGGTCGAAAATCGGGATGCGAATGGCCGCATCAGGCAGAGGCAGGGAGAAAAAGAGGCGCGGCCCGGCCGGCCCGCACTGCCCGCCTCACCATGGGCATCGTGCGCCGGCCGGGCGCGAAATCTGTGAAACCGTGATGATGATGAATTGAAGCGCGAACCCGTTCACCGGAGACGCACCCCGCATTCACCCGGTTCATCGGTGGTTGGACTTCTGTCTTTGAAACCCGCGAGCGGAACGGAGGAACACGGGAGCTCGCAGGTTTCTCGGACAGAGTCTCTCAACCACCGATGAACGGGATGAACACGGAGGGAAAAGGATCAGGCCGCGGAAGACAGGACCGGGATGGATGGGATGGAGAGAATGCAGGAAACGCACCGGCCACGCCCACCACCCCCGCAGTCGCGTCCTCGCGTTCCACTCCCATCCATCCCATCCATCCAGGTCCTCTCTTCTTCATCTTGATCTGCCTTGCAGCGGACCCCGGCCTCCGCTCACACGCAGCATCCGCGCGATCACCATCAGCACGATCAAAGTCCGCCAGCGCTTCACCGCTGTGCCGCGCCACGATCACCATCGCACCGCGATACGCCGCAGCCTTCTCCGGCGACCTCTCCGCGTGATACTTCGCATGCTGCGCCTGCTGCCTCATCGCCCGCCCCGCATCACCGAAGAGCCGCACGATCCGCGCCGCATGCCACCACCCCCGCGCCCCCTCCGCTGCCATCGCCCCACGCGCCATCCCCTCGATCTCAGCAAGCGCCTGGTCGAGAGATGACGATGAAGTGGCAAGCGATGGAGTGGAGTTCATGGCAGGTGTTAGGATTAGGTCGTGAGGCTGGCGATCAGGTGGAGGTATTTCAGGCAGGGACCTTTCTCCGAAAGGTCCGGCGGTGGGCGGCAGGTCTTTTCAAGCCGATGGCCTGTTAGACCGGCCCACGTATTGCTTCTTTGAAAATCCACCCCTACTCGGCTTCGCAGCCTTTCGGGGCTATGGAGGGAAAATTGATTCAGATCTTAGATTCAGATTTCAGATGTCGTCCCGCAGATCGCGAGCAGCTGGCTGGTTTTGAAATCTCACTTCGTCTTTTTCAGGCACCGCGATGGATCTGTTAGATCGGCCCATACGTCCCATCCTCCCGATCCCGGCCTTACTTTCACGAATCTGTTAGATGACGCATCACCCACCCGCCCGCTGCGCCTGTGCTGCTTCCAGCTCGGCCGCGAGTTGAGTGGTAGCCAGCCGCGGATTCACGAAGCTCTCCTTGCGCGCCCGCTGTTCCAGGATACGCGCCTCGGCCTCGCCCGGCGTGCATTGCCACTGCTCCGCCGCCGCCAAAAGCAACCGCAGGACCGGCTCCGGATAGCGCGTGGGATCGAAATGAAGCGTCGTTTGCATCTGGGGGACTTCTTACTGACGGCGGAACAATGTTCCCGTTTCGGTAAATTGGCAATAATATAGTTTGAGAAATTTTACCGATTCGGTAATTCTTTGGCCGTGAGGGACAACGACGAACCACAGGGACCACCACCCGCCGACCACCACTCCTTCCGCGAGTGGATGGACCAAAATCGCCTCCGCGCCGAAGACGTCGCCGGCCCGCTGCAAGTCAGCGAACAAACCATCCACAACTGGCGCTCCTCCGGCATCCCCGCCCGCCGCCTCCCCCACGTCCAGGCCTTCATGACCGCTTGGATCGATCCCCGCGATCGCGAGACCGATCGCGAACCAGGCCGCGATCGCGACGCCACCACCGGCCACTTTCACACGCCCACGCAAGTCCCCGCCGAGCTCCGCATCGATGCCTTCATCATGCGCCCCGCCGAAGACGAGTTCGATGACTGGAACCGCGCCGCAAACGCCTCCGGCCTCACCGTCCGCGAATGGATCACCGATACCCTCGACCGCGCCGCCCGCGAGTTCAAGCGCACCGGCCGCCTCCCCGGCGAACAACCTCAACTCCCCCATCACGACCTCACCGCCGACAACGACCTCGTCGCCTTCCCCCAACCGCACAAGCACCCCCGCTCTAACAAACGCACGGCCGCCACCTCCTCCATCGCCGAAGAATCCCCCACACTCCCCTCCACCACCCGCTCGCGCTCCTCCTCTAACAAACACACCGGCCACTGGATCGATCTCCACGGCGGAGTCGCCGCCGGCGCCCCCATCACCAGCCACATCGTCCAGGAACCCGTCGCCACCCGGAAGTCATGGCCGGATGACCACTACGCCCTCCGCGTCTTCGGCCAATCCATGGAACCCCGCATCCCCGATGGCTCCCTCATCATCGTCAAGCACTGGCCCACCGCCAAAGGCACCCCCAAGAAAGGCACCATCGTCGTCTACTCCGACGGCACCGGCTCCACCCTGAAAGAATTCGGCTACCGCAAAGCCAAACCCACCGAACTCACCGAAGCCGACGCCATGGGCAACATCCCCGTCCTCCGCTCCCTCAACAAATCCTACCCCGAAGTCCAAACCCTCGAAGACGGCAAAATCCACGCCATCCTCGTCGAGGTCGGATAAGTTCAGCACTGGGCCGCCTTCCTTCCATCGATGCACGCCGCGATTCCCCCGCCCCGGAAAGCCAGCACATGGATTTGTGACTCCTGCAGGGAAGAGATCGCCACCATCGAAGAAGGTTGGGTCGAGTGGCTCGTGAGACGAGTGGGCGACACGTGGATGGGCCATGGCCTGCGACTGGTCCACCACCACTCACACTCGCCCGCGAGCAAATGCCAGTATCCCCAACAGGCCAAGCACCGCCCCGACGATTCGGTCCTTCTCGATCTCCCCTTGAAGTCACTCCTCGGGCCGGATGGCTTGATGGAACTCCTGCGCATGCTCGCACAGGGAGAACTCCCTCAGGCGGAAGTCATCGAAATGATCAAGCGCCTCCACATCCCCGGCTACGAACACGCGCGCCTTGACTCCACCCCCGCTCTCGCCGTCGGCGCCATCGACCTCAATTGACCCGCCCGGCCATCCCATGTCGTCCTACATCCGCACCACCCTAGCGTGGCAGATAGAGCAGGAAAGATGACGGCCAGCTAGGTTAAGCCATCCTCAGTTTGCTGAAGCAACGGAAGCACCCGCCAAACCATCGGTGCCCGAGTCACAAAAGCATTCTCCCGAGTCCCCCACTCACGCTGAACGAAACCAATAGCCCGCGCCCAAGTCTTCTCGGCTTGGCCGCTCTCGATATCCTCTCAGGCCTTCGGCGAAGCCCGCACTCACGATTCCTTCGGCATCAAGACCAGAACTCCCATTCTATCCTTCACTAATCCAAACATTATCAAAAAAGCCCCTACCGCTTTCACTGCACACCAGTTTTCTCCTTGCGGCAGATACGGCCTTATTCTAACTTTCACTTCGTGCCATTCAACGGACTCCCCTCCCTACTGGCCAGATTCCGAATCTAATTTTCATCTCCTTTGGCAGAGCCCCACAGTGCGAACACCATTTCAGAATCGAACATCATCCCAATAACCCCTTAGTCTCCCCCAAAAGCATGTCGGCGCCCTCCCCTTGCCGTAGACTTCTGAGCGTAGTCGCTCCTGGAATCCTATTTTCACTTTTGTTTACCTCATGTGCCCAGCCGAATGCATGGCATGGTCACTGGCAAACCAGTGGCACCCCTAACAAGGCATCTTCCAGCCATGCCTCCGGAAGCCCGAGCTCTGCCGGGTTGTATTATGAACAATATGGCCATGAAACCACGACCTACATCGTGGCCAGGATCGCCGGATGGGAGTCCGATCCCGCCAGACGGCTATCCTATTTCAGCCAGGCACCGGATGATCTGGCGTTTTGCTACTCTGCCCCGGCCGTCGCGGTATGGGGCAGCGCACCGGGTCTCTGGGGATATCGCCACCGGATCGTAGCAGTGCTCCATTCCCTGCACGGAGGGGATGCAGACGCCGTCCTCCGTCGTAGGGAGGACCTCCGGCAGCTGGTAGCAGCCAGTTCGAAAACGACGCCAGGGAACGACTGGAAAACCGGCTTCCTGATCCACGCCATGGGGGACAGCTACGCCCACGTGAAGCCGGGTCCGGACGGCCGGGAGGTAGCCTACGGACAATTGGTGGGCCATGGCTTCGACAACTCGGTGAAGCCGGACCACATCAGCGCGCATTTCGACACCTATCGGAAATACGTCACGAATCTTCATGCCGCGCTCGCCATCCATGGTGGAAATGCGAAAGAGCTGAATCGTTTTTTGGATGCAGGGGGGAAGGCGGCAAATATCCCAGACCAGTCAGGCCGCGAGGAGTCCGTGAAGGAGACGATCCAAGCATTTCATCCGTTCGATGAAGTTCCTTTCACGGAACTCACGGCCAAGGATTTCGACAGCTGGAAACATGAGATCAAGGACGTGGATAGCTTCCTGAGAGATCTCGAAAAGAAGCTAAGATGATACTCTCTTAAACTGCGATTCTAGGTACAGCGATCGCACGGCCTACATAAGCCTCACCGCCGAGCCAGACGGCTTCCGAGTAATGGTGCTCATTCAGCATCCAGGGATGAACTGCGCCAAGAATCCATCACCTTTTCCCATCCTATCCTCCCGCTCGATAGACAAAGACGAATAGAGCATGCACCTCCCATGAATAAGAAACTAGCCATCGCAGCCCTCGCCGCCTCTCCCTTGGTGCTCCACGCCCAGGAGAAGAAGGAAACCCCGAAAGCCGCCACTGAAATCCCGTTCAGCATCAAAGGAATCTTCGGCGAAGACCATCCCTACTCCGCCACCCTCGGCTTCACCCTGCTGAAATCACCGAACACCCTGCTGATGGAACGGGTCGAGGTGCCACTGATCGAAACCGAACAGGTCAAGCAGGCACTCAGGGAGCTCGTCATCGCCGAAGCAAGGGAGAAGGGAAAGCCCATCGACAACGACGAGACCAAGATCGCGGCCGCCATCGAGACAAAGAAAAAGACCGTTGGCGTTCCCGTTTGGGACAAGGAGAAAGGTCTCAAATTCCTCAAACCCGAGGAATACGAGAAACATCGCCTCACCTCCAGCCTCCGGATGTACCGCGCAGAGGAAAAAGACGAGCTGGATAAGAATGGCAAACCCACCGGGAAGAAGGTCAAGGCGATCGCGAAGGACTCGAATGACAAACCCATCGAGGAAGGCAGCGCGATCTTGTTCGGCATCCGCGACTCCTTCAGCCGGTACAACTACTCCCAGGAAGGTCTGGCATTCGACTACTCCAACTCCAATGGCAACGACTCCATGGTGCTGAAGGGCGCAATCATCAGCGACATTTATTGGGGAGCACTCTACAATAACGAAGGCATCAAGGCTCCGTGGAATAACGACCACTACCGCTTTTCCATCAAGACCGGTGTCGAGTTCAATACCGACGAAGTCGCCAAGAAGGAGGTCGATCAAACCAGCGTCTACCTTCTCGCGAACTTCCAGGCCAACCCTGACCTGGATGCCCATATGTTCGCCATCAAAGACTGGTTCCAGATCACCTCGCCGCAGTTCCTCCAGGTCGGCGCCGCCTGGGATCACGATGACCTCACCGGCACCGATGACCTCCGCTGGATCGTCGATTGGCAGCCACGCTTCTACCTCCTGAATGACCGGAGCTGGATCGCTCGTTCCATCGGCATCAATACCCTGATGCGCTTCGACAAGGACAAGTACTTTTCGCTGAACAAGAATCCAACGGTCAAAGAGAAAGCCACCCCGAACAAGGCGGCGCTGGTGGGAGACCGAAGCGAATCCCCGGACGGCAAGGCCGATCTGGCCCCCGACGAATCACCCTGGTACACCTACATCCCCGCCGACGTCAAACTCGCCGGCGGCTCAGACATCTGGGATACCCTCAGCGGCGGTCGTGAGGACTTGGACAAGACGACCCTGGAGTGGAAGCTCGGCCTCATCGTCGGCAATTCCGACTGGGCTTTCCGCGCCGGCTACCTGGCGGAGGGCGTCTCAGCCGTCTCCGATCTCGGCGGCACCCACATCGGCCACTCCATCTTCGCCGAAGTGGGCCTCGGCAATTTCACCGGCAAGATCGCCGGACAGGAAGTGCCAAACGAAACCCCGCTCCCCAAGGCCGACATCGGCGCCGCCACCCTCTTCGCCAAGTACAAGTTCGGCGAGCGCGCTCCTGACTTCAAAAACGAAGACCTCTTCCAAGTCGGTCTGCGGATGCGATTCTGAGTTGTGCACCAGGGCTCTCCTCGCCTGCCAGCGCATCGGCGGCGGGGAGAGCCTTTTCTTTTTCCCCCACGGACATGAGATCCCCCCACCGGCCCATCATCACCCGCGCCCTCCTCATCGGCACCGCCTTCAGCCTCCTGCCCGCCTGCACTCAAAAGGAACCACCACCACCGGTGGCACTCCCCACCGACAAGGACTCCGTGACCCTCATCGAAAAGACCCCGGTCATCGACGTCCACACCCACACCTTCAATGCCCGCTTCCTCCCCGTCAAAGGCATCGCCCTTGGCAAGCGGGACATCCATCCCCTCCTCTCCCTCGCTTCGGACGAGCTGGTCATCGCCATCGCCAACCTCATCGTCTGGACCACCCCCAAGTCTCCCGATCCCTCCGACAAGCGCCACCTCTCCCCATCCGATCGCCAGCCAAACTCCAGGCTCATGGAGGACCTCGCCCGATCGGTGAACCGCGACGCAATGGCTCTCCAGGGCAATCGCAAGCCACGCTCGATCACCCCTGAAAAAGTCGCCAGCGAACCCGCCGTCCAAGGCTACATCAAGCTCAAGACCGGAGAATCCACCTTCGACAACCTCTCCGCCCCCGAGAAAGCACGCCTCACCCAAGTCGTGAAGATGTTCGGGGATGGTTCCGCGACTGCCACGCAGAACCGCGAAGGAAAGGACGAGATCAAGCACTTCATCGACACCCTCACCAGTGACGAGGCCGCCATGGAAGGACTCTTCCGCCTCGACCACACGATCCAGAGAAAGCGCCAGGTCGACCTCATCGTCAGCCATATGATGGACATGGCGCCGACCTACAATCAGCCCGAGGACGGCAAGGACCTCCTCAAATTCGAGCGCCAGCAGATCCCCCGCGTCAATCGCCAGCAACAAAAGGCGAATGGCAACATGCTCTACTTCGCCGCCTACAGTCCCTTTCGCGACCAGTGGGGTGAAGGAGCTGCCAAGGGACACGCACTCCAGATCGTCAAGGACGCCTACCACAAGCAGGGCGCATTCGGAGTAAAAGTCTACCCACCCTCCGGCTACGCTCCCTCCGGCAATGTCATTCCCCACTGCCCCTTCTCGTTCGCATCCCAGCCCTGCGAACAGTGGAAAGCCCGCTACAAGCCGAACGGCGTCAAGCTCGACCCAACGGTGCTCGATGACCGCCTGTTAGAACTCTTCCGCTGGTGCGTCGCGGAGGATGTCCCCGTCTTCACCCACTGCGGCACCGGCGAATTCCAGGCGCGCAAGGGCTACGCCAAGCTCGCCCATCCCCAGCACTGGAAGCGCTTGCTCACCCGGCACCCCGAACTCTCGAATCTCAGGCTCTGCTTCGGCCACGCCGGCGCAGGCGGCTTCTGGTTTGATAGCAGCGAAGATGCCGATTGGGGCCGCACCGTCTACGAACTCTGCTGCCAGTATCCGAACGTCTACTGCGAGTTCGGCTGCTTCGACGCCATCGCGGATCCCGTTGCTCGCGCCAACTTCACCCGCCAGCTCGCCAGCCTCATCAAAAAGAGCCACGACGATCAAACCCCCTTCCAGTTCTCGAAGAAGATCATGTACGGCTCGGACTGGTTCATGCCCATGCCCGCCGCCGCCGACCGAGTGAACTACCTGAACTCCTTCCGCGTCGCCATCCTCAAAGCCGGCGGCCCCCAACCCGCCGAGCTCTATCGCCGCTTCTTCTTCAAGAACGCCCTCGACTACCTAAACGCCCCCAAGCGCATCCAGAAAGGCGGACTCCCTCCAGCCCTGAAGCTGCACCTCAATAGCCTCCTGGACATGTAGCCCGCATCCAATCGCAACCCCATAGGACAAACAGCCGACTCGGACACTCGATTCCAAAACCACCAGCCAATACAACACCATGAAAACCATGATCGCGAAAAGGCTCGCAGTTTGTGTGACTCTTCAATTCGCACAAACTGCCTTTGGAGCCCCCGAAGGGGCGGAAATCAGCAGGCCTCCCACCATCGACGTGAAAATCGAGGGCATCACCAGGGGCGAGGAAACAAAATCCCTCGAGCTCAAGAAAGTCGGCGAGAGAATCTATGGCATCACCCCGGAGGGAAAGAAATATGCCCTCGATGAATCCGTTGCCAAGCTCGCCAATAGTACCGCGCTCGGAACACTTGCCAGGAATGAACAGGGAAGATTCGAAGTCACATCCGCCGAGTCCGCGGTCAATTCGAAGTTCACCAAATACAAGGAGGACCTCCAGGGGAAGGTGAATTCCGAGCTCATCGACCAGATCGAAAAAAACGTCACCGATGTTGAAAAACTGACCGAGCCCTTGCGCAAGCCACTGGTGGATCCAGGAAGAGGTCCAGCTTCGGAGGACAAACCAAAGGTCGACTACGATGAGTTGAAGGACAAACTCAACGCCATCACCGGGGATTCCGAGAAAGCATATACACAGGCGCTCGATGCGCGCGACTACCAAACGGCTACCAGGATGGCCGTGATCTGGCTCACCACCAGAAACGAACAGAAGTCCTACTATGGCGCGCTTGATCCAGACAACTACTCCCCCGCCACCTATCTGAATGTGGTGGATACCGCGCTCGCCTCCTGCAAGGTCATCATCGATCCCGGCCAGACCGACCCGATGAAGGCTTCCGGAGTGCTGATCGGTCCGAAGACGGTCCTCACCTGTGCCCATGACGTCGAATTCGGCGACGATTTCCGGCTGGATTTCAGCGATCGCTTTGGAAAGGTGGTTGCACGGTGCCCGGCCAAGCGGATCTGGAGGGGGAAGTCCCGGGATGACGTTGAATCCAGGCTCGATTATGCGATCCTTGAAATCACGGACTGGGACGCGGATGATCCGATCCCGGGAGATCGGAAACCCGTGCCGCTCGTCGACGCCAGAGCCTCCTTGGACAGCCCCGTCTATGCCATAGGCCACCCTGGCGGAAAGGAGCTGCTCGTTCACGACTACGCCCGGGTCGTCTGTCCCCATGAGCTCAAGGAAAGCGACAGGGGCAGCTTCATGATACGCCTGCAGGCGGATCTCATCCGTGCCAATAAGATCGCTGGCACCACCATGGAGACGGCAGTTGCCGCCGAAGAGGCTTTCAAAAGGCGCTACATAAAGAAGGGCGACTCCTTCTTCTACCGCGACCCTTACAATGATTCAAAGATTCCAGTGTTTGGAGCGGATACGGATACCTTCCACGGCGACTCAGGAGGCCCCGTTATCCTGAGGAAAACCGGCGGCATCATCGGCATCCTCATTGAAGGCATGCCGGACAACGACTTCTTCGCAAATGCCACGATCTTGTCTCACGAGCGCTGCCTCCCCATCAAGGCCGTGATCGATCAGCTCAGGCCCACCAAGCCATCCGAAGCCGAACCACCCAGATCCATTCTCCCCGGGTGGCCCACTGCCTTCGGCGTGAAGATCGTTTTCCCCAACTAACCCCAATCCGCAATTAACTCATCCCATGAAATCCTCCACTTTAGCCGCATCACTGTTACTCTTCGGAACACTCTTTTTCACCGCCTCATGCACCAAGCCAAACTCCATCGACTCTGCCACGGCAACGGCTGCGGCTGCAGCCGGTCCCGTCACCGGTAAACAGCCCGCCGCGAGTATCCTCGATATTCCGTGTATCGCTCCTGAGGGCACCAGCGACTCCAAGGCTTTCGGGGATCCGAGATTCTTCTGGAAAAACAAGCACAGCTTCACTGTGAGCTTCTTGAACGGACCACCCGCAGTTCACCAGATGGTGATGTCCCAGGTCCGGGACTGGACTCGCACGTGTAACGTCACCTTCACCCAGGTCAGTGCAGATACCGATGCCGACTTCCATGTGGGTTTCGACCCCGACGGAGGCCACTGGTCTTACATCGGCACCAGCTGCGACGCATACGGCAAAAAAGCTCCGACGATGAATCTGGCCATCAACCAATACAGCCCGGAAGATGATGTCCGCCGTGTGGTCTTGCATGAGTTCGGGCACGCCCTGGGCCTGAAACACGAGCATCAACACCCCAAATCCCCCATTGTCTGGAACGAGGCCGCCGTAATCCGCTACTATAGCGGCCCACCGAACGGGTGGGACATAGCGAAGATCCGAACCAACGTTCTCAATAAATACACGGGACCAATGACTGGAACCCCCAACGCGGACCTGCACTCCATCATGCACTATCCGGTCCCCAAACAGCTCACGCGGAATAATGTCTCGGTCGGTTGGAACCGCCGGATCTCCACAATTGATACACAGTTCATGGTGCAGAAATACGGTTCACCCGCTCATCGATAGATTTCCGCAAGCACCGCCGGCGAACGGGATGAAGCCCCGGCAGCAGCCCTCGCATCATCCATTTTCTTCCGCTCCCCATCCTCCGGTGCGGCTATGCCCGCTGCACCGGAGGGTCGTGGTGCTCTTACCCCTCATCTCAAGAATTCACCCCACCCTCACTCCCCCTTCCGCGCCGTCGCCATCGGGATATCCACCTTCCCCTTCAGCGCCGGGTAGAGCGTCCCCAGCTTGTCCTCGTTCACCGTCGCCGTATCCACGAAGACCCAGCTCGCGCCCTTGTCCTCCGAGATCGCGATCATGTGCGAGCTCGCGATGATCTTCCCCTGCGGCGTCGTCATCATCGTCTCCATCGGCACCAGGCTCACCAGGACCCCGCCGTGATTCTTCGGCACCTGTGGCGTGCCGATCTTCGCCGAATCGATCGTCACCCCGCGGCTCTTCAGCATCGTGCTCGCCTGATCCAGTCGCGTCTTCAGCAACTCCGCGCCGCCCATCGTCTCCAGCAGCTTCTTCGGCACATACGGCAGCACCTTGTCGAAGTCCATCTTCAGCTGCGCATCCGAGCAGAGTTCCGCGTGCTTCTTGATGATCGGGATCATGGCTTCGTATTCCTTCGACGCTTCAGGCGTGGCTTCAGTGGGAGTGGTAGGAGCAGGAGTGACAGGTGCGGGAACAGGAGCAGGAGTCGGCGTCTCCCCCTCGGCGCGCAATCCCGGCACCGCGGACAACCCCGCGAAAATCAGGCTGCAAGCAAAAGCCGGCGTGGCAAAAATAGGTCGGATCGTTTTCACGGCTCGTTTCGAAAAATCAGGTTGATGCCCCCAACCTGTCTGAAAAATCGCCGGACACAAGGCCCTGAGTGCGATCCCCCGCAACAAGCCCCATCCCCATCCGCATTCCCCAGCAAAAAACCCCTCACTCCCCCTTGTTCGCCAGATTCCCCACGCTCGTCAGCGCCACGCTCATCATCCGGTTCTCCACCAGCAGCACCACCTGTCGCGCCAGCGTCTGCAACAGCCGCCCATCCGTCTCCGAGAAATCCCGCGCCTTCCGGTCCACCAGCAGCAGCGTCCCCAGCGCATGCCCATCGTGCGAACGCATCACCGCCCCCGCGTAAAAGCGGATGTAAGATGCCACCGTCAGCTTCGAGTCCAGCGTCCGCAGATCGCAATGCGCATCCCGCACGATGAAGAGATCCTTCCCCGACTCCACCGCATGCGCGCAGATCGAGCACGTCAGCGGCGTCTCCCGGCAATACAACCCCACCTCCGCCTTGAACCACTGCCGGTGCTCATCCACGAAACTGATCGCCGCGATCGGCACATCGAACACCTCCGTCACCAGCTGCACCAGCCGATCATACTCCTCCTCCTTCGGCGTATCCAATACACCATAACGATACAGCGCCTTCAACCGTTCCGGACTAGCGCAAGTGGGCAGTGAAATTTCGGACATCGCGATTCAATACGGCTGTCCGACAGAAACCCTTTTCAACCACGGCACGCAAAGCCAAAGCGCCCGCCACGATCAAAAAAAGATGAGAGAGAACGCGAACCTCCATCCCACGCCTCACCCCATCCCACGCCTCACCCCATCCCACGCCTCACCCCATCCCACGCCTCACCCCATCCCTCGCGCCCCATTGCACCCGCCCGTCATTTCTGTTGGACTCACACCCGGTGCATCCGCCTTCCCACACCCATCCCCGTCCCTTCTACCGCTCCCGCCTCCTCTGGTTCGCCCTCCCCGGGCTCCTCTTCCTCCTCTCGGGATGGCTCAATGACCCCGACTACAACCACGGCATCCGCCTCACCCTCGGCGATCACATCCTCCGCATTGCCGACGAAGGCCGCACCCTCTGCATCGACCCCGGCACCTACCGCCCGGGAAAATGGACCGCCCCCGGCTTCTCCTCCTATCGCCGCTACAATCAACCCGGGCTTCGTCCCAACTGGTACCGCCTCTTCTCCCAACCCTTCCACCACGAAGACCGGAGCAATTCCACCTACACCGGCTGGATGATCCACCTCGCCTACTGGCCCATCATCCTTCTCTACGCCACCCTCCTGTTAGTCACCCTCTCCTGGTGGCAACGCCGCAAGACCCGCCTCACCACCACTCCGCCCATCCCCTCGCACGACCCCACCTCCACCAACGGCCTTCTCTAACAGCCACCCACCCGTGAAGCCCGCCCCGGCCCTCCACCGCTCCCGCCTCCTCTGGCTCGCCCTCCCCGGCCTGCTCTTCCTCCTCTGGGCCTGGCTCAATGCCCTGACGAACTTCAGCAGCATCGGCATCACCCTCGGCGATCACATCCTCGACATCAGCGACGAAGGCCGCTCCCTCCACCTCCAGGCCATCACCTACGCCCCCGGCCATTGGACCGCCCCCGGCTTCTACTACGATCACTACACCCTCCCCGCCCGAGCCCTGCCCGCTGAGGCACAGCCACTCTTCCCCCAGGCACTTCACCACGCCCACCGGATTTCCTCCGGCCACGTCTTCCACTCCCTCCGCATCGCCTGGTGGCTCATCATCCTCCTCTACCTCGCCCTCCTGTTAGCCACCCTTCTCTGGTGGCAACGCCGCAAAACCCGCCTCATCACCCACGCCCCCGCACCCCCATCGGAACAAGGTGAACCGATCTAACAAACCACCCGCCCGCTCACCCATGCCACCCCTCTTCCGGCACTCCGCCCGCCTCTCCATCATCGCCGGAGTCCTCTCAAATCTCGCCGCCATCGCCTTCACCGCCGCCTACCTTCTCCAAGTCCGGCCCGGCGAACCCTACCGGCTCGAATTCCTCCACCTCGGCCTCAGCCAAATCTCCATCTTCGCCCTCTTCGCCGGCGGCATCCCCGCCGTCATCGCATGGATCCATCCCGCCACCAGCCGCCTCGCGAAGATCGGCATGCTATCCTCCATCCTCCCCTACTTCACCGGACTCGCCACCATGATCATCACCCCCTGACAAGACCAGCAGCAAGCCACCCCGCCGAACCGGCATGGGACCACATCTACTAGAAACACAGTAGCTACCCCTTCCACCTTGCCGCAAGCCCCATCCATCCTCCGCCACTCTGCGGTTCGTTCCCACCGCCAGCCCGAGGCTGTTTCACCCATCACATACGCCACTCCTCTTCATCCTCCTCCACCGCCACCACAGCACCCCGCACCACACCATCACCCAGATCCCCGCCATCGCCCACACCGGCACCTCCACCCGATACCGCCACACCGTCGCCATCGCCACCTCCGCATCGCGATACCCTCCCGCCCGGAACGCCGGCACCTTCCCACCCAGCTCCGGCGCATAGTGCATGTGACTCACCCCCGTGCGATCCACCCGGAACCCCGGCTCCACCTTCACCACCCTCGTGTAGGAAAGCACCATCCTCCCGCTATCCAGCGACACCCCGTCATCATACAGCGCCCGCGGCATCGGGTGGCTCATCGGACCCATCGGCCCCGCATCCTCCAGCGTCACCACCCGATAAACCTCCGTCCCCCTCCCATACGAATACCGCCACGCCCACCCCAGGAACACCAGCACGAACAATCCCATCCAAAATGCAACCGAGCGATAAATCGGCCGCATCATCCCTTCCCCTCCGTCTGTGCCAGATTCCCCATGCCTTTCCTCCTTCTGAAAACTAAAAACTGAAAACTAGCAAACTAGCAAACTCCCTCTCCCACAGACCGCTCCCATCCCGCGAATCCTCCGCCTTCCATGCCACACCCCTGACGAGTCGCGACACTCCTCTCTTACCACCTTCCAAGCCCCGCAAAAAAAAGAACAGTCCTCCCACCCTCCCGGCAAAATCCCATCATTGCCCTCACCCCGCACATCCCCTAGCATCACACCATGCGTGCCCTCGTCCGAGCACTCGAGATCGCCACCACCCTGCTCATCATCGCCGGGATCGCCTTCATCGCCATCGGCAGCGGCGATCATTCCGCCTTCTCCCTGCCCCTCGCCGACCTCGGCATGCACTACCTCGTCATCGGCAGCATCACCGCCCTCGCCGGCCTCCTCTGCGACGCCCACCTCAAGAGACCATAGCCAGTTCAGAGTTCAGAGTTCGACGTTCACCCCCTATGACCCCGCGCCCCATCCATCACTGGAAAACCTTCTGGCTCGGCATCATCGTCCTCCTCGCCCTCGGCTTCGCCTGGCTGCGCTCCTTGCTATCCCTCGACTACACTCCCCTCGGCCCCTGGATGGCCGTGGGACAAGGCGGCGGAAAGATCGCCTTCCTCTGGGATGCCAATGGCTATCCCGGCCACTATGCCGTCACGGAGAAGCTCTATCTCCACCAGTCCCCATTCGGCCCGCCCTCCGACTTCAAGGCATACGGCTACGACTACCTCTTTCTCGTCTTCGCCCACTGGTATCTCATCCTCCTCTTCTTCCTCCTCTGGCTCACCTTCCTCGCCTGGCGCCGGCAGGAAATGAAAGCCCTCGCCAAAGCCCAGGCCGAAGCCAACGCCGACATCGCAGCCATCACAAAACCGCAAACCCAACCGCAGCCCCCACCAGTCCAGAACCGCTCCACGGATCCCAACTTCCTGAAGCGAAGAATAGCCACTGACGATTCCTGATCCATCCGGCTCAAGTCAATCAATCACCCGCCACTTCTCCCCCCACATTCCCCCAATGCCGCGCCCCATCCATCACTGGAAGACCCTCTGGCTCGGCCTCTTTCTCCTCAGCTTCCTCATCTGGGCATGGGACAGAAGCCACGACGGCTACAGCGATTCCGCGAGCGTCCGTCTCGGTACGGGAACCTGGTATGGCCTCGGCAGCGCCAGTTGCTCACTCTGGGCATCGAAAAATACCTATTCACCCGGCCACGGCCCCCTCGGCCGGGTCCAATCGCACTCCATCTCATTCGCACCGGACACCCCATGGTTCCCACCTCCCACCCGGCGAATAGGTGGCTCGACCCCCCACCTTTCAGGTCGCCAGCGTCGGCATCGCCTACTGGCTCGTCATCCTTTTCTACATCCTCGCGTGGACCGTCCTCCTCACCTGGCGCTGGCAGCGCATGAAGAAACAGAAACCCCCCGGGAACGCCGAGCATCACCCTCGCATCTAAAGCCCTGGACCCACCTCCCACACCTACTACCATCATAGTAGCTCCATACTCTTCCCGCCCCCTCTTCCCAAATCCTGCCTTCCATCCGCGAAATCCGCGGTCAAACCTCTTCCTCTAGCATCTTCATCCACGCCCATGCCCACCCTCCGCCTCATCGCCCTCTTCCTCACCACCATCACCGCCGCACTCCTCCCTCGCGCGCAGGCAGATTCCATCGAGTGGCAACTCATCGGCACCGACCCCAAGACCGCCGCCGCCATCGGCAATGCCACCTTCAATGGCAAACTCACCACCCCCGAATTCGAGGACCGCATCAACAAGCTCATCACCGCCGGCAAAGTCAAAAAACACCTCACCTTCAAGAAAGACAAACCCACCGGCACCCCCGACGAACACCTCATCACCTCCGCCGGCACCCCCGATGCCTGGGAAGCCCACTCCGACTCCAGTTGGCCCAGTAAGAACTCCAACTACGTCCAGCACCTCGACATCACCACGCCGAAGGGCTTCCTCACCGCCGGCCGCTCCCTCCTCACCGTCGCCCAGTGCCCCACCCTCATCCCGAACCGCTGGGTCATCGCCGCCAGCTGGCTCGCCAAGGGCCAATCCACCATCCTCCTCCAGAAGCTCGTCACCACCACCCCCGATCTCCCCGAGTATCACGACTTCCGCCAGCAGGGCACACCCGGCCTCACCGAATTCATCACCCAGAAAACCACCAGGACCCGCCTCGATCCCCAGCGCGTCAAACAAGCCGAGCTCGACCGCCTCGCCACCGATCTAACAACCCAGTCCCCCGACTCCATCGGCGTCTCCATCAATCACGCCGCCAATAGCCTCATGGGCGGCTCCATCAGCGAACTCGAGAATAGCACTTCCGAAGGCTGGATCTTCGACTGCCAGCCGAACGAATCCGTCGACACCTCATGGATCGACTACGAAGCCAACGTCGAAAAAACCACCCTCTACGGCCTCGCCCCCGTCGCCCAATGGTGCCTCCTCCACCAGACCGCACCATCCGACACCCAGACACCCGTCACCCTCGTCAAGTTCACCCCCCTCGTCCTCACCGGCGACAAGCCCCCGGTCCGCGACCCCGCGCACGGCATGAAGAACTCCCACGTCCTCGCCGTTCACCCCGGCCTCCTCCGTCTCCTCGACCCCGCCAAGCCCCACCGCCGCTTCATCGACACCCTCACCCAGGCCGGCTGCCAGGTCACCGGCAAGGGCCTCATGCCCATCGGCGGCTCCATCGTCATCTTCCCCCAATCCACCTCCGCCGACGAAGCCGCCACCCTCGAAAAATTCCTCCGCGAGCGCCTCCTCATGTGGGACCAGTTCCCCGACTGGAAAGCCAAGAACCCCACCGAATTCGCCACCCCGAAGTAGACGCATCACCTTGAATGGAGCGCCGCCTCCCACGCGACATCACGGAGGCTGTCGCTCTCCCGAGCAGACCGGCATCGGTAGCGGAACGACTGCGTCGTTCCGGCTTCTCCCGCCCCGCATCACCACCACGCCCCGTCCCACATTCCGTAGGCGCGTTCGTGAGAACGCGTGCACACCCTCGATTGCCTTTCACTGATCCCCGCATCGCCTCCACACCATAGCCCAAAAAGGGCGGCCAGCCCTAAGGCATCGTTCCGGCCACCCACGCCTCTTCAGCCCCAAAGGGGCGGCCAGCCCTAAGCCCAGGGCATCGCCCTGGGTCCACCCCGCACCACCCACGGCACCCTGAAAGGGGGCGAGACGTGTAAGACCCGAAGAAATCCCCCGGCACCGCCACACCTCCCATCCCCGCCCCAAATCTACTACCACCCTAGTAGTTCCTTTCCACTCGCCCCGCATCTCCTCCACCCGCCCCCGCGACCCCAGCCATCGCAAATCGAAATCGCCCCGAATGGCACCTAACCTAAGGCGGCGGATCGTTCTTCAGCGCCAAAGGCGCGCCCCATACCGCCTAGGCCGCAGGCCTAGGAATGACCGCCCCATCATCACGAGGGCCAAAGGCCCGACCTATCCGGAGCGGCTCCCAACGGCCACATTCATCATGACGCGGACCCCATGGATCGCGACCTCCCCGCCTCGTTCCTCCACCAGTCCCGGGCTGTTCCTGAACACTGAACGCAGCAGTCGCGATAGCGACGATCACCCCTCCGCAAAGCGGCAAGTCGCGTGGACCGGAGGTCAAAACTGAAACCTAGCGAACTCCTCCCGCCCCCAACCCTGTCCGACAACCCGCCGAATCCCCCCCCTATCTATCACCCCTCCCACCTACCTATCTAAATTTGGAGTAGGTTCCCTCTGGCCTTTCATCGAATCCCGGTCAAAAGATCATGGTTGATTCTGGGTCTAACAGAACAGACCCGCCACCGGTGTCGAAACCCCACCGGCAATAACCCAGTCAGTCGCTAACCACCGGATCTCCGGACAGGAAAGGGACAGGAACACAACGCCCGTCCGCAAAGCCCACCCGCTGCGCGTCATGGCACCACTGTGCCCGTTTTCCCGCCAAGAATCGGTTCCAAGCCAAACCCAACCCATAACCCAACATCCCTACCCCATGTCCAAGTCCTTATCCAAATCGTGCCGCACCCTATACGTCGCGGCTCTGGCGATACTCAGCATGGTATCCCTCTTCCTCTGGAACCACAGCCATCCCGACCGAAGTAGTCGACAACAACCCGCCACCACCAAGCAAAACGCACCATCACCGGACACCACCCTCGCCGCCGCACCCGGTGACACGGACGCACCCACTTCACCCGCGCTTCAACCCGAAGCCACCACCCAAACTACTACACCTCCCGTAGCTCAAATTCACCCCACCTCGCGCCAGCCCCTCACCCGCGAGATGGACCCATCGGTAAACCCCTACGCCCCCGGCCTCCACCACCCCGGCAAATCCAAGCGCGCCTGGGACCCCGCCTTCATCGAGACCTTCCGCGACGCCATGACCGATGACCCGGTCTCCTTCGAGCTCACCGGAGGCACCATCGCCACCGGCACCGTGAAGATGGTCCAGCTCAAGGACGGCATCGTCTCCTACGTCTCCGGCGAACTCACCGCCCCCGAGACCGGCAAGTTCTTCATTCTCACCCCACCCGTCGGCGGCAAGGCCGGCCTCGCTGTCGCCGTCGTCGAATTCCACGGCAGCGAAACCGCCTACCGCGTCGAACCCACCGGCCCCGATGGCGCACCCGAGCTCTGGCAGCGCGATCTCGATGAAGTCGTCTGCCTCGCCATGGCCGAAGCCGATCCCCATCTCCTCGCCGAAGAAGCCGCCGAAGCAGCCCAGCAGCCCGAGGAAATCGCCCCTCTCCGCCCCGACCTCGCACCGGATTACAACCCCAGCTACAACTCCGGCATCGTCTCCCTGCAAAGCCTCCCCGGCGCCCAAGGCGTCATGCTGTTAGACTTCGCCGGCGGCTACACCCCGACCTGGGGCGGCATCACCTACGATCGCCCGCCCGTTGGAAATGCCACCATCAAAGACATCTGGAAGCGCATCGCCGAAGACTACGCCCCCTTCAACATCAACGTCACCACCGACTTCAAGGTCTTCGAGGCCGCACCCGCCGCCAGCCGCCAGCGCTGCTGCTTCACCACCACTCCCGTCACCGCCGCCGGCGTCGCCTACGGCGGCTCATGGAACTGGGGAAATGACACCGTCTGCTGGTCCGTCTACTACGTCGGAAAAGCCGCCGCAGAAGTCGCCTCGCACGAAGTCGGCCACACCCTCGGCCTCGCCCACCAGGGCCAGACCGGCGGCGTCGAATACTACGGCGGCCAGGGCAGCGGCCAGACCGGTTGGGCCCCCATCATGGGCGTCGGCTACTACCAACCCGTCACCACCTGGGCCAAGGGCGAATACCTCAATGCCAACCAACCCCAGGACGAGCTCCTCACCGTCACCACCACGAATAACAACGTCGCCTATCGCAATGACGACACCGGCAGCACCCTCGCCGCCTCGCGTTATCTCGATGTGAATGCCGACAACACCGTCACCGCCGAAGGCATCATCGAGCGCACCGGCGATACGGATGCCTTCCAGTTCACCACCACCGGCGGCGCAGTGAATCTAACAGTCAATCCCGTCGCACCCGGCGATTGGGGCGACCTCGCCACCATGGCCACCATCGCGAATTCCAGCGATACCGTCATCGCCACCACGAATTCGCAAAACTCGGTTAGCTCCACCATCAGCACCACCCTCGCCGCAGGCACCTACACCTTCCGCGTCACCGGCGTCGGTAAGAACAATCCCCTCAGCGATGGCTTCACCGACTACGCCAGCCTCGGCTACTACGCCATCAGCGGCAGCGTCGCCGGCGCACGACAGCCCACCCGCCTCAGCGTCCAGGACCACGCCGCGAACAATACCACCGTCGGCACCGTCCCCGCGAACAATCCCAACAGCAGCCCGCTCGTCTACACCATCACCAGCGGCAATACCGGCACCACCTTCTCCATCGATAACAGCGGCGTCGTCCGCGTCGCCAGCAATACCCTGTTAGACTACTACGCCCTCGCCTCGAATCCCGCCCTCTACAATGCGCGCTTCGAGCTCTTCGTCACCATCACGAATACGAACAACTCCGCCTACACCGAGACCAACCGGCGCGTCTTGGTCGATGTCACGAAGTTCCTCCCGCCCGTCCCCGCCTACGTCACCGCCAAGGTCGACACCGGCTCCCGCGCCACCATCACATGGACCTGCGGCCCTGACGCCACCAGCTTCAATGTGAAGCGCTCCACCAGCCCCGGCGGCCCCTTCACCACCATCGCCACCACCAGCTATCTCAGCTACACGGACACCGCGCTGTCTAATGGCGTCACCTACTACTACGTCGTCTCCGGCGTGAATGTGAATGGCGAGAGTGCAAACTCCGCCGTCGCCTCCGTCAGCGCCCAGTCCATCGCCGGCTACAGCTTCGAGGCACCCGCCATCGGCAATTTCGCCTACAATCCCTCCGGCGGCTTCTGGACCTTCTCCGCCCAGAGCGGGAACAATGGCTCCGGCATCGTCGCCAATGGCAGCGGCTTCGGAAACCCGAACGCACCCCATGGCTCACAGGCCGGCTTCGTCCAGGCCCTCGGCACCATCACGCAAACGATCTCCGGCTTCGTCCCCGGCACCACCTACGTCATCAACTACGCCGCTGCCCAACGCGGTGGCGCAGCCCAGCACGGCGGCGAAACGTGGAACGTCACCATCGATGGCACCACCATCCAGACGAACAATACACCTGGAGCCACCAGCTACACCGGATATACGACATCCTTCGTAGCCTCCGCCACCACCCACACCCTGGCATTCGCAGGCACGAATCTCAATGGCGACGATAACACCGTCTTCATCGATAACGTCCAGATCACCGTCACCGCTCCCGTCGCTTCTAACAATAGCTTCGAGACCCCGAGCCTCGGCGCCAGTCATCAATACAATCCCAGCGGTGCCTCCTGGACCTTCACCGGCCAATCCGGCATCGCCGGCAATGGCAGCGCCTTCAATGTCTCCGGCGCACCCATGGGCACCCAGGTCGCCTTCGTCCAGTCCGCAGGCAGCATCGCGCAGACCCTCACCGGCTTCACCGTCGGCCGCACCTACGTCATCAGCTACTCCTCCGCCCAGCGCCCGGGGAATGCACAGACATGGAACGTCCAGATGGGCAGCACCGTCATCGAGTCCGGCAGCGGCGGCGGCAGTGGATTCACCACTCACGCCATCAATTTCACCGCCGCAGCCACTTCGTATTCACTGTCCTTCGTCGGCACAAATCTGAATGGCGGCGATAACACCGTCTTCATCGACAATGTCACCATCACCTCGCCGCCCGTCTCCGCCGCCGCGGCCATCGCCCTCACCAGCCCGTCTAACAACTCCACGTTCTACACGCCCGCCTCGCTGAACCTCCAGTCCACCGTCACGGCCAATGGCACCCTCATCAATGGCGTCCAGTACTACGCGGACAATTTCGTGCTGATCGGCCAGAACAATACCGCGCCCTACAACGTCACCTGGCCCGCCAATCTCTACGGCCAGCGCTCCATCACCGCGCGCGTCTTGTTCAACAATGGCAGCTCCGCCGACTCCCTGCCGGTCGCGGTCAATATCATCAATCGCAACCTCGACTTCGAGACCCCGTCCCTCGGCACCGGCGGCGGCGCGTATCAATACAACTCCGCCGGCGGCTCATGGACCTTCACCGCAGCCAGCGGCAACAACGGCTCCGGCCTCGCCGGCAATGGCAGCGCCTTCGGCAATCCGAATGCCCCCGGCGGCACCCAGGTCGCCTTCCTGCAGGGCACCGGCACCATCACCCAGACCATGGGCGGCTTCACGCCGAACACCGGCTACAGGCTGAACTTCAAGGCCGCCCAGCGCTCCGGCAATGCCCAGACATGGACCGTGAAGTTCGATGGCACCACCATCGGCACCTACAATCCCGGCTCGGGGGCAACAACCTTCGCCGACTACACCACGTCGACGTTCATCACCACCTCCACCACCCACACCATCACCTTCACCGGCACCAATCAGCCCGGCGGTGACAATACCATCTTCCTCGACAATCTCGTCTTCGAAGTGGTCCCACCACCCGCCGCGCCCACCGGTCTAACAGCCACAGCAGGCAATACCTCCGTTGCCCTCTCGTGGTCCGCTTCCGCCGGTGCCACCAGCTACAATGTGAAGCGCGCCACCACCTCCGGCGGCCCCTACACCACCGTCGGCAATGTCGCCTCACCCGGCTTCAACAACACCAGCCTCACCAACTACACCACCTACTACTACGTCGTCACCGCCCTCGGTGAAGGCGGCGAAAGCACGGCTTCCGGCCAAGCCTCCGCCACCCCCATCATCATCATCGCCGACCCCGGCTTCGCCAGCCCCGCGCTCGCAGCCGGTGCCTTCCAGTACAATCCTACCGGCGGCTCATGGACCTTCAGCGGCGCCTCACCCAGCGGCTCCGGCCTCGTCTCGAATGGCAGCGGCTTCTCGAACCCCAATGCCCCCGAAGGCACCCAGGCCGCCTTCGTCCAGGAATACGGCACCATGTCCCAGGCCATCACGGGTCTAACAGTCGGCAACAAGTACACCATCACCTTCGCCGCCGCCCAACGCAGCGGCGCGAATCAGCACGGCGGTGAATCATGGAATCTGAAGATGGATTCCACCCTCATCGCCAGCTACAATCCCGGCCCCGCTGCCACCAGCTACGTCGACTACACCGCCACGTTCGTTGCCACCGCCGCCACCCAGACGCTCACCTTCGTGGGCACCGACCTGGCCACCGGAGACAACACCGTCTTCATCGACAACGTCCGCATCGCATTGAATACCGCCACCCTGCCAAGCCCATGGGCACGACAGGACATCGGCGTCACCAATGCCGCCGGTAGCGCCAGCCACAGCAGCGGCGTCTTCACCCTGAATGGCGCGGGCACCAATGTCGACGGCACCTCCGACTCGTTCAGCTTCCTGAGCCAGTCCTCCAGTGCCGACTGCTCCATCACCGTCCGCGTCGCCTCACTGGTGAATACCAATCCCAACGCCAAGTCCGGCGTCATGATCCGTGAATCCCTCGCCGCCAACGCCCGCGAACTCGGCGTCTGGGTGACGCCTGCCAATGGCATCATCTTCACCCGCCGCACCACCACCGGAGGCACCACCGCCACCTCCATCTCCACCGGCAAGGCCGCCCCCTACTGGGTCCGCCTCACCCGCACCGGCAATGTCTTCGCCGCCTACTACTCCGCGAATGGCACCACCTGGACCCAGCTCGGCTCCAACACCACCGTCGCCATGACCACCACCGCCTACCTCGGCCTAGGCTCCGAAAGCGGCGACGCCAACCAAATCGGCACCACCACCATCGACAACGTCACCGCCGTCCCCTGACCCCACACCATCCCGGCGCTCCCGCTCCCCCGGGAGCGCCTCTTCCCCCGGGAGCGCCGGTCTCCAGGCCGGCCGAACGGTCCCTAACAGCCCACCACACCACCAAGCCCCTAAGGAGCGGGGACACTCCTGTCCCCGCTTCAATCGAACAACCACTCCAAGCCTCCCACCACCCACCGTAGGCGCGTTCGTGAGAACGCGGAACCCACCCCAACAGCTCACCTCAACTCCAGCCCCACTGGGAGCGCGGAATTCATTCCGCCCGAGTGATCCCTCACTGCCGCCACCACCATCAGCAAACATGACCAAGCTCCCTCAAAAGAGTCACCCTCCCACCACCACCCCGCGCCCCTCCCGCGCCCGGGCCTTCCCCCACCGTGCCCTCACCTTCGCAGCATCCATCCTCCTCATCTCCACCGCCCTCCTCTGGCTCACCACCAACACCAACACCAACACCAACACCAACCACTCCTCTAACAGCTCCACTCGTTCTCCCTCCCATACCCACCCCCGCGAAAACACCCCCATCTCCCCACACCTCTTACAATCCCTCACCACCACCCTCACCTCCCTCACCAACGAACCCGACGAAACCCTCCGCCTCCAAAACCTAACCACCTACCTCCACAGCATCTCCCCCACCAACATCCGCCCCACCCTGGAAGCCCTCCGCCACCTCCTCGCCCTCACCGACCAATCACCCTCCAACAGTCCGACTCTCCCACTGATCACAACTTCGCAAAGCGAAGTGGAGCCGCTGACTATTCCTGATCCATCCGGCTCAAATCACCGATCACTCGGCACTTCTTTTTCCCTCCTCCTCCACCACTGGACCACCCTCGACCCTGCCGCCGCCTCCCTCTGGACCCAACACCTCCCACCCGGCCAACTCCGCGACCAATCCCTCGCCGACGTCGCCATCGAATGGTCCAACCTCAATCTAACAGAATCCACAAAGTGGGCTCAGCAACTCCCCAACCCCACCGACCGCGACACCACCCTCCTCACCATCGCCGCCGAAGCCCTCCGCACCGATCCCCTCACCTCCCTCCAACTCACCACCACTCTCCCCCAAAGCCCCGAGCGCGACACCTTCCTAACCCACGCCGCCATGGAATGGGCCACCCAGGACCTATCATCCGCATTAGAGTGGGCCCGCCAAATCCCCAGCAACAACGACAACTCCCCACTCCGCCAAACCCTCATCTCCGCCATCGCCACCGCCTGGAGCGACACCGATCCCGAATCCGCCGCCCGCCTCGCCGCCCTCGATCTCCCCGCCGGCCGCCCCCAATCCGACGCCGTCATCGCCATCATCACCCGCTGGGCCCAAACCAACCCCCAAGCCGCCACCCAATGGGCCCAACAACTCCCTCCCGGCACCCTCCAACAAACCGCCTTCGACTCCCTCAATTCCCTCGCAAACGCCCGCACCACCACACCCTGATCCAAACCGTTCCCACGCCCGCATCGCCTCCATAGTGGTCCGCACTCTCCGAGTGCGGTTCACCAGTCCGACCATAAGGGGTGTCGACGTTCCGTCGACTTCACATCCCCGATGCCTTTCCTTCGCGCCTCAACGCCCCACCGCGACCACGTTCCAATGTCCCAACGGGACTAAATCCTGAAGCCCAGGGTTGCGAGGCACGAGCTACCCTGGGTCGCCCCACCACCAAGTCACCTACGCCAACGGCGTTGTGCAAGCGTCCGCCATACCACCCCGATCCGAATCCCACGCTTCCAGCGCCTCCCCTCACCCACCCTCCCTGCACGTGCACGTGATCCGATCCTCTTCCTCGGCATAGATCAGCTTGTGCTTCTTCAGCAGCGCCTCCCATCGCTTCCAAGTGCTCTCAGGCAAACCGTAATACGTCGGCATCAAGCACTTCCCATAATAATGCACCTTCGATCCCGCCGGGATCTTCTCTAACAACTTCTCCGCATCCTCCCACGTCCTCGCCTCGGCAAGCTTCTTCTCCTTCCGCGAGCCGGTCATGATCAGCAGCTTCGGCTTCTCCTCCGTGCCCCCGTTGAAGATCATGAATCCGTAGTCATCGGTCAACTCCACCACCAGCGCCTTTGGCGGATCGTCCACCGAGTGGAATACATGCATGATCAGATTCCCACTCGCCGCCACGCTCCCCGCTTTCGGTTCCTCCGCGAAAACCGCAAACCCGGCAAGGGCCGACAACGCGATGGCAATAAGGTGCGCCTTCATGGTGGATCGTGATCGATTGGCGTCGATGATATGACTCATCCCACCCGCCAAATCAATCACCGATCAACACCATCCCCACCATACTCCCCCGGGCCTCTTCCACTGAAGATTCGACGTTTGGCGTTCGATGCTCAATGTTCGCCTCGTCTCTTCATGACCCCGCGCCCGCTCCACCGCTCCCTCCTCTTCTGGCTCGGCGTCCCCGGCCTCATCTTCTGCCTCTGGGCATGGACCCGCTCCAATTCACGGCAGACCACCTTCATGGCAGAGATCCCGCCCATCTGCTACGCCGAGTTCACCAGCAAGGCCGGATTCCTGGAATACCTCTTCCTTGCTTCGGAACCCGGCACATCCCCTCAATTCCTCTCCTATGACGATCCCTTGCGCTTGGACCCCTCGTGGCTTCCTCCCGCCATCGCTCCGGAAATTCACCCCAAAGACCCCTTCGATACAAACGCTCACCACACCCGCATCGCCTGGTGGTTCATCACCCTCATCTACACACTCCTCTGGCTCGCCATGAACGCCACATGGCGGCACCACAAGCACCGCCAAATGAAACGCATCGCCATCCCACCCAATGACGAATTTCCGGCATCGAATGAAGAATTGAAGGAAAGCTAGAACCCACCCTCCTCCGCTCGCTCCGTTCCTCATTCCTCATTCGGGAATTCGTCATTTCCATCATGCACCGCTCCCGCCTCTTCCTCCTCGGCCTCCCCGCCCTCATCTTCCTCACCTGGATCTGGCTCGGCACCCGTCCCTTCCTCGGCTGGGCCCAATACGGCACCCCACCCTTCCTCATCCTCGCCGGCACCGACACCGGCACCTATCGCCTCGCCCTCACCCGTCCGCTCTCGTCCAACATCCACTTCGCCATCACCGGACTCCGGCGCGACACCTCCTGGAACGAACCTCCCGCCCCACTCTTCCCCCAAGCCATCGCCTGGCAATCCGAACAAACCCACATCCGCCACAGCACCGAACTCCGCCTCGCCCACTGGTTCGTCCTCGCCCTCTACCTCCCCGCCTGGCTCACCACCACCGCCCTCTGGCACCGCCGCAAGCGCCACCTGTTAGACACCGGCAGCGCCACCCCTCCGTAGCCATGATGAAAGGGGGGACCTGACAACTCCGCCCCGCCATTCATCTCCGCACCAGCCGTCGGAGACCCCGGACTGCGGCAGCCTGCTGCCGCTCAATGCCAGCAGCCCTGCTGCGGGGCAGCACCGTTCGACTCCATCTCACCCCCACGCCCCGATGGAAGGACCACACCCCTGTCGTCCTCTCGTTCCAAAACATCCAAACTCCCTCCATCATCCACATTCATCATTGGAAGATCGCCAAACCATGATCTCCTCCCCGGTTGAATGCCCCCGCGCCCCATCCATCATTGGAAAAGCTTCTGGCTCGGCATCATCGCCCTCCTCTGCCTTGCTGTAGCGTGGCAGCGCTCCCGCCATTACAGCGACGAGCTCAGCTTCGATCTCGGCCCACACGGCCTCTACATCTTCATCGAGCATGAGGCCGGCAAGGTCTCGCTACAGTGGAGTTCCGGGACCAGCCCCAACTGGCCCCGCGCCTACAGCGTACCGCTCCGCTCCCGCCAGCCCCGCTTCCCCTCCGCCGCATCCATCAGCTGGCACGATGGCAGCGTGAGACCCTTCCGCAGCGGCCAACTGACCTTCGCCCACTGGTATCTCATCCTCCTCTTCTTCCTCGCCTGGCTCGCCTTCCTCATCTGGCGCCGGCGACGCATGAAACCCTTCGGAGCGAACATCCACCCGCCCTCCGAAACTCCAACAAAGACGGAATCCTGAGACAAGGAACACCCCGCACCGGAGTTCTCACCCCGGCTTCCATTCCCTATTCAGAGTTCACCATCCCCTCTTCTCCGCGCTTCCTCTGCGACCTCCCCGTCTCCGCCGTTCGTTCCTCCAACAAGTCTAGGGCTTTTCCACCGATCACCGATCACCCGGCACCTCTTCCCGATGCCCCCGCGCCCCATCCACCACTGGAAATCCCTCTGGCTCGGCCTCCTCGTCCTCACCTTCCTCTCCTGGGGATGGGCCTACTCCTTCCGAACCGAATGGCACATCGCCTGGTGCCTTCCCTCTTACCGTTCACAGTTCAGTGGCGACTTCGAGGAAGGAACCGTCCAGATCAGCCGGCATCGCTTTCCCCCGCCAACCAAGGCACCCTCAGGCTTCCTCTGCTATTCTAGTCACCCTACCGACCCTTCGCCGATGTGGCTGCCGCTGCCTTGGACCTTCTATCACGCGGACGGCAACTGGTCGTTCACCCTATCATTCTGGTTCCTCATTCTCCTCTTCCTCATCCCCTGGCTCGCCTTCCTCCTCTGGCGCCGGCGACGCATGAAACACCACCCCACCCACCAACCCTGACCTGATCACCCGTTCCCGCGCATTTTCTTCCGGCTATCCATCCAATCTCCGCTCATGCCCCCGCGCCCTATCCTCCGCTCGAAAACCTTCTGGTTCGGCATCTTCATCCTCATCTCTCTCTGCGGGACGTGGCTTTCCAGCGCAGGATGGAACCGGCAGATCGCCTGGACCGGCTCGAAATTCGACATCGCCGCGAACACCACCACCGGCGCCCTCAGCCTCCACATCACCAGCGACTCGACCGGACACGGACTCTCTAACAGCTTCTTCCCGCCCGGACTCCGCACCTCGAAGGATCCACAGGAAGACCACCCGCCATTGCTCCAGCCTCCGTTCAAGTTCCAGAGCGCGGACAAACACGGACCATGGCGCGAATGGACCCTCACCCTCGCCTGGTGGTTCCTCATCCTCATCTTCCTCATCTCATGGTCCTTCCTCCTCATCTGGAGATCACGACGAATGAAACACCTCGGAACAAGCATCCACCCGCCCTCCGAAACTCCAACAAAGAAGGAATCCTGAGACAAGGAACACTCCGCGCCGGAGTTCTCTCCCCGGCTTCCATTCCCTATTCAGAGTTCACCATCCCTTCTTCTCCGCGCCCCCTCCGCGACCTCCCCGTCTCTGCGTTTCGTTCCTCCAACAAGTCTAGGGCTCTTCCATCGACCATCGATCACCCGGCACCTCTTCCCGATGCCCCCGCGCCCTATCCACCGCTGGAAATCCCTCTGGCTCGGCCTCATCATCCTTCTCTTCCTCACCTGGGCCTGGGCACGCAGCCGCACCCACGCCGATGGCGTCATCATTCAGCTCTACTCCCTCACCTGGACCGGCGTCGAGAGCGCAGACGGATACGCCATGTGGAACACTATCACCTACCGGCCCGGCAGCCCCTACACCGGCCCGCCCGGCCGCTTCCACACCATCGCCGTCTCCCGCAAACAAGCCGGCGACTGGTTCAAGCCACCCATCAAGATCGAGAACCGCGATCTGCAGCCACCCCAACCCACCTTCACCAGCCACGGCATCGCCCTCTGGCTCATCACCCTCCTCTACCTCCTCACTTGGCTCTCCTTCCTCGCTTGGCGATGGCAGCGCATCCGGAAAGCCTCCCACCCACAGCCAACGTAAGGTAGCGCAATAACCTCCACCCATCTCCCGTTACCATCACATCATGAAAACCACAAACCCACCACTCGCCCTCCTCCTCACCATCGCCGCGCTCACCACCACCGCGCCGGCCGATGAAGCCTCCTTCCGCGCCGCACTCACCACCCTCCCGCCGAAATACCTCGCCGATATCCCCCTCACCAATCGCGCCACCCTCTTCAAGGAACTCGCCACCGACACCACCCCCCAGCGCCTCGATGCCCCCCACGGCTGGCTCAACTTCTACAGCGATGGCGGCGACGTCAAAGCCACCTCCATCATCTGGGCCAAGGAACTCCCACGCCCAAGTGGCCAGCCGCCCCTCATCTTCATCCACATGGAGAAGCCCTTCTCCGGCCTCCTGAAGGGCGCACCCAAAGCCGACCAGACCTTCGTCCTCGAACCCGTCGGCAAGGACTGGATCGATGTCACCTGGACAGTCATCCCCGACACCGTCGACATGACCATGCACTTCCGCACCCACCGCAACGACACCACCATCGAAGCCGCCCCCTGGAAGGAAATCGACCGCGCCGACGGCCGAGGCAAGACATGGACCTACGGCCAGCGCACCCTCGACCTCCACTGGACCGGCAAGAAATTCGCCATCGAAAAACCCGCCGGCAAGAAGCTCTCCGACCACTGACCCGCGCCCCTTCAGCGCGCACCACCCCAGCGCCCTGAGGAGGGACGACACCTCTGTCGTCCCGAGACATCTCCTCTTCTCCGCGTTTCGTTCCCCGCACCAGACCCGTGCCTTTCCACAACTTCGCGAAGCGAAGCGGAGCCGCTGACTATTCCTGATCCATCCGGCTCAAATCACCGATCACTGATCACCCGGCACTTCTTCCATGCCCCCGCGTCCCATCCACCGCTGGAAATCCCTCTGGCTCGGCCTCATCATCCTCCTCTTCCTCATCTGGGCATGGGCGAAATCCCGCAGCCACTCCGATCGCATTTGCCTCTTCGTCCAGCCCGGCATCATCCATTTCCTCCGGAGCCGCGGCGGATACCTCCAGTGGGATTGCGCCTACGGTCACTTCTCCGGCCCACACCCTCCTCTCATCACCTTCGACTCCACCTCTCGCCCCTGGAACCCGGGTTTGCTTCCCGCCCCCTTGCGATACGACGAACATCCGAATCGCCCTTACATCATCAGGGTCGGCATCGCGTGCTGGTTCATCACTCTCCTCTACCTCATCCCCTGGCTCACCTTCCTCGCCTGGCGTTGGCAACGCCACAAACCACTTCTGTTAGATAAAAGCCTCTCACAGATACAACCCTCCTAGCGAGCCACCCACCTTCCATCCTCTACACCCTCACCCGATCGCCCCGAGACACCTTCTCTCCTCCGCGCTTCCTCTGCGACCTCCCCGTCTCTCCGTTTCGTTCCCCCGACAGTCCGAGGCTGTTCCACTGATCACTGATCACCGATCACTCTGCACTTCTTCGCATCCCGCTCACCAAAAATTCATCATCCGTCCCTTGCGCCCTCATCATTCCAGCGCATCTTCCATCACAGCGTTAGCTTTGGTGCCCGTGGCTCGGGGAGGGGCCGCGGGTGCCACTAACGCCTCCGATTTTCCCAAGCAAAGAAAACAAGGTGTGCCATCGATCGACCGATGGACGGTGTGTTTGCAAATGTGTGTGTAAGCAGTAGTGCCCGCGGCTGAAATCTTCAGCCCGCGGGCGTTTCATTTTCACCCACCTCTCATCAGCGCAAAACCTCGAGCAAACCCCGCCATCCATCCCCCGGAACCGCCCACCCGGCCACCGGCGCAGATCGAAGCACCCGCGGCGTCCGGACCTCACAGGAACCACCACCCGCCTTCCACGCCGACCCGGCTCATGAGCCCCGGTCATACCCACCTCACCGGATCGAGATAAGCACCCGCACCCGCCGGTTCATCTCCCCGGCCACCTTCACCCTCCTTCCGCTCACCAGCCGCGGAAGCACCTGCCTGCGTCCCACGCCCCACCCCGCAGCCACATCCCACCAGCACCCGGCCCCGTCCACCGTCACCGCATGAGCGCCAATCATGTCCCAAATCCACCCCGCCATCCAAGATAGCTTCCCGCCACCCACGCACATCTCCTGCGTAGTTCCCCCCACTCATCTTTCACTTGCATCCCCCTCAATGACAGGCACCTTTGCCCCGCAGCAATAAACTTGGCGTCCGTGGTTCGGAGAGGGGCTGCGGACGCCGCTGCCACGTCCATCCTTCCAAATGGACAGCACACGCAAGCGGGCGTTTCGCTTCTTTCGACGCCTCGTTTCTCTTGGCGCTTCGTTTCTTCCGGCAACTCCGCGACCCCTGCGTCTCCCCGGTTCGTTCATCCACCAGTCCGATGCCTTTCCACGGATCACTGATCACCATCACCGATCACCCGGCACTTCCCATCCTCAAACAAACGCCACCCACATCCCCCACCCGAACGCCGGCAGAAACACCAGCAGCGCCGCCACCTTCATCCCCTCGCTGAACCGCCACAGCCTTTCGCTCAGCCCCCAGAACCAGTGAAAGTGGCAGAACGCCCCGATCGCAATATACGCCACCGCCAGCCAAAACCCCGCATCGCCCGAAATCCTCTCATCCATTCCGCGCGAGCCGAACATCGTCGTCCATCCCCGCTGAATACTACAGATCCCGTAGATCACCGGCACCGCCGCCAGCACCACTCCCGCCAGCCACTGCTTCCCGCGCCCGCCCGATGGCGCATACGCCAGATCCAGCATGTCGCCCGAGGCCTCCCCGCGCGGATCCCGCATCCAAATGCTCTTCTCCTCCCCGCGTTTCATCGGCTCGCCACCGTCCTAGCGCATCTCCGGGTGGAAAGCCACCCCACCGTTTCCACCAGGCTCCTCCTCACCCCTCCCTCACCAGCCACAGCGATAGCACCAGCACCCCCAGCAGTACCACCGCCAATGCCATATCCTCCGCGCTCATACCTTCATCGCCCCTCCCTCTAACAGGTCACTATCCTCCCCATCAAAAACGAAGCGCGCGGCACGCCTGCCTCCGCCGTGAGATCGGGGAAGAAAGCGGCCGCGCCGGCAGGACGTGGGTTTCAATCGTCCACCGTGATCTTCACCGAGGGGATCTGGATCGAGTCCACCACCTTGTAGGTCTTGTCCACCGCCACCACATTGCCGCCCGCCATGTAGTACTGCACATCAGGCGTCGGAGGTGGCAGCACCTGGATCAGCTCCGGCGGAGCCTCCACCAGATACGGCCGCTCCTTCTCCGTGATCACCACGCCGGGCGCGATCGCCGTGGTGCGCCAGCCCGCAGGGATCTCCTTCACCTTCAGCCTGGACACATACGCTGGCGGCAGCCCGTAGCGATCCGTCTTGTAGGTATCGAAGTACTTCACCACCTTCGTCTTCGCTTCAGGATTGAAGGTCCTCGTCGTGGTTGTGTGCTTCTCCGTCGTTGATCCGTCCGCATTCTCGCGGACTTCCGTCTTCTTCTCGGTCTGCGTGACCTGGGCCGTCGCGGGAAGGATCACTCCCAGCGCAGCCACGGCGATTGCCAATGGTGTCGTTTTCATGTGCGTTTTTTTTGTTAGGTTGAGAGGAGGATGAAAAAGAAAGGGAGCGACCACACTCACGGCCGATCCTCCAGCAACTGCCTCGCGAGATCCTCGATCGGCGTCGCCACGTGATACGCGCGCTGCACCACCAGCGCCTCGCGGATCGCCTGCGCCACCTCCTCCACCGATTGCTCCGGATGAGCACGCGTCAGCGTTCTCAAGATAGGAGCACACCACGTCGGCAGCGGCTCCGCATCGGTCATGAAGGCAGTCGTAAAGCTCATCGCAAGAGGAAGAAGTGAGTCATGATGTCGTTGATGATGGAGATCCGAATTTGGCGGCGGGCTCGAGTGACCGTCACCACACATCGAGCCCGCCGCCGCACGGGGGGATCTCCTTGAAAGCAAATCAGCGACCACCCGCATCCCCGTCGCAACTCATTGAAAACCGCCACCACCCCTCCATTTCCCTTAACATCCGAAGCGCAATCTGCCGCCACTCATTGCGTTCTGCTAATCCTCGCTCCCTCACCTCGCCCACCGTCCACGCGCAAACACCGCCACCACACTTCCAGCGAGTTCCCTCCGCCATCCCCCTCTGAAAATTTCGCGCCCATCCGCGTTCTTTCGCGGTTGAAATTCTTCCTCCGCCCTCGCCTGAAGCGCCCGATCCACACCTCGTTTCGTCGCCCCGAATGGCGCAAACTTGAGGCGGGTTTCCGGCGTCTTTTCCCCCAAGACTCCGCCCGAGTTGTCGGAGACCCGGACTGCGGCAGCCTGCTGCCGCTCAAAGCCAGCAGCCCTGCTGCGGGGCAGCACCCGGGTGCACACCCACCACCTCATGCGTCCAATCGGACTCACCTTCGCGCGCCCACCCTTTGCATCTTCTGCCCCCCGGGCACATCCGCCATAAGCTAGCGCCCCTCCATTCCCAGCCCTTCTTCTTTCGTCCGTTTCTCTCGTTTCCTTGCCCCCCCACCGCCACCATCACGGCATCCCCTCAATTCCTCCGCAGCCCGCCCCCATTGAGCACCTGCGTGTCGATCGTCATGATCTGCCGGTCATACGGATCGAAGTCCCCGCGGAATACATCCACCGGCCCCACCCGCTCGAAGTCCCGGATCTCCGCATACCGCAGCACCCGCCATCCCGGCGTCGGCTCCACACACCACGCCATCACCACATACGCCGAGCTCCGCCGCGCATGCCCGAGCAGGTAAAGATCCGCCACCATCGGCGTCCGCCGCTCATAAACAAATCTCGCCCGTTGGCGCTTCACGATCGTACCGCGGATGGTTTCGAGGGATACTGGAGTTTGCATTGGAGAGAGGAGAAAAAGCCCCAACGTTTTCCAGAAATTCCACAAAGCAAGCGACCGCTAACAAAAATCGCTCACACGTTGCTAAATGCATCATCACCCCAAATAACACCCCCCCGCTCAAAATCATACGTAATAAAGCGAATTCGTTATCTTCATCCCACAAGCTCTCACCGCCCTCCCTTTCACACCTCCTTTCCTCGTCCACCCCGCAAAACCCTTGCCACAAAGGGGGAAATTCGGACCAAACCTCCCCACCACCCTGCATTGTCCGCAAAACTTGCAGGGGAAATCATGCAATAACTGCGGACTATCTTTTCACCCTCACCCACCCACCGGAGATACGCTCTCTTAAGATCCATTGAAGATCATTGACCCCGGCCTTTTGGACCGATTTGGCACGTCGTTTGCCACCCTTGTTTCGTTCTCTGGGGAGAGAACCAATCGCTCCATTTGGAGCAAGCAACAACACCGCCCCGCACGATGGTCGTGATCTGCTCTTGCAGCTCGTCCTTCGTGCGGGACGAGTGCATGCCACACGACAGCGAGCAGGAAAGAGGGCAGGATTGGAACGAGCGGCGATCTCCCCGGCGATCACACCTCTCCACACTCCCCGAATGCACTGCCGCCCCTTGCCCATTCCCGGGCTTCCACTCGCGCCCTCCGCCGACGGCCTGACCGTGCTGGACGATGTCCTTCACGCCACCTCTTCCCACCCGCGCCGGCCCATCGCCCCGCTGCCACTCTGGCTTCAGCCCGCGCCCGTCATCCCCGCCGCCCCCGCCAATCTCACTCCCGCTCCCGCCCCGGCCGATCCCGTCGCCACGAAACAGCGGCGCTGGTATCCCCACGGCGAACAGCCGCGGCCTCAGCAGCAACAGCAGCAGCCCGGAACTTCCCGTCACCTCCGCAACCACCGTCCGCGCTTCCGTGTTCCAGCCACCGTGACCAGCATCAGCATCAGCCAGGCGGACGAACTCGCCGCGGATCTCGATGACGAGCTCGCACTCTTCCGCAGCCGCCACCACATCGAGGAAACCCCGCGCCTCACCTCCGACCAGCAGCCGGATGCCCCCGCCGCCCGCCGCCACTCCCTCTCCATCCACTCGCCGCTCGATGCCATCCGCCTCTTCCCGATGCCCGTCAGCGCCGCCGCCCTTCTCGCCGCCGTCTGCGGCCTCCTCTCCGGCCGCATCGCGAATCTCCTCATCGGCCCCGGCTTCGCCCCGCCCCTCTGGTTCGCCGCCGGCTACCTCCTCCTCTTCGCCCTCCACCTCCTCACCCACTGCTTCCTCGCCCGCAGCGAGCACTTCTTCGCCAGCCAGCAGCGCTTCCTCCGCCTCCTCGCCGCGAATGCCCTCATCCTCCTCCCCCACTTCATCGCCTGGTCCATCCTCCGCGGAATGATGGCTAAGTAAATTGAGCGCTGAAACGTTCGTATGAAGAGCGAGAGAGAAATCACGCCATCCCTTCACCGGAAAAACGTCACCTCGCTTCTCACGATTTCACCCTTAAAGGATTCACCCATCAAAACAGCATGACCCCGGCAAATCTCCAGCCACGGCCCACCGGCCCCCTCACCCGGGCGCTCCGCCATGCCTGCACCCCCGCCGCCATCCCCCTCTCCGCCGCCGCCAGCAGTGGCGCCGGCCTCATCACCCGCGGAAACACGCCCACCCTTTCCCCCGGCGGCCGCGCCATCTTTATCTCCCTCACCGATTCCGGATACGCCTTCCAGGCCGCCATCTACAATTCGGTGAACTCCATGCTCGGCGCTCCCTCCGCCACCTTCGATTCCCTCCTCGCCGACGCCATCGGCACCACCTCCGGCACCAGCCCCGGCATCGTCCGCACCGCCCCCTACGCCCACGGCGCCTTCACCTCCGCCGGCTCCACGCAAATGGGCGCCGCCGGCAATCTCACCTACCTCTTCCTCGTCGAGGACGGCGAAGGCTCCGTCAAATCCCTCGGCCTCTATCGCGGCCCCAAGGTCCCCGCCACCGGCTCCCTCCACCTCGATCCCTCCAACGTCTCAAACGTCGGCATCGGCACCACCCACGGCGGCTACCAGCTCATCAGCATCCCCGATCCCACCACCGTCCTCCTCGGCGTCTGGAGCCTCAGCCTCCCCGCCTTCAGCCCCTGCTGAGCCCTCTCCCAGCCTCCAAAAAAACAAAGAGGCATCGCCAACTCTTCAGCCCCAAAAAGGGGCGAAATGAAATAGCCCGGGGCAAGCGCCAGCGCCACCCCGGGTTTCTCGTCTCAAGCCACGCCGCCCTCCAATGGCGGGACGGTACACGAACTACGATACCCCCCGTACTTCCAACCGTAGGCGCGTTCGTGAGAACGCGTGAACTCAGGGTAAAGCGAGCTTCACCGGCGACTCACGCGACACCGAGCGCCCTCCGCCTCGTAGCGGAACGACTGCGTCGTTCCGGCTGCTCGCGGCCCGCATCACCACCCCACGCGCCATCACACCAACCGCAGGCGCGTTGGTGACAACGCGTCCACAACCCCGATGCCTTTCCTGAAAACTGAAAACTGAACGCAGCAGTCGCGATAGCGACGATCATCCCTCCGCGAAGCGGCAAACCGCGTGGACCGGAGGTCAAAACTAGCAACTAATCCTCCGCGATTTCCACCACCACACTCTCCACCCCAGTCCCCCAATTCACCAACAACCCCTCCTCCAACAACACCCTCCCCTCAAACACCCCCGCCTTCACATGCGGCACAGCCACCTTCCCCGCAGGCACATGCGCCTCACTCACCCGATACCTCTTCCCCGCATCCACTCCCGGCACCTTCACCCGCCCCTCCATCGCCTTCTCATAATTCCCCGTCCGGAACGCAAAAAACACCCCCCGCGACTTCCCCGCATCTACGACGGAACTAGTACAAACATCCCCCGCATAAGGCGACACCCCACGAAACACCTCCCCACCATGCAGCAGCGGCCTTAACCGCTTGTACTCCTCGATCCCCTCCCGCAGCTCCCCCAGCTCCTCCGCCTTTAGATGCGATGGATCCAGCTCCACCCCCAGCCGCGCCGTCATCGCCACATCAATCCGGAACTTCATCGGAAACTTCCCCGCATCGAAGCTCTCCGCCACATGCGCCCCCCACGTCATCGGCGGGAAAAAGTGCGAATACCCCCAGTGCATCTTCAGCCGCTTCAGCGGATTCTGGTTGTCGCTCCCCCAGAACTCCGCATGCCGCTGCAGCGAGCCATACTCCGCACGACCTCCCCCGCTCGCACAATCCTGGAAAATGATCTTCGGATACTTCGCCACCAGCCGGTCCAGCACCCGGTAATACGCCAGCGTCATCTCCGTCGTCATGTTCATCTGCCCCTCCGGACTCGCCCCTTGCGAACCCGCATCCTGCAAGTGCCCGTTGTTGTCCCACTTGATGTATTCGATCCCCGGATACTTCTCTAACAACCCCGCCACCGTCTCGTAGGCAAACTCCTCCACCTCCTTCTTCGAAAGATCCAGCGGCAGCTGGTTCCTCCCCAGCCGCTGCTCCCGCCCCGGCAACTTCACCGCCCACTCCGGATGCTTCGCATACAGCTCGCTCCGCGGATTCACCATCTCCGGCTCCACCCACAGCCCGAATTTCAGCCCCCGCTCATGCGCCTGTTCCGCCAGCCACTGGATGTCATGCGGCAGCTTCTCCCGGTTCACCTGCCAATCCCCCAGACCCGCATCATCATTGTTCCGCGCATTCACCCCGTTGCCGAACCATCCGTCATCCAGCACGAACATCTCCACCCCCGCCTTCACCGCCGCATCCATCATCGCCAGCAGCCGCTTCTCATCGAAGCTGAAATAAGCCCCGTCCCAGCTGTTCAGGATCACTGGCCTCGTCACCTCCACCTGCCGCACCCCACACTCACGCGCCCACCGGTGAAAGTTACGCGATGCCGCACCCTTCCCGCTGTTAGACACCGTCAGGATCACCCGCGGCGTCTCTAACACCTCACCCGCTCTCAACATCTGCGGCTGGAACGGATTGATCCCACCACTCACCCGCACCGTGTCCTTGAACTCGCTCTGGAAATCCAGATGCCAGTTCCCGCTCCACGCCAGCGACCCCGCGATCACCCTGCCCGCCTCCTCCTGCGCCGGCCCCTCGCTCACCACGAAGCTGCTGCTATACCCGTGCGTCGGATGCGTCAGGCTCTGGTTGCCGATCCTCCGCAGCCCCGTCGCCACCCGGTCCTCGCTCCAATTCATCTCATCACCCCAACCCCCGCGAAAAGTTGTTAGATGGAGGTCCTTCCCACCCACCGAGAACGAAAACGAATCGAACCTCAACAACGTCACCGCCTCCTTCCCCCCATTCGAAATCGTCGACCAGGCCTCGATCACATCCTCCTTCTCATGCGCTAAAAAGTGCAGCTCCACCCCCATCCCACTCACCCCATCCTTCAGCCGGATATCCGTCCGCGTCACTCCCTCCGCCACCTTCACCACCTCCTTCGACTCATACCTCAGCGCCACATTCCGCAACCCATCCGCCCCCAGAACATCCAGCGTCGGCTCTAACAACGCCACATCCGCATTCCGATCGATGTAGTCCGGATACGCATACACCCCCGGCGCCCGCGTCGTGTCCGGCGAGCTCTTCAGACCAAACCTCCGCTGCTCCAGCTTCCCCGCCGCCACCGAGAACGTCCACTCCAGCGCCCCCGTCTCCACCGTGATCGCATTCGCATACCCCGCCAGCGCCTTCCCCGAATGCACCAGCTTCAGATCCACCCAATCCGCATGATCGTCCGAGCTCCCATCACCCCCATCATTCACCAGCAGCTTTAAAACCTTCACCCCATCCAGCCTCACCTTGAAAGGAACCGCCGCCTCACCCTTCCGCATCACCCCACTCTTCCACAGCTCCTTCCCATCCCCCTCGATCACGAACTGCAACGAAGCCTTCTCACTCACCTCATCATCCACCCCACACGCCCCGCTCACCTCACTCGCCTCCCCACCGATCGGCAAGCTCCACTCCGACTTCGCATGCGTCCCGATCCCCGACTCATAAACCTTCCCACCAACCTTCAAAGCATTCCCATTCACCGACCTCCCACTCTTCGCATCCGACCACCCCTGCGTGATACTGAACTCCGGCGAAGGCAATGACGCCAGATCCGTCACCTCCGCCCTAGCCACCATCGGCACAAGCAAAGCAGCACAGCAACCAACGCAAACACGGGAACGGGAACGCGAAATCAAAATCATGGGCTTGGGTACAACAAAGAACCATCGCCGCCCCCAAAGCAACCCCGCCAGTCGCCCAAACATGCGACCCTCTCCCAACGCCAAGCACCAGAATTCCCCAAAGACCCGAATCCCCCAAACGGCCCGAATTCTTTGTCCCAACGGGACTACACCCTGAAGCCCGGGGTTGCCGACGCAGGAGGCTACCCCGGGTCAACGCACACGAGTCACCTACGCCAACGGCGTTGCGGAAAGGCGTAACCTCCCCTCAACATCTCACACCGCATATCACACCGTTTCACCGAAACTTCACAGAAACACCTCAAGATCAGCGCGCAAATCCCCCATCCCCACCACGGACGCGAATGGCCGCCACACCCAACAGCCGCCAAATCCCCTCTTCAAAAAATCCCTGAATAGAATATCTCCCCAGATAGTCGCATCTTCCCTCCGACCCCTCAAAACCCAAAAGCCCATCCCACCCCGCGCACCATGGCCCTCCACTCCACCCTCCGCGGCTGCTCCCTCCCACTCGCCATCGCCCTCCTCGGCGTTCTGCCATCCACCGCACGCGCCCAGAACTTCCCCTCTCCCGGCAATCCCATCATCACCCGCGTCCAGTTCGTCTTCTCCCTCGTCACCCACTACAACAGCGTCTTCGACCGCATCGACTTCTACAACGACCACGGCTCCCCCTTGGGCAATGCCAACTATGCCGTCCCCTTCCTCGTCTACGAACCCACCGTCACCCTCTACAATCCCTACAATGTCCCGATGTCCCTGATCGATCCCATCGTCAAGATCTCGGACCCACCCATCGGCTTCACCTTCAAGAAAAACGGCGTCTTCCTCCGCGACGACTTCGCCGCCGGCAACTTCCTCGGCCTCGCCCGCTTCCAAGCCACCAACGAATCCAACCCCGCCGCCCGCAAGACCTTCACCCTCCGCCTCAGCGACCCGCCCACCAACCCGCAACCCGGCATCCGCGTCACCCTCCAACCCGGCGAGAGCAAGACCTTCGGCACCTGGATGGAGAACAATTGGACCTGGGGTCTGGAATTCGCCGGTGGCTACTCGCGCTCGTTCTTCGACTCGAATTTCTATTCGAACTTCACCAATGTCGACAACCGCACCCAGAACCAATTCGGCATCGAAGCCATCAGCTCCTCCGCCCCCTACAATCGTGCCGGCTTCCAGACCGATGGCCTCAGCCTCACCTCCGGCCGCCCACCTGCCACCCTCTACTCTTTCGAAACCGGCACCCTCTTCACCAGTCCCAACTGGGTCTCCATCAAGATGACCGATACCGTCAGCGTCCAGGCCAAGACCATGCGGACGAACCCCAATCCCCCCGAGACCGGCGCGGACTTCCAGGTCGACTTCATGAGGAAGCAGACCTCATCCCCACCCGCCACGCTCATCAAGTCATTCCCCATGAGCCTCACCGGCCTCATCCAGCACCCCGCACAGCCCGTCATCTCGCGCACCTATCAGGTGAGGGACCTCCTGCAGAAACCCACGGATCAAACCCTCGGCGGCAAGTCCCCCTTCGCCTCCCTCACCATGATCGCCAAGTCCAGGGCCCTGCGTGAGAAACGCTTCTACACCACCCCCGCCGTCCCCGCGAGCGACCTCTACGAGATGCACTTCTCCGAAGTCCAGGACTTCACCCTCGGCACCGGCATCCTCGCCAGCGACGCCCCTACCGGCGCCCCCCAGATCATCGCCTACACCCGCAGCGGCGATACCCTCTACATCGACTTCTCCGGCCGCGCCGACCTCTACGGCATCAACAACTGGAAAGTCCGCGGCAGCAACAATCTCCACGACGGCTTCCCCGACAACCTCGACAGCGTCACCACCGTCACCACCGGCCAATCCGCCAGCGGCATCTACAAGGCCGCCATCAACATCGCCGGCCACGGCGACCAATACTTCATCCGCATCGAAGAATAGCCCCATAAGGAGCAGCCAGCCATAAGGAGCAGCGACACCCGCCATAAGGAGCAGCGACATTCCTGTCGCTGGCACAGGATCTCAACGCCCCATCACCCTTCCCGACTCTTCGAGTCCCCAACGGCCGAAGACAACGCCGCCACTATCGCGATCCACATCACCACCCGTAGCCGCGTTCACCATCGCTCCTTACCCTTCGCCAAAGAAAGGTGAGAACGCGACGAACCCACTCTAACAGCCCGCTACCCCCGCAAACCCATGGCCCTCCACTCCTCCACCCTCCGCGCCGTCATTCTCCCCCTCGCCCTCCTCGGCGCCCTCCCATCCACCGCATCCGCCCAGGGCACCCCGCAGCCCGGCTACCCCGTGATTTCCAGGGTCGAGCTCCTCTTCTCCATGGTCTCTCACTACAATAGCATCAGCGACCGCATCAATTTCTACAACACTTACGGACAGCCCCAGGGCAGCACCAACTACGCCTCCCCTCATCTCGTCTACGAACCCATCGTCACCCTCTACAATCCCTACAATGAGACCCTGACGATGACCCGCGCCCGGGTCAAAATCTCCGACCCGCCCGTCGGCTTCTCCTTCAAGAAAAACGACGTCTACCTCCGCTCCGAATTTGCCAGCGGCAGCTTCCTCGGCCTCGCCCGCTTCCAGCTCGCGAACGAAAGCAATCCCGATGCCCGCAAGACCTTCACCCTCCTGCTTACCGAGCTGAAAGGCAACAGCACCCCCGGAGACCCCATCAAGCTTCTCCCCGGCGAGAGCAAAACCTTCTCCGCATGGGTGGAGCCCATCTGGACCTGGGGCTTGGAAACCGCCGCCGACTACATGCCCCGCTCCTTCTTCGACTGGAATGCGAGCAACGACTTCACCAATCGCGACAAACGCACCGCCAATCTCCTCGGCGTCGAAGCCGTTGCATCACGCTTCAATATCTTCGGTTCACCCAACGCCGGCTTCCAGACCGATGGCCTCTCCGCCCACATCGTCCGCCCGCCGGCCACCCTCTACAGCTTCGAGGCAGCCCACAACCATACCGATAGCTTCGTCCTCATCAAGCTGACCGACACCATCAACGTCCAGGCCAAGTCCATGCGCACCGCTCCGGTCATCACCGGCCCCACCGACTTCCAAGTGGACCTCCTCAAGGGCCAGACCCAGAACCCCACCACGGACCTTGTCAAAAGCTTCCCGATGTCCCTCGCCGGCATCATTCAGAATAACACGACACCCGTCATCTCCCGCACCTTCACCGCAGGCGATCTCCTGCAAAAGCCCGCCGACCAAACCTCCGGCGGCAAGATGCCCTTCGCCTCCCTCGTCATGATCGCCAAGTCCCGCGCCCTCCGCGAGAATCGCTTCTACACCACCCAGCCCCCAGGGCCCCCGCAGGACAACACCGGCAATGACTTCTACGAATTGCACTTCACCGAGGCCATCGACTTCACCGGCGCGCACGTCTTCGCCAGCGATGCCTCCTTGACCGCCGCCCCCCAGATCATCGGCTGCTCCCGCGTCGGCAATGTCCTCTACATCGACTTCTCCGGCCGCCCCGCCAACCCCGGCGAAATCACCTGGAAAGTCCGCGGCAGCAACAACCTCCACGACGGCTTCCCCGACAACCTCAACAGCGTCACCGGCATCTACACCGGCCAAGCCCCAAGCGGAATCTACAAGGCCGTCGTCAACATCACCGGCCACGGCGACCCCTACTTCGTCCGCATCGAGGAGTAGCACCCCCATCGTGGTCCGCACTCTCCGAGTGCGGTCGAAGCCGTTCTAAAAGCTCACCGCACCAAATGCCCCATAAGGAGCAGCGACACTCCTGTCGCTGGCACATGAGATCAGTGCTCTCATCACCCTTCCCGACTCCTCGAGCCCCCAACGGCCTAAGACACCGCCACCCATAACGCGGCCCGCCCACCCTCCGTAGGCGCATTCGTGAGAATGCGATCGAAGCCACCCCAGCGGCGTCCCACACCCTCCATCCACCTCTTCGTGCCAAAGGCACGGCTCATAAAAGCCCGGCACGCAGTGCCGGGTAGCATCATCCCCGGGCATCGTGTCCTGAAGGGACACCTCATGCGTCTTGCGGCCCGATGCTGGAAACTCCCGCCTCCCCCCACCTGTTAGCGCCCCTCCTTTACACCCACCCGGAAAAGTGTTCTCATGAACACATGATCCCGCCCGACCCCACCTGGCGAAAAGCCGAGCCCCGCCTGGGCCCGGCCCGGATCAATGACTACGTCGGCCGCCTCCGCCCCGGCATCGTCGTCAAGGTCTTGGAGCTCAAGGAAAACGACCTCGTCGCCCGCGTCGAATCCGACTGGGGCCTCGCCCGCCAGCTCTTCACGCACCACCTCGACTTCGGCTACGAATTCCGCACCAAGTCCGGCCACTGGATCCCCGAGCACGACCCCCGCGCCCTCCGCTGGCTCCGCCGCGTCCTCGATGAACTCCACGCCGGCAAACCCCAGCGCCACCTCAGCGACGACGGCCTCAAGCTCGACCTCCCCGTCATCGAAAAACTCCTCCGCCGCAACGGCCACCCCGCCCCCCCGCCCCCCAAACGCCGCAGATACTAGATACGCAGTAGTTCGCACCCCGCCTCTTCTTTCCTCGTAGCGGGACGACTGCGTCGTTCCGGCTGGGATAGGACCGCACCGCCAACCAAAGCCACGATCTCTGCCTGCCCTGACGAGCGGCGGCACTCCTGTCGCCCAGCCTCTTCCACGTTCGGCGCTCGCCTTCCACCAATCGCCCCTTCTCATTCCCTCCCTTCGCGCAGCGGCAGTCTGATTGCAGATTGGAAGATCCGTGATTGCTGATTCACTTCCCCCAATGCCCCGCCCCCTCCACCGCTGGAAGTCCCTCTGGTTCGGCCTCCTCATCCTCGCCTTCATCCTCTGGGCGTGGATCAGATCTACCACCCGCGACGACGAGCTCACACTCGCCCGCGGAACTACGGTGTTCATCGTAGAAAGCAAGCGCGGCTCGCTCACCTTCGACCGCTTCTCGCTCCCCGGCAACGCCATCACCCCCTGGGAGTTCCAGTCGGCACCTTCCGGCCCCGCCACCTTCAGCGACTATTTCCCCACGTCATTCTACCACATCTACGCTGGCGACGAGGGCAGCACCTCGCTCGCCTGGTGGCTCATCGCCCTCACCTTCCTCCTTCCCTGGACCACCTTCCTCACCTGGCGCCACCATCATCGCATCAAACGCCTCGCCACCATTCACCCCGTTTAAAACCACCACACCCAAACCCCCAATCCCACGCAACTCCCCACAACTCAATCCCCCACACCAAAAAGCACATCCACCCACACCACCCTCCTTCCTCAATTCTTCACATCTTATCTCTTCCCATTTCTCTTCCACTCATCTCCCCTCTGCGCGCGCCCGTTCACCCGTTCACCCACCGCGCATTCACGATGCCCATTCTCCGGCCCTTCCGCCTCACCCTCGCGCTCCTCACGCTGGCGTTCACGCTCCTCATCGCCCCATCGGCGACCGCGTTTGAGACCTTCCGCGCCGCGACACCCTTCACCGGCTCCGCCTCCACCCAGAAGCCCGTCGTCATCGGCCCCTACTGGGCCGCCTATGTCGAGAATACCGGTGACGCCGTCATCCCCGACCGGATCCGCGTCGTGAATACCGCCAATGGCGGCTCCCTCTTCACCTTCCCCCGCCCCGGCCCGCGCACCGTCCTCCCCGGCTCTCCCATTTGGCTCCGCACCATCAGCGGCACCTTCGCCGCGAAAATGGTCACCGATGGCACCTACATCGCCGTCCTCTCCCCCGTCCTCCTCGAGCGCTTCAATGGCAGCGCCTTCGTCGATCCGAAATCCATCTGGAGCATCCACGTCTGGAACGCCTCAAATGGCCAATTCATCGGCGCCGTGGACATCGATGTGTTCACCATCACCGAAGCCTTCTGCCTCGGCATCACCAATGGCCGCCTCCACTGCGCCATCTCCACTACCCGCTCCATTCGCCAGTGGGACATTGCCACCCTCGCCCCGCTGCCTGGCATCACCATCCCCGACGGCACCCCTCCCCTCTACGGCACCGTCGAATACGGCACCATTGCCATCGCGGGCAATGACCTCGTCTACAACGCGGAGAATACCGACCTCTACCACGTCAATCTCACCACCGGCTCCACCACTCACCTGATCAAGCCCCCCGGTTTCCCCAGCCGCAGCTTCCAGAGTCTCGCCGTCGGCGGCGGCCACCTCCTCGCCCCCTACGGGCACACTAACAACTCCCAGCCCTGCCTCATGCTCCACTACGACCTCGCCACCATGCAGGTCGTCGCACAAACGCCCATCCCTAACAACAAGGCCACCTACCCCTTCTTCGGGGCCGATGGCACCTCATGGCGCGCCGTCTCCGTCGGCTACTCGGGCGAGCCCTCCGAGCTCCGCTCTGGCTCCAGCATCACGGTCGCCGGTAGCGATGCCTTCGTGCTTCCCCCGGCACCCGCTCCCGTTCCCAGCCCCGTTTCCGGCGGCTTCAATCCCACCTGCCCCCGCCCCTTCGCCTTGGCGAATGGCTTCCTCTGGTTCGCCGGCGGTGGGGATTTCGATGGCACCATCGCCTACCGCATCGCCGCATCCACCCAGCCCGTCGCCACTCTAACAGGACGCTGCCTCCCCGCCCGCGAGTCGGATGGCAAGCTGCAGGCCCTCTTCACCCTCTCCCGCCCGCTCGATCACGATACCGTCTTCCACGTCACCAACCCCGAGGGCATCGGTTCCGCCAGTCGCTTCGACTCCAACCTCCTGAGCACCGACATCACCATCCCCGCGAATCAAACCCAGGCCACCGCGCAGATCACCCTCTATCAGGACAATGTCATCGAGGAGGATGAAACCGTCGTCTTCGAGATCACCAGTCAGCCCGCCGAGATTCTGGTCCCGGAAAAGCAGATCCACGGCATCATCACCGGCTCCTCCCTCCATCGCCTCCCACCCGTCGCCGCATGGCAGGATACCGTAGCTCCCGCCCGCGCCCGCCCCGCTCACATCACCATCGCCGGCGATCGCCTGATCCAGACCAATAGTCCGACCGACGCACCCGCCGGCAATGTCCCGCGCGTCCTCACCCGCCCGCTCGAGGGCGGCCAGTGGACTCCTTCCACCACCTTGGCCTCCATTCCCCTCGAGTGGATGTGGGTCTACTCGAATAACGCCGGCCGCACCCTCCTCACCAGCCGCTCGTCCGTCCGCGTCTACGATCCTGTCACGGACACCGTCCCCTTCCAGCGAGTGGAGGCTTCGGATTTCAATCCAGAGGTCTACCTCGGCGATACCCATTTCCTTTTCGACGATCGTCACTCCATTCTCGAGTATCCGTTCACCCCGCCCATCTCGGGCACTTCGCCTTTCGCGGACGGTCTCAGCGATCTCACCGGCCCCGCCGTCTACGCCCAGGGCGTGATCCTCGCCCACTTCCACGACGCTCCCTCCAAAGGCATCCGCAGGATCTCCGACACCGCCGGCACCGATGACGGCCCGCTCATCGCCGGCATGGACATCGTCCCGGGGCCCATCGCCGCGAATGGCAATCTCTACGCCTTCGCCCGCGACAACCGTGTCTGGTTCAGCCGCCTCGATCAATTCCCCACCCTCGGTCTCAAGCCCCTCCGCCCCGCGAATGGACCGCTGAAATACATCACCGATCTCCGCATCGTCGGCACTCGCATCTTCGTCAGCAACGGCGCCGCCAGCGAGCCAGCCCTCATCCACATCTTCGAGACTCCCTCCGGACTTGAAGTCGGAACCCTGTTCGCAGAGTCGGATGAGGCTCTCGCCGCCTACCTCCCCGAAGGCGCCACCGCACCCGCCCAGCCGGGCAATGGCTACCTCACGCTCTATGACCTCTCCACCGCCGACACCAATATCGCCGCCACGATCCGCTGGCAGGACCTCCGCCAGGACGACAGGGTCGCCGCCCGCTTCATCCAGGACACCAGCCTACCCGGCATCGTCGATCCAGCTCCAGTCCACGAGAACTTCGGTTCACTCGACTTCCATCTAACAGAAGCCGCCCCCTTCCCCATCACCGTCACCATCCGCCCCGTTCCCGCCCATCACAATGAGGCCGCCGACTGGACCGGCACCGAGGGCGGCCCCATCGTCATCCCCGCTGGCACCACCACCTTCCTGCACCCCGTGCGCCCGGTCGATGACCAGCTCCCCGAGGGCGACATCGCCGCCCCCTTCGAGATCACCCTCTCCGGCAATGGCATCACCCGCACCATCCGCACCGCGGTCCAGCTCATCGATGACGACCTGCTGCCACTCTCCGAAGTAACCCACACCCTCCAGGACTTCGGCCGCGACTTCGCCCCCGTCGCCAGCGGCTGGGCCCACCTCAGCCCACCCCTTGAGGAAAACCTCCTCGCATGGACCGGCAGCGCCGCCTTCACCCACGGCTCACTCTTCGGCTTCGAGGGCAGCAGCACCTTCGGCATCGCCATCGCCAGCACTGGCAATTGGCTCGCCGTCACCCAGGGCGCCTTCGGCCCCGCCAAGAAGCCGAAGCCCTCGCAGATCCAGATCTATCAGCCCGCTACGAACGGCAAGACTCCCGTCCGCATCCTCAAGGGAATGAAGGACGTCAACCACTTCGGCGACACCCTCTTCGCCCGCGACAATACCCTCTGGGTCGGCGCACCCGGATCTAACACCCTCTTGCCAAAGCCCAAGCTCACCGCCGGCCAAGTCCTCCAGTACGACCTCGCCACCGGCAAGAAGACCCGCACCTACAAGGCGCCCAAGACCCACGCCCTCGGCTTCGGCTCCGCCATTACCGCGAATAATACCTCCGTCTCGATCAGCTCCCCCGTCTCCGGCGGCGCCGTCTTCCAACACGACCGAGCCAAGGGCAAACTCGTCCGCACCCTCGTCAGCCCCACCGCGGACGAAGACGAAATCTTCGGCACCACCCTCGCCTCCACCGATACCGGCCTCCTCATCGCCAGCTCGCAGTATCCCGATCACCAGATCATCCACGCCTTCTCCGCAACCGGCAGCCTTCCCCTCTGGACCCTCAGCGCTCCCGCCGGCCACCGCTTCAATACCTTCACCCTCATCACCGCTGACATCCTCGCCACCGCCGGCGACTCCCTCACCTTCTACCGCCTCCCCTTCGATGACTCCGCCCCCGAGCTCATCGTCGAAATCCCCCTCCCCGCCGACGAGGCCTTCCACATCCGCAAGCTCCAGGCCGCAAACGGCCAGCTCGCCCTCCTCCGCGACTACGATGGCAATGCAGAGGACGATGTCATCCTCATCACCCTCTCTTCAATCGAGCAGCTGGACATCATCCTCCCCGCCACCGCCGCCCCTCTAGCAGAAGCACCTTCGCAAATCATCACCCCGCCAGCTTCACCGGTCTTAACCCTCACCCAATCCTCCACCGGCACCTGGCAACTCCACCTCCCCTCCGCCACCGAAGCCGCCGCCACCGCCACCACCCTCGAGTTCTCCACCGACCTCACCACCTGGCAAACCCTCGCCACCCCCGAGGCCAATGGCACCTGGCAACTCTCCGCCACACCCGAAAGCAGCAGCATCACCAGCGCCCTCCCCCTCAACGCCACCTCCCTGCAAGTCTCTCCAACCCTCCCCCGCCTCTTCTTCCGCCTCCGCACCCCGTGAGGCAATTCAACAGCATCATCCCGGCATAGTGGTCCGCACTCTCCGAGTGCGGACGAAGCCTCTCTAACAGCGCGCCCCACCACCGGCCCCGCTGGGTGCGCGTGCCTCCGGCTCGCCGAAGCACCTGACGATCCCGCTTCGTCTTCCGCCCCGCCCCAGCGGTCGCAGACCCGGACTGCGCGCAGCCCTGCTGCCACTCAATGCCAGCAGCCCTGCTGCGGCGAAGCTCCGGTAAAGCGTGAACAAAATCTCACGCCCCTAAGGAGGGACGACACGCCTGTCGTTCCGTCCCCCAAAACCCACGCAACAAAGACCCCATCCCCGCCCCCTTCGCAAAGCATCATCCTCCCAGCCACGCCCCCAGCAACATCCCCAACACCGCGCCGGGAAAGAACACCCCGAAGATCGTGACCAGGTTCCCGTACATCACCTTCCCCACCCTCTCCGACCATGCCCCCTCCGCCGAGACCGCCACCACCAGAAACGGCAAGATCATCTCCGGAGCGCAGAGCACCACAGCGCCCTCCACTCCGTTCACCTTCTGCAGGAACATCGCCGCCACTGTCCCCACGAATCCCACGAAGCACGCCACCCCATAAAGCCCCGGCTTCATCCCCACCCTCTCGCAGAATTTCCGATAGACGTTCATCGTCACACCCCATCCTGCCCCATCCCGCCGAGCCTCACCATTCGAATCCACCCTTCACAATGGAATCCCACGGCGCTCTCCCTCCCCCCAAAAAAATCTTCTTCATCCGCGGCCATCCGAGTCATCCGCGGTTCATTCCTCCCACAGCCCGGGGCTGCTTCTCCGCGCTCTCTCTGCGACCTCCGCGCCTCCGCGGTTCGTTCCTCCATCAGTCCGGGGCTGTTTCACCGATCACTGATCACCCGGCACTCCCTCCTTGCCATCATCCCCACCTTCCAACCTCACCCCAGCCTGATTGCAGATTGGAAGATCCGCCATTGCTGATTCACTTCCCCCAGTGCCCCGCCCCCTCATCCGCTGGAAGTCCCTCTGGTTCGGCATCCTCATCCTCGCCTTCATCGGCTGGGCATGGATCAGATCCACCACCCGTCAGGATGCGCTAACCTTCGACCACGGAAGTACGGTCCGCATCGTAGGAAGCATGGACGGCTCCCTCGCCTTCATCCGCTTCTCCTTCCCCGGCAAGGCCGTCGATAATTGGCATTTCGAGACCATCCTCTTCGACCCCGACGAACCCACCCATTACTTCCCCGCGCCGTTCATCCACAACCAGGACAGCACCAGCTCCAAGACCTACCTCGCCTGGTGGCTCATCGCCCTCACCTTCATCCTCCCCTGGACCGCCCTCCTCACCTGGCGCCACCACCGCATGAAACGCCTCGCCCTGAGGAGCGGCGACACTCCTGTCGCCCCAGCTTCGTAACGATCCAACTGCGTCCTTCCGGCAAGGCAAACTCCGCTTCACCCCTCCAACCGGAACTCTAACAGTCCGCGATCTCCCATTCCCCGGCTCCTCCTTGGCGTCTTGGCGGTTCATTTAATTCACCGGTCCGCGGCTGCTTCTCCGCGCTCTCTCTGCGACCTCCGCGCCTCCGCGGTTCGTTCCTCCATCAGTCCGGGGCTGTTTCACGGATCACTGATCACCCGGCACTCTGCCTTCCTCTCCCTCCACCATCGCCACCCCATCCACCCGCCCCACACCACCAGCCAACCGGCAAACACCACCCCATCCGGAATCCTCACAAATCGCACACCCGCTCCGCTCCCGGCATCTTTCCACAGCTTCTCCCAGGACAGCGCAGCGCGTGCCGTCATCACCATCGAACTCAAAGACCCGCGACGAATTTTCATCGCATCGCTTGGCCCCCTCGTCACCCCGGTCACCCCGTCCATCCTGAGGACGATCACCGCCTTCCCCCCGCGCTCCCACGCAAACCCCGGGCACCTCCGGTAGCTATCCCACCACCCCCACCCGAGGAAGCACGCCACGAACAGCCCCAGCCAAAACGAAACGCGTCGATACACCGGCCGCCGCGTCATCACATGATTCGCTCCTCCTCCTGCTTCCACCTCCATCTCAGCCAAGACAACCACAGCCCCAGGAAAGCGGGAATCAGAAACCAATGCGCAAACCGCGCATGAAAATGCGGCACCCGCGATGGGCCACTATCCATCATCATTGCCCTCACATCCCATGGACTAGGAAAGCAGCCCGCCTTGTCTTCCCGAAGCCTCTCGCCCCTCCAGACCCTCCAACGGTCGCGCCTCAGGTTCACCACAAATCCCGCCCTGCCCTCCACCTGGCCGATCCCGAGCGTCACCAACGGCGTATCAACCCCCAGCCATCGATCCCTCTCCACCGCCTGCACCCAAGCCCACCCCAAGAACCCCAGCACCAGCACCCCCAGCCAGAAACTCTTCCAGCGATAAACCGGCCGCCGCCTCACGCCCCCACCTCCCTCTCCACTTCTGTTAGACTCCTCTCCCTCCGCAACCGCCACGCCAGGAATGCCGCCCACCCCGCCAGCGCACCCGACGCCACGGTGATATCAGTCACACTCCCCACCCAATAGATATCCCTCCAATTTCTTACCAACTCGCCGATCGTTGCATTGTCGAGGGTGTTTTGGCCCCATCTCCCACGCCACGGGAAACCACCTTTCGCAATGACATAGGTATCCCCGCTCGCCCGCGCGAATGCCAGCGTCGGGCTCCCATCCCAGCCCATCACCACGCCCGTCACATGCGATTGCCAGTTCGCCCACCCCAGGAATCCCAGCACCAGGATCCCCAGCCAAAAGCTCTTCCACCGGTACATCGGCCGCCGCATCACGACCCCACCTCCCTCTCCAAATCTGTTAGACGCTTCATCCCTCTCCACCGCCACCCGAGAAACGCCGACCACCCCACCACCCCACCAGCACGCACGCACCCACCACCGCATCCGGCACGCGCCCCATCCACCATCGCGCTCCGTCGTCTCTCCATAAATTCCGGATCTGCCCGATCGTCTCCCCATTGAAGGATTCGTAAAATCCTCCGCTCCCCCCAGTACTGAGACCTTCTCCTGCTTGAACATAAGTGGCGCCCTCCCAGCGTGCGATTCCCACCAGGAATCTGCCGTGCCACCCCGCAGAGCGGCCCTGCACATGCGACCGCCAATTCGCCCACCCCAGGCAACCCAGCAGCAGGATCCCCAGCCAAAAACTCTTCCACCGGTAGATCGGTCGCAGGGTCATGCTCATCCCGCCTCTATCATGGCGAGTTGAACTTCATCAAGCATCCCTTCCTCCGCCGCCACCTCAGCACGGCGGATATCCTGGCACAGCGGACACCTCAGCCCTCTTTATCCCAAAGGGACCGCACACCAAAGCCCTGGGTTGCCGGCGCAAGGAGACTACCCCGGGAAATGCCAGTCTCTCGCTCCTACCTCGAAGAGGTTGCGGAAGCGCGCGTCCACACGCACCGGCGCCACTTCATCTCACGGCACCCTTCGTTCCTCTCGCCGCTCCCTCCCCCACCGCCACACCATCCACCCGCCCCACAAGATCATCCACGCCGCGAACACCATCGCATCCGGCACCACCATCATCCGCACAATCGGGTCCCCATCGCGCACATCCTCCGCAATGTTCCTCTCCCAATGGCTGGGAACAATTTCATACCGGTTGAACCAAACCTTATCCGTAGAGCGATCGAATCGCTCCGGGCCCCACATCACCAGCGATTCCCCCTTCATCTGCAGGATCCCCATCGCCCAATCCGCACCCTGCATTCCCGTCCCCGTCAGGTGCCATAGCGAATCCCACCACAGCCACTGCAGCGAGCACGCCACGAACAGCCCCAGCCAAAACGAAACACGACGATAAATCGGCCGCCGCTTCATATCATCACATCAGTTTCCTCTCCTCCTCACCCTTCCACTTCCACGCCAGCCACGCCGACCACAGCACCAGGAACACAAGCATCAGAAACCAGTGGGCAAAGCGGAAGTAGGCATGCGGAGTTTCCATCGCCCCGTTGGGCAAAGGTCTCCCCCTCGACACCTCGACATCCCACGGCCCGACAAACCACACCGCCGGCGAATCACGCGGATAGGACCCTGCACTCATCCCCCACCTCCGCAGGCCGACATGCACGAAGAAACTCGCCCGGCCCTCGTAGTTCATGATTCCGGCTTGATACCCAAGGCAAGTTACCTCCGCACCCCCATTACCCTTCATCGCCCGCCTCCATCCCCACCCCAGGCACACCAGCACGAAGATCCCGAGCCAAAAGCTCTTCCATCGGTAAAACGGCCGCGCCCTCATCATCACAGCGTTCGCCACTCCGTTCATCCCTACGGCTTCGCGCCCCCATCTCCCGCCGCCTCCGCCGACGGATCCTCCTTCCAATAAACCCGGACGCTGACTGGCACCCTCGAATTGTTGATCAGCACGAACTCCGACTCCCCACTCGCCTCCGGATCGACCTGCGCCGAAGCCGAATGGTAAGACCCGATCCCGAAGTCATCCGTTCGCCTCCCGAGGTAAATCGCCGACTTATGGGGAACGTCGACCTCTTCCGTCCTCGCATCCAGACGATCCTGCTCCTCCCGCGGCACCTCACCCTCGAACCCGATGATCATCCGCCGGCTGAACTTGTGAAAGAAGGTCTCCCTCGAATACGCCCCCATCTTGTACACCCTGATCTCATGCCCGGTCGCTGCCGCAGTTGGAGCCGCAGGTGAAGCTGGAGCCGCAGCCGCGTCTGTTCCCGCAGCCTCCTGCTTTTTAGAGCAGGCCATCAGCATCATCGCAGCCGTCGTCAGCAGCACCTTCTTCATCTTCATCATAGGGATCATCACCGGCGAATTTCCCTCTGCTTCCTAACACGCCAGAAAAGGAATCCAAGCCAAGCCGCCAGAAAGAGCAGGATGAGAAACCAATAGGCCGTCTCCGCCCAATAGTGACCGCCACCCATGTCAGTGATTTCCACCGCCTCTTGAAACCACGTCCCGCCATCACGCTCCCGGGATCTCGTCACGAAGGCAGGCCAGATCGCACCCGTCACTGGCAATTCCTCCCAGGATAACGTGCACGATCCCGCCCTGCTTCCCAGCGTCAACTCGCGCTGCACGCTCGTGAAAAACAAGCTCACCTCGTCGCGATGATGCACCGACCTCACCCACGCCGAACTGAAGAACACCAGCACGAAGACCCCGAGCCAAAAGCTCTTCCATCGATAAAACGGCCGCTCCTTCATCATCACAGCGTCCACCACTCCATTCATCCCTACGGCTTCGCGCCACCACCTTCCGCCGCCTGCACCGAAGCATCCTCCTTCCAATACACCCGGATTCTCACCTCCACGTTCGAATTGTTCCGCAGCTCGAACGTCGACTCCCCACTCGGCTCCGGATCGATCTGCATCGAAGACCCATGGTGCCCTCCGATCCCGAAGGCATCCGATGGCCTCTCCAGATAAAGCGCCAGCCTCTGGCGAACCTCCACATCCTTGGCCGCCGCAATCGCATCCAGCCGCTTCTGCTCCTCCCACGGCACATCCCCCTCCAGCCCGATGATCATCGGCCGGCTGAACTTGTGCACGAAGCTCGTCTTCGCCCCACCCGCCACCTTGAACACCCCGATCTCATGCTCCACTTCGGCCCCGGCTCCACCCGCTCCCGTCCCTCCGCCTCCCTTTTTTCCAGAGCAAGCCGCCAGCCCGATCACACCCATCATTATCAGCAAATACTTCATCATCTCGCACTCGTTTCCCTCCGCTTCCTAACACACCCGGAAAGCAATCCAAGCCACGCCTCCCACCGCCCTCCATCGAGCCTTCACACTATCGTCTTCAAGTCTTCTTTCTTCCTCTCAAATCGTCACCCACACCCTCCCGTTTTTGCTTTCCATCCACCCCGCACCCGATAGTCAGGCGCAAGATCTGTAATACACCCGAAAAACACACAACATCTCCCTCATCATGAAAATTAAACTCAAGTTAATCGCCCTCGCCACCCTCTTCACCGCCGCCCTCTCCGGCACCTCCAGCGCCGTCAACGTCACCATCACGGGCGTCGCCAATACCTTGCTCGGCCAGATCAAGTCGACGGATGGCACCGTCCTCTCCGGCCGCGCCATTTTCATTTCCTCCACCGGCACCGCCGTGGCCGATGGCGCTGCCGCTGCCTTGGCCCCCTTCCTCGGTGGCGCCTCCTGGACCTCCGCCCAATTCGACCAAGCGCTCGCCACCCTCGTCGGCACCCCCACCGCTGGCAGCCCCGGCATCGTGAGGACCGCGACTTTCGTCAATGGATCCCTGACCTCCTCCGGCGCCGCCGAACTCGGCGACGTCGGAAATAACACCTACCTCTTCCTCGTTGCCGAGTCCGCCGGCATGGTCACCGCCGTCGGCGCATTCACCGGCAACGCCGTGCCCTCCCTCGGCGCGGTTACCATCAATCCCAACACCGCCGGAGACTCCCCCGGCGTCGGCACCTCGCCCTTCATCTCTTCGAGCAACCCGGGCAATGGCTTCTACCTCGTCCCCGAGCCCTCCACCGCCCTCCTCGGACTCGCCGGCCTCACCCTCGCCTTCCGCCGCCGCCGCTGCTGACCCCCGCGAGCGCCATCCCTCACCTCCATCTGCCAAAGGCCACCCTGCCACCCGCACGGGTGGCCTTTCTTTTTCAGCACCGATCCCCCGTCACATCTCCACCTCATCCACCTTCCGTGTGTTCCGTGTATTCCGTGGTTCTCCCCTACCATCCCTCAAACTCCGTGCCTCTCTCCGCGACCTCTGCGCCTCAGCGGTTCGTTCCTCCACCAGTCCGAGTCCGTTCCTAAAAACTGAAAACTGAACACTAGCAAACTCACCTCCGGCACGCCCCTTGCTATTTCCCAAGCGTCCCATGAAAGAGACCCTCCAATTCCGCCTCATGGCCATGCTCCTCGCCACCGCCCTCGCCGAAGCCAACGAAGACGAAAGGCAAAGCGAAAGCCACGACCCCGAAGCCCCTCCCGCCCCCTGACCCACCCCCATTCCCGTCCTCCGCCTCATCCGGGTAACTACGAACGTCCACCACTCCACTAAACCAATCCCCCCATGCAGGTCGTTCTACCTGCATGAATGCGCCTGCCGCGACCACGTACTGCATCCGCTGCCTCCGGCGCACCTGCGATGACTGTCGTGTCGGCGATGCCGTCGAAGCCTCCCGCATTCCCGAGTGGGACTCCACCTCGGAAACCCGCTTCCACCACCCCACCGGCACAGTCACCGGCACCAGCGCCCCCTCCAAGCCCTGGAAATTCCGCCGCACCTCCATCGCCGGCCTCCACCACGGCACCACCGACTCCGTCTGGGTCCGCGTGCAGTGAATGTGAATAAGTGAAGCACCCGGCATCACCGCCGCGCAGCCCATCGTGGTCCGCACTCTCCGAGTGCGGTCGGAGCACCTGACGAGAGCCACCCACTTCCCGGCTGAAACAATTCCGCAGGCGCCTCCTCTGCCGCCTCGCAAAGCCTCGGGACCATCCCCATCATTCCGGTCATGCAACCGAAGTCCCGCGTCCTCTGCGGGAAGTGCCTCATGCCCCTCACCGATTGGCTGGATCCCGTCCCCGCCGGATTTGTCGTGAACTGGGGCGACTACGAAGAAAACATCATCCCTCCGTCCCACTACTGGATCGCGGACGATGATATGAACCGCGTGGCCGGCCATGTCGTGATCCATCTCGATGACCGTCGCGGCATGCACCCCCATCCTGATGGCCTGCGCTTCACCGGCTGCTGCGGCCCTTCTGGCGACGCCGTGAATCAGCTCTGCGAATGCGGCGCCGAAGTCGCCACCGAAGTCTCCGACTGCTGGACGGGCCACTACGCTCACTTCCAGCCGGACACCACCATACTCGAGTCCAAGGAAAGCTCGCCCCACACATAACCACCACCCCGCAAACACGGTCCCTCCCTCCTCTTGGATTTCAGATTTCGCGCATGTTCGCGTTATTTCGCGGTTCAATCAAAACGTCGAAACCGCCGGGAAAGCTGACGCCCCCTCAAACGTCACTCTTCCTTCCGCCTATTCCGTGGTTTCCCATTCAGAGTTCGACGTTCGTTGTTCGCAGTTCAGACTTCGCCTTGATGCTCCCGCGATCCCTCTACCGCTGGAAATCCTTCTGGTTCGGGCTCCTCATCATCCTCTTTCTCGCCTGGGCCTGGTCGGACTCCCATCGCCACTACACCGCCGTCACCTGCGTCGGAAAGGGCATCCTCTGGAGCGGCGGCGGCCGCATCGGCTTCAGCCACATCCTCCAGCCCGCACCCTTCGAGCTCCACGCCGCCCGCATGCCCCTCGCCAGCATCTACCTCGAAGGCCTCTTCACCAAATTCAAAACCCACACCCTCCCCCACTGGCTCCTCTTCGAATCCTCCCTCCTCCTCTGGTTCCTCTTCCTCGCCTGGCGCACCCGCCGCCACCGCCGCATCCAGCAGCGTCTCACGGACACCAATCAAGAGCACCCCGCCCCCTGATCCGCCCACGGATCATCCCTGCCCCCCAGTCGACGACGCAGTCGTAGGCGCGTTGGTGACAACGCGTGCACAGCCCCGACGCCTTTCCACCGATCACCGATCGCTGATCACCCTCACTTCTTCTCCGCGCTTCCTCCGCGACCTCTGCGTCTCAGCGGTTCGTTCCCTCCATCAGTCCGGGGCTGTTCCACTGATCACTGCTCACTCGGAACTCAGCCCTCTTCCTGAACACTGAAAACTGAACACTAGCAAACTCCCCTCTAATAAACCCTCCTCCAAATCGAATGCGCCCCCGCATCCGAAGCCCTCGGTGAAAGACACCGCCGGAACTCCCAGATCGGCCGCGAAAAATCGAACCGCGTCTCATCAAACGGGCTCCTTCCCCGCTCCCCGAAGCCCAGCGGCTGATACCGCTGCACCCCATCCCGCAGGCTCCATTCCCGCACGAAGCGGGCATCCTCCCAATCTCCCACACGGCATTCGTGGAGCTCCATGCATCGGGGTGGCAGCGCGATCATGAGTTCATTTGAACATCATTCCCGCCGCCTGTCAAACCTCCGGAAAAAAATTCCCCGAAAAACCTAAACCGCCCCCGCCCGCCCGACATCCTCTCCATGTCATGAGCCGCCCCGTCAGGGGCTTCCGCCAACTCAACGCAGCGGGTCTGCCCTCCCTCTCCTGCTGCGCTGCCGGGTGGATTCCGGCCGTTCCGGCAACCCTCTCCGCCGGAACGGCCGCCGACGGGCACCAAGGTAAAGTGTGCTCCGCAAGGTGGTCCGCACACGCCGTGTGCGCTTCCAAGAAGCACCGCCTCCGTCCAACTCCACCCCACGCGCGCTCAAATCGGTCCCCCATGTAGCGGCGCGTCTATGACCGCCGCACTTCCGCGGCATCAGCCGCATCCCTGTGGCTCCCATATTCACACGGCAGCCTCCCCGGGACTACCAAGATTGGCGAAGGCTTGTAGCCAATCTGGACCGACCACAGGTCGGGGCCGCAGGCCCGAGGGGGCTGGCGGAGCCCCCGAGTCAACCTCCAGGCCGGCCGAATGGTCCCTCACTGCCCGCCCTCAACATCGGCCCCACTGGGAGCGCGGAATTCATTCCGCCCGAACGGTCCTCCAACTGCCCGTCACCACCAAGTGCCTCCACAGACCCCACCTGTAACCCCCACCCCTTGCCCCACGTAGTTATTCAAGATAACAAACACCCCCATCATCCCATCAGGCCCCCGCCACCCTCGCATCACTCCCACATGATCCTCGACGCCATCGTCTCCCTCTTCGCCTCGATCTTCCTCGTCATCGTCGAGGGCCTCGCCGCCGCCTTCGTCCCCCTCGTCAATCTCCTCGCCGCCGGCCTCGAAATCATCATCAGCCTCTTCATCTCCGGCTTCCAACTCGGCCGCCTCCACCGCCGCGAAAAGGACCAGCAAGGGAACTCCCCAGGCTCCCGCGCATCCTCATCTCCCTCACCCCTCTCCGGCATCCTCGCCCTGCTCCTCCTCCTCGGCACCGTCAGCCTCCTCGTCATCCCCTGGATCACCCATCGCAAGATCACTCTCCTTGCTGAAGACGGCCACAGCCTCCCCTTCGCCGCCCTCGTCATCCACACCCACGATGGCGATCAACACCAGCGCACCGACTCCGCCGGAAACATCCGCATCCCCCGCTTCACCACCACCGCCGTCACCGTGAAGGACCCGCGCTACGTCCCCCAGACCTGGCAAAAATCCGCCATCGGCTCCCAGCTCACCGTCTCCCGCACCGTCCTCGGCTCCAGCCTCGACATCGTCGCCGATCGCCTCCTCAAGCCCGCCAAAGACAAACCCTCCAACGACTGACCAAGCCCGGCTCTCCCGTTCATCGTTCATCGCTCGACGTTCACCTCCCCACTTCCTCCCTCCGCCCCGCGGCACTCCAATAGATGATTGGAAGATCGCTGATTGGTGATTTCCTCCCAAATGCCCCGCCCCCTCCACCGCTGGAAATCCTTCTGGTTCGGCATCCTCACCCTCGCCTTCCTCAGCTGGGCGTGGATCGACTCCACCTTTCACTTCACCTTGCTCCAGGCGGTGATCTCCCGCACCGCCATTCAATCCGGCCAGCAAGCCGGCAGGATCAGCCTCGGCTGGACCTTCGACTTCCCCGTCTCCGCCTTCGATTTCTCCTGGCAAAGGACCGCCACCCCGCCACACGAGCAATCCCCATGGCCTCCCCAAGTGGCCACCTACGAGCACCACGGCTCCGGCGGCGCAGCCACCATCGCCCACTGGTACCTCCTCCTCAATTTCTCCATCCTCTGGGCCGTCTTCCTCGCTTGGCGCCGGCAACTCCATCGCATGCGCCAGGAGCCCCTCGAACCCACCGCCACGGATACCACCCTGCGCGTCTTCATCTCCTCCCAGGCAGTCGATCGGTCGCCCGCTTCCGCACTCATCAGCAGCCTGCGCCACCTCGGCCTGCAGGTGGAACACTCCCCGTCCAATCCTCTCCACGCCGATGATCCCCGCTGGGATACCTGGTATGAGCACGGTCTGCGGGACACCGTGGACCGCTGCCACATCTTCATCATCGTCCTCGATCACACCTGGGATTCCTCCACCTGGATGACCACCGAAGCGGAAACCGGCCTCGCCACCGGCCAGCCCTATTCGCGATACGCCTTTCTCTGGAATCCCCTCGACCTCGACGCCAGCGCCTGCGCCACCGGCACGCTTCCCTATCTCGAGCAATGCTCCGTGCTCCCCCGCGATCCCCGGCTAGCCGCCAGCCGCTTTCGCGGATTCTCGGTCGCATCATCACCCCGACCCCACGCGATCACGTAATATCTCCCCATCAGCATTCCTGCCATCATGCCATCGTCAGACCACCCGGTTTTCCCCGGGGATTTTTAACCAGGTCTGGCCTCACTCCATTGGTGCAAGCCCCTTCCGGACCTCTCACCGGAAGGGGCTTACTTTTTCCCTCCATGATCACCGGAGTCGAAAGCGTTCCCCTCCACCGGCTCACTCCACCCCCGGCAGCACCACCTTCCGAGCGAATCCCCCGGTCTGGTTCATGAATACATACAAGCGCGACTTCCGCATCATCTCGGCCCTCTCCATCCCTGCATTACCGCCGACTCCAGTGCTGATCGTGAAGCTCTCGCAGCGTCCCAGCATGACCCTCCTCGAGGACGGCGCGCTGAACTCTCCGATCAGATACGCGTGCTTTCCCGCCTCATCGATAGCCACGATCGCGATACTGACCTCCGATCGATTCAGCCCCTCATCCGCGCCAAACCACGGCCCGCGCGCCTGCCACAGCTCCTCGCGGTAGTGGCGGATCCTGAGATCCCCATTCCCATCCGCTTCCTGTTTAAGCGGGAGCACCTTCAGCATTCTCCCCGTTTCCAGCCGGAAGGATGTTCCCTCCGTGGCTGCGCAGGATCCCAGCAGTTTCCACGAGCAGGGATTCATGATCGCTACCGTCCACGGCATCGCGCGAAAGCTCGTCGGATTGACCCGCTTGTAAAAGTCCAGGGGAGCGAAGTAAGTCGTATCCGTCGGGAAGTCGGCCCGGGTGAGAGAGGGATCGGCGGGATTACGGACCACCGGCGGCGACGGCGGCACATTCTGCCATTCCTGCGAGTACTCGAAGCTCTCCACCGGCGGGAGCAGCTTCCGCAGGCTTTGATCCACCGCCCCTTTTCCCCACACGATCTTCCCGCCTTGCTTCGAGACAAACGCACCTACGCGGGTCGGATACCTGAAATGGGAGAATCGATTGTCCCGGAGCTCATAGACTCCGAAGTTCTCCTGCATTTGCCGATCGCGCGTCCTGCTGGATTGGGACCCGTAGGCCTGCGGCACTCCCCGGTTCGGATCGTTTCCAAACTCGACACTCAGCGCCACGCACGTGTGCTCACCCTCCGCCAGCCCGTCGATCTCGATCAAGTCTTCCACCGGGATCCATGTCTTGTCGCTCCCCGCGAATGGCTTCCGCGATAGCGTCAGCTTCTCCGCAGCTTCAGACGCGGGAGGATCCAGCGGCACATCCATCTCACGCACCTTCACGAAGTCCCCGCGCAGCACCAGCCACGGCAGCAGCGCACTCGTCGCACCACCCAGCACCAGCCCCAGGGTCCTGCGTTTGCGGGCCGCCACCAGCCACCACACCAGTGGATAGAGCGTCGCCCCCGTCAGCACCGTCGTCCGCTCCGGCGTGAAATAAACGTAGTCCCAGCCGCTCGGATCCACTCCCCGGTTCAGCCACTGGAGCAGCCCCGTCGAGAACACCGGCGTCGCGAAGATCGCGAACCACGCCGCCGACTTCCGATGCTGCTGCGAACTCCCCGCGCTGCTGGCGATCCCCACCGCGGACATGAGCACCCACGCGGGAACCGTCAGCATCACCACACCCCAGGATGCGGCTCTCCAGGAAAAATTCCACATCCCGCAATACACCAGCACCCCAAGCGCCACCGCACCCAGGACTAACAGATGGATCCAGATCGTCCGGAGAAATTCCCGGCCCGGCCCCGGAGGCAAGCACCGGTGAAACGCCCGGTCATCCAGCGGCGGCGAATTCTTCACCACGCTCCACGTGAACATCATCACCAGGATCACCACCGCGCCGCTACCATAGGCCGCCCACTGCAGCGCACGATCATCCGGCCAGAACAGCGCCACCGCCGTCAGCACCACCAGCGCCCAAGCGAGGAATCGGGTAAAGGGTGTGTGAGGCATAAGCGTGATCTCCCGATTGGATTGTTAGACTGTTAGATTCTCACGAGCCCGACACCTTCATCATCTCCGGATACGCACCCCACTGCGACGCGAAGACATACACCCGCCCCTTCCGCACCATCTCGATCCTCTGCAGGCTCTCCGGCGTGTCGCCCGCGCCAGCATCGAAGATCCTCCGGTCATAGCGCCCCAGCAGCAGCTTCCCATCTCCCCCGAAATCCAGCTCATCGCTCAGATAGGCGTGCTTCCCCGTCTCATCGATGATGACCATGAGCACATCCATCCCCGACCACGTCTGGACCGTATCCTTGCCAAACCAAGGCCCGTCCGCCACCCACAGATCCTCATAGGAGCAGCGCAGCTCGATCCCGTGGTTGCTGCCCGCCGGTGAAGGCGACTTCGCCTGCGCCGGCCACCTCGGCCCCGCATCCGCCATCACCGAAAGCGGGACTACCTCCAGCCTCCCTCCATGCTCCAACCGGACGGACGCCCCTTCGCTCACCGCACACGAGACTAACAACTTCCACGCCGAGCGCGTCGACACCCACGCCGACCACGGCTTCGTCCGGAAGGCCTCCGCCGTGACATACCGGTACGAAAAAGGCCGCCTCTCCTCGTCCTTCGATGCCGGCTGGAAATCGGCAACCGCGGGATTCGCAATCACCGGCTGCGGGAAAGCCTGGTTCAGCCGACCGTCCCAATACTCGAAAGTCTCCACCGGCGGCAATTGCGCCCGGATCCCCTCATTCCGCGGCCCTGCTCCCCACACCACCTTCCCTCCACGATTCAGCGCGATCGCCTCCACATAGCGGACGCCTCTCTCCTTCGCACGCGTCTCATCCCGCACCTCCCAGGTATACAAGCGCTCCCGCTCCTTGCTGCTCTCTTCGCCGATCGAGAGCATCACGCCCACCTGCTCGCCCTCCGCCATTCCCTTCACCTCCACCAGATCCTCCATCGGGATCCACCGCTCGGCACGCTCTTGAAATGGCTTCCGCGTCACCGTGATCCGCCCGTCCGCCAGTAGCGGCCTCGGCCCGTCGCTCAAGAAGACCACCTCTTCCGCCCCAGGCTTCTTCTCCTCCACCGGCACCTTCGCGAAGTCCCCGTAAATCCACAGCCACGGCAGCAGCGCACCCGTCGCACCACCCAGCACCAGCCCCAGCCTCCTCCGCTTCCGCGCCGCCACCAGCCACCAGACCAGCGGATACAGCGTCGCCCCTGTTAGAACCAGCGTCCGCACCGGCGGGAAATACACCTCCTCCGGCACATACTTCTCCACCCCGTCATTCAGCACATACAGCAGCCCCCACGAAAACAGCGGCATCGCGAAGATCGCGAACCACGCCGCCGACTTCCACGCCTGCCGCGAGCTGCTCGCACTGCTCGCCACCCCCATCGCCGACATCAGCGCCCACACCGGCAGCGTCAACATCGCCACCCCATACGAAGCCGCCCGCCAGCTGAAGTTCCAGACCCCGCAATACACCAGCACCACCACCGCCACTCCCGCCAGCACCAGCAGATGAATCCACACCGTCCGGAAGAAAGCCCGGCTCACTCCCTCCGGCAGACATTGGTGAAACGCCTGGTCATCCAGCGGCGGCGAATTCCTCACCGCACTCCACGTGAAGACCATCAGCAGGATCGCCACCGCACCGGTGCCGTATGCAGCCCACTGCAGCGTCCGGTCATCCGGCCACAGCAGCGCCAGTGCCGCCAGCACCACCAGCACGCAGCCCAGAAAACGAGTGAAAGGTGAATAAGGCATATAAAGGTCCTCTGCTTCTCAATGATTCATTCCAAACCCGGCAGCTCCACCCGCCTGTTAGGTCCCGCCCCCTGCGTCGCGAACACATACAGCCGGCTCTTCCTCAGCATCTCCACCCGCTTCCACGCCGCCGCCCCCTCCGCCGGATCGACCGCATCGGACTGGAAGAACAGGGTCGAATATTTTCCCAGCATCACCTTCTCCATCTCCCGGCTCATGTCGAAGTCATCGATCAGGAACGCGTGCTTCCCCGTCTCATCGATCGCCACCAGCGCGATATCCAACGCCGACCGCCTCGCCGCCGTCTCCCATCCGAACCACGGACCCGCCTGCCACAACTCCTCGAAGTAGTATCGCACGATGATGCAATCGTCCCCCGTCGATTTCTCCCGCAACGGCAGCACCTTGATCATCCCGCCCTGATCGAGCCGGAAGGAATTCCCCTCCACCGCCTGACAAGATCCTAACAAAGTCCACGACCCCGGATCCGCCACCCACGCCGTCCACGGCTTGGTCCGGAAAGTCTCCGGAGTCACCCGTGGATCGTAGGTGGGCATGGGGTACTGCAAGACTCCCCTTTCCCGCAGCTTCTCCATGTCGGGATTAAGAACCACCGGCACCAGGGGGAGCCGAACTGAGCTCCACGGCTCGAAGCTCTCGGTCGCGGGAAGAAGCTTCCGGATCCCCGCGTTTCCCGGCTGCGCTCCCCACACGATCTTGCCCCCTTCATTCGTAGCGGTGGCGGGGACGTAGCGGAACGTCTCTTCCCCGGCATGGATCTCGTTGCGGAATTCGAAGGTCCCCAAGCCCTCCCAATTGTGGAAGGTGGCCAAGCTCGGCTGACCGGCCTCTCCAAACCGGATCGACATCACCACCCGCGCACTCTCGCTCTCCGCCAGCCCTTGGATGTCGATCAGATCTCCCACTGGGATCAATGTCTCGTCGCTCTCCGAAAATGGCTTCCGCGAAAGCGTCAGACGCTCGATCGCAGCGGATGGCTTGCGCGAATCCAGAATCAGCTCGCGCGACACCTTCATGAAGTCGCCATGGATCGCCAGCCACGGCAGCAGCGCACTCGTCGCGCCGCCCAGCACCAGCCCCAGCGTCCTCCGCTTGCGGGCCGCCACCAGCCACCAGATCAGCGGATACAGCGTCGCCGCCGTCAGCGCCGTGGTCTTCAGCCTCGAGAAATACACCAGCTCCAGAGCCGGACGATCCACTCCCCGGTTCAAGAAATACAGCAGCACCGCCGAGAGCACCGGCGTCCCGAAGATCGCGAACCACGCCGTCAATTTCCTCCCCTGCTGCGAACTCCCCGCGCTGCTGGCGACCCCCACCGCGGTCATGAGCGCCCACGCGGGGATCGTCAGCATCACCACACCCCACGATGCAGTGCGCCAGGAAAAATTCCAGATCCAGCAATACACCAGCACCGCCAGCGCGATCCCCGCCAGCACCAGCAGATGGATCCACATCGTCCGGAGAAAGGCCCGGCTCAGCCCCTCCGGCAGACATTGGTGAAACGCCCGGTCATCCAGCGGCGGCGCGTTCTTCACCACGCTCCACGTGAAGACTATCGCCAGCACCGCGATCGTGCCAGTCCCGTAGATCGCCCACTGGAAGGCACGATCATCCGGCCACATCAATCCGAACGCCACCAGCGCAACCAGCACCACGGCGAAAAATCGGGTAAAAGGTGAGTAAGGCATACACGTCCTCCATTTCTCAAATCACACCGCCTGCGCCCGGTAGCTCCGCGCCAGCACCACGAAGATCTCCCGCAGCGTCATCCGCCGCACCTCCTGCCGCCGGCTGTCCGGAAAGAACCTCGCCAGCATCGCCCGGCTACTAGCTTCATCGTAGTTCGTGTCACTGAAGACGACCGTCCGCCCGTTCACCTGCGGATTCAGCCACGTCTCCGGCAGCGTCCCCTTGAGCGGCAGCACCGGCTCCTCGTCGAACCACAGCTCCACGCTCCGGAACCTCTCCCGCAGCGTCTCCACATCCTCCTGCAGGTCGATCCGCCCCGCATTGATGATCGCCACCCGGTCCGCGAACCGCTCCACCTCCTCGATATCGTGCGAGGAAATCAGCACCGTCCACCCCTCCGCATCCGTCAGTTCTAACAGACCTGTCAGGAACTCATCCCGCACCAGCGGATCCAGCCCCGAGAACGGCTCATCCAGCACCACCAGCTGCGGCCGATACGCCAGCGCGCTCAGCAGCGCCGCCTTCATCCGCTGCCCGCGCGACATCGCACTCAGCGTCGTCTTCAGCGGCAGCTCGAAGGACTTCGTCATCTTCTTCTCGAAGTCCGCATCCCAGTGGCTCCCGTACATCGGCCGCAGGAATTTCATCAGCTTCGGCACCGTCATCCACCCCGGCAGCTGCCGGTTCTCGGACACGTAGCCGATCCGCTGCCACTGCTCCTTCCCCAGCTCCCGCGCATCCTTCCCCATCACCGTCACCTCGCCGCCATCCCGGTAGATCAGGTTCATCGCGCACTTGATCGTCGTCGTCTTCCCCGCCCCGTTCGGCCCCAGGAAAGCCGTCACCTGGCCTTCAGGCACCGTCAAGTTGACGCCCCGCAAGGCATCCTCCCGGTTGAACCGCTTGTAGAGATCAGTAATGGTGATCATGGCTTCGCTTCGCTTTGCTTTGCTTGGGTGACTCGTTCGATCGGCCGCGAGGCCGCTGTTCGATTGATGATTGAAAGATTGATGATGGGTGATTCGCCGCAGGCGGCTTTGGTCAGTCAGATCGCGGGATATCCATGCTCCGCAGCAGCGCCTCGAAGTCATCGACGGAAAGGTGCAGTGACCGCGCCTCCTCCATGAACCGCCGCGCCGCCGGCTCTAACAGCTCCAGCCGCTGCGCCATGTTCGGCAGGGATGGCTTCTGGATCACCATCCCGATCCCCGGCCGGCTCGTCAGGAAGCCCAGCTCCCGCAGCTGCGCCACCACCTTGTTCGCCGTCGTCGGAGAGATCCTCAGCTGCTGCGCCAGCGCCCGCGTCGAGGGAAAGAGCTCCCCCTCCTTCAGCTCCCCACTCGCCAGCGCATGATGCGCCGCCCGGACAATCTGGTCCGACACCGGCTCATCATCGCGAAGATGGAAAACAAACGGAAGCATGAGGCGAGACAGGTGATACACCCCACCTGTATCACCTGCAAGCGATTTCCGATTAGGCCGCGAATTTCCCCCGACCGCTGCGGTCCGCACCAGCGAAGCAAAGTGGTCCGCACTCTCCGAGTGCGGCAACCGAAGCACCTCGCCACTCGCCCATCACCACCCAAGCACGCCCACCCTCCGTAGGCGCGTTGGTGACAACGCGTGCCCATCCCCGATGTCTTTCCCTCTTCGTAGCTGAATGGCTGCGCCATTCAGGCAGTGCGAGCCCACAACCCAAATCGCCACTCCGTTTCGTCACGCACTCTCCCCCAACCCTCGTTAGCCGCGTTGGTAACAGTGCGTCCCCAGCCTCGACGCCTCTCCACCATCGATCACCCGGCAATTCTTCTCCGCGATCTCCTCTGCGACCTCCGCGCCTCCGCGTTTCGATCCTCCATCCGTGCGACTTCTTCCACTAATCACCGACCGCTCGCCACTTCTCGAAAAATTTCCTGTCCGCATCCCCATCCCACCCGGTGTATCCCGGGAAAACATGGCTGTTTCCGACCCCGCCGCAGATCTCGACCTCCTCTCCGCCTTCGTCCGCGATCGCGATGAGGCCGCCTTCCGCGCCCTCGCGTCCCGCTACCTCGGCCTCGTCTTCCACGCCGCCCTCCGCCGCACCGGCAATCGCCCGCTCTCCGAAGAGATCACCCAGAATGTCCTCTGCGCCCTCGCCGCCAAGGCCGTCTCCCTCGCCAAGCACCCCGACCGCCTCCCCGCCTGGCTCCACCGCGCCACCCTCTACGAATCCACCAAGGCCATGCGCTCGGAAGCCTCCCGCCGCCGCCGCGAACAACGCGCACATGCACAAGCCGACATCCACTCCACCCCCGCACCCGATAGCGAATCCCAGTGGATCGATGCCCTCCCTCACCTCGATCTCGCCCTCGATCGCCTCGGCGATTCCGATCGCTCCTTGCTCCTCCTCCACTTCTACGAAAGCCGCAGCTTCCCCAGCATCGCCGCCCTGTTAGGCAAATCCACCTCCGCCGTACAAAAGCAATCCCAACGCGCCCTCGAGAAGCTTGCCCGCATCCTCCGCGGCAGAGGTGTCACCCTCTCCATCACCGTCATCATCGCCGGCCTCAGCTCCGAGTTCGCAAAGGCCGCACCACTCACCGTCCTCCACACCACCACCGCGGCGGCGATGAAGGGCGCTGCGGGAATAACCGGCAAACTCCCTTGGCTCATGACCACGCCATCGAAGGCACTCATTCCCGCAGCTCTCCTCATCGCCGCCGTCCCACTCATCCTTCAGGAGAATGCCATCTCCAAGCTCACCGCACAGATCCAGTCCACCACACCACCCCACGCCTCCACCATACCCGCCACCCGCAGCACCTCCGCCAATACCCCCCGCTCCGTCCTCTCCACCAGCACCCGACTCGTCACCTTGCTGAAGGAACAGGAAGACGTCGATCACGCCGGCGAGCCTCTGGAAAGCGCCTTCATCGCCAAGCTCGCCGCCTTGGATCGCAGCCAATGGACCGATCTCGTGAAGCAGGCCGCCGAAAGCCGTGCCGTCTTCAACAACAAGGCGCACCTGCTGAAGTCGCTCCTCGACGCCATGACCTTGACCGACCCCAAGTATGCGCTCACCACGGTCTTTGATGCCTTCACCCGACAGGGCGGAGACTACGATGGATGGATGCTTCGCTTGGAGCTGCCCCGGTCATTCTCGAAGTGGGCGGACACAGATCCCGCCGGTGCCCTCGCATGGATGCAAGACCAGCAGGCATCAGGAAAACTCAGACACACCTCCGACCCCGGTGCTCCCGAGGACCTCATCGCACAGGGAGAAGAAAGCCTCTTGTGGGAAATGCTTACCCATCAGTCTCCGGAGAGCGACCAATTCATCAGGAGCATGGAGCCAGAGCATCTGAGGAACCGGCTGGAGCAAGCTGCCTACGTCCATTCCGACTTGCCCGGCGAGAACCACACCGCCGACCTCTCATGGGCGAAGAAATTCGTGCAAGCCGTGCGTGACTACCTCCCCGCGTCCGAGCAGGCCGCAGGATTGGCTGACCTGACCTCAGTGGTGGAGATGCAGTGCATCAATCTCGATCGCGACTTCCAGCTCTCCGAGCTGACACCAGTCCTCCGCGCCGCCGGCCTCACGCCGCAGGAACTGGAGACCTTGGCCCGCTCCCAGGCACTCGCACACATGACCCATGCCGGCTCCGGCAAGCACTCGCCGGATCCTGCCACCGCTCGCCAGCAGACCGAAGCATGGCTCCACGAGATCATCCCCGGAAAGGCCGGCCAAATCATGCGCGAGATTCTATCGGAGACGGGAAAAACCAAGCAGCAGCAGGAGGCCCCCGCGAAATGAAGCTTCCGATCCTCATCCTCATCGCGGCCTCGGTCATCGGACTCATCCGTCACCGTGAGCTCACCGCACTGCAGTCGCAAAACGAGCACCTGTTAGAAGCAAGCTCACCCTCCTCCTCGCTTCCCCCATCCCGCACCTCGCGGGACTCTGCTTCAGCACTGCTCTCCGAGCCACCCGACGGCCTCGCATCCCAAGTGTGGGTTTCCTTCGAGCTCTGCTTGAAATCGGAAGCTGCCGGGAAGCTGGATACTTCATTGCACGAGCTCGATACCACCCTTGCCCGCCTCGATCACCACGCCGTAGCCGCGCTCCTCCGGCAGCTTCTCGCCGCTCATCCCATGGATGAGGAGCAGCAGCGCTCGCTGCAATACTTCGTCGCCATCCGCCACTTCGCGATCATGAATCCACAGGAGGCGATGCACCTGTTGGCCTCCTCGCCGGACTCATCCTTCCTCGCCGAACACGCCCGCTCGGTCTTCCGCCTCTGGACCATCAAGCACCCGGCCGAAGCCATCCGCTGGCTCGATTCACTGACAGGGCACGATCGTGAACGCTTCGCCACCGAGGACATCACGTCGGATGCGACATACACCCAGCTCAGGTTCGATCCCACGGGTGCCCTCAACCGATTCCTGACCTTTGAAGCCGAAGGCCTCTACGATCATGCAGAGGACTATGATGGCTTTGGAGCTTGGGTGGAAATGACCCTGCGAGGCACCAGCGAGCATCTCGCCTTCCTGACCGCATTCGCCGCTGCGGAGTCGCGCGCGCCGCACTCCCGCGTCATCGGCGGCATCCGCAAGGGCTACATGCACTACATGATCGGCCGCCTCGGCGAGGAGTGGCCCTTCGAAGACGCCACCGATCTGCTCGACCATGGCTTCAACCCCGCGGAGCGGAAAGACATCGCCACCCAACTCGCCACCCACAAGAACCTCAGCGACCCGTTGCGCTGGGGCACCTGGATCGCCGCCCAAGGCGTGACAACGAAGTCCGCCGACCCGCTCGCGCGTTTTGCACAGGAGTGGCACACCAGCGAATCCCCCGGCCGCACCGAGGATGCCCCGGTTCCGCCTTGAAGCGATCCCCTCCTTCCGCGAGCATCCACACCAGTTCCCGCGGAAGGTTTGTAGATGATCCCGATCGTTTGGAAGATCCCGGTACTCGCTGCCGGTTGCCTGCTCCTCGGCATCGCGGATTCACGCGCCGAGATCCTCACCTTCGACGAACTCGAGCTCAACTACGGCAACCTCTTCCCCGGGCTCTACGGCTTCGACTTCGAAAACATCGGCTACGTCTCCCCCGTCGAGTATACCCCCGAGGGCTACACCCACGGCCACTGGAATGTCATCTACAATGGCTTTGGCCTTCCCGCCCACATCACCCGCTCGCAGCACCCCTTCACCATCACCCGCCTCCTCCTCGGCTCCGCCTTCAGGGAAAACCTCCACGTCGTCTTCACCGGCACCCGCGCCAATGGCGAGGAAGTCACCAAGGCCTTCGATGTCGAAAACACCGGCGGCAAGCGCGTCCAGCTCGACTTCACCGACATCATCGCCCTCCGCATCTCCTCCACCGATGGCGTCGGCCCCCATCCCGAGGAAGGCCTCTACCAATGCTGGATGGATGAAATCGAGTACACCGCCTCCGACCGCCTCGCCGTGCGCACCGCGCAGTGGAGCCCGGACCTCGGCGGCGCCATCGCCACCATCACCACCGGCAATTCCCCACTCCCCGCAGACAAAACCCTCCAGGCCTGCTGGGCCGGCGATGAAGGCCTCATCCCCTCACCCGTCATCGCCCAGTGGAGTCTAACAGCTGGCCTCACCGGCGAGCACACCGTCCACCTTCCCGGGCCCGCCATCGGCCCGCCACCCGCCGGAGCCAATCGCATCTGCTTCAGGATCACCGAAGCTGAGAACCCGTATTTCCTCCACGATCCCGTCCTCACCATCCCGCCGGAAAAAGCTGCCTCCGTCAGCGCGTATTCACGCGCCATCATCATCGCCGCCCTCCGCCGCGCCGGCGAAGACACCGCCGAGATCACCGCCACCTCCCGCACGCCCCACCAGCAGGCACAGGCGATCTTCGACCTCATCACCGGCCCCTTCGACCCCATCACCATGGCCAAGGCCGGCGCCACCACCATCATCGACTACGCCCGCCACCTCTACGACGCGAACGGCGATCAACTCATAGACGTCTACCTCGCCGGCATCGAAGCCGGCAAATCCGCCACCACCATCATTGCGGACATCGAAGCAAGGATCACCACCCTCAAGGTCGCCGACCCCACCGCCTTCCGCCACACCTCCGATCCCACCCAGCTCCAGCTCATCGATATCGCCTACACCGGCATCGCCAATCCCCTCCGCCTTCACGCCGCCACCTCCACCCTCGCCGACCCCCGCATCACCCATCGCCTCGACCGCAGCACCCAGCCCATCGAGCGCACCTTCCATCTGGAAATCCCCCAGCCCGGCAGCACCCCGCCGCCATCCATCATCGCACCATCAGCTAGCGCGCCACCGACAGCAGTTCCATCTAACAGCACCCCGCCCGCGCTAACTCCCGCCACACTCCTCATCCCCGGAAACGGCATCGACTTCGCCCTCGCCACCGGCACCGTCTCCACCGGCCACATCATCCACGCCATCGATCTCCTCCGCCCCGGAGTCCTCTCCGCCGGCCTCACCGCGACCTCAGTCCACACCGGCACCGGCGACACCGTCCTCCATCTCTTCGACTCAGCCGGCACCCTGTTAGAGACAAACGACGACACCGATCCCTTCTCCTCCACCTTCCACTCCGAGCTCACCGCCATCCCGCTCTCACACCCCGGCCGCTACTACCTCGCCGTCACCACCTTCGGAAATCAACCGCTCCTCAACGCGCAAAACCAGATCACCACTTGGCAAGACGACGGCACCAGCGACATCGACTTCGAGCTCATCGCCAAGCTCACCCCCATCGATCCCGCCATCACCTCCACCAACGGCCAAGCCATCATCGAATGGCACCACCCCGGCGAATTCCAGGAGTCCACCGACCTCCAGAACTGGACTCCCATCCCCGCCGCCCGCTCTCCCTTCATCATCGATCCCCAGGGCCAGCACTTCTACCGCCTCTCCGACTAGCCCATCCCCCGCTGCCATAGTTTCCCCTCGCCCGCACCATGACGTCCCCTTAAGTCATAGTCATGGCAAAAGCGCTCCTCCTCGCGGGCAGTCATCTCCTCTGCATCGTCGCCGGCGGCTACGCCCTCAATGCAGCGACCAGTCCCCGGACTCCGCACGACTCCGGCATGGCCCCCACCAAGAGCAGCAACCGCTCCGGCCACGAATTCTCCTCCGCCTCCGCGGCACACACTCTCGCCACCGAGGCCATCACCGCCTCCCACGCTCCCTTGTTCGACGTGGAAGAAGCCCAGCGCGCCGCCAAGATCTTCGCCAAGGGCGAAGGCGAAAAGCGCGTCCGCGAACTCACCGCCGATGGCAAGCAACAGCCCACCGACCCCGCCGAGTTCGCCGCCGCCATGCTCGCATGGTTCCGCGATGACCTGAAGGCCGCCTTCGACTTCATGCAGGCCGCAGGCGCAGGCACCCTCTACGATGCCGTCCTCGTCCAGGCGCTCAAGTCGGCCTCGCTGGAAGATCACCTGAAGCTCGCGAAGACCTTGCTCGAATCGCCCGCCATCTTCCGCGTCGGCGAAATCATGGGCATGCGCCTCGCCGAAATGAACCCCGCCGAGGCCGCCGCCTTCTTCAAGCAGTCCGGCATCATGCAGGAGCGGGCACTCCTGCAAACGATGATCCGCGGCTGGCCCGAGGATCAAGTACCCCGCTTCCTTGACATGGCCATGGCCGTGAATGACCCCGCGCTTTTCCAGGCATTCCTCAAGTCCACGAATCCGCGGAAACAAGCCGCCCTGCTCTTTCTATTGGACTCGCGCGCGGACTCCGCCCAGGCCTTCCCATGGCTCGCGGAACTCCCTGCCGAACTCCGCGGCCACCTCTACCGCTACGCCGATCCTTCCGTCCCCCTCGACGAACGCATCGCCCAGATGAAGAACCTCGCATGGCTCAAGGACGCCACCCCGGAAGCCCTCCGCGAGGGTGCCCTCAAGCAGATCTCCACCGTCGACATCCACGAGCTCATGAAGAGCGGCCCCGACTACCGCTACGCCTTCCGCCACGGCGCGATGACTGCGGATGAAATCCTCACCGCGGTAAAAGAGCAGTTCCCCGAACTCGCCGCCGCCTCCGAATACGAGACCCGCGTCCGCGTCTTCAATGAACTCGCCTCGGAAGATGCCCAGGGAGCCTTCTCCCTCATCTCCAATCTCCCCGAGGAACAACGGAACCTCGCCGTCATCCACCAGTCCCGCTGGAGCTTCCGCGACAATACCCCCGAGGCCTTCTATTCCATGATCGATCTCGCCCCCGGCCCCGATAGCGCCGAAGCCGCGCCCGCCCGTGCCGACGCATGGAATAGCTACGGCCAGCGCGCCTATCGCGAATACGGCAGCGACTACATCGACTGGGTCCGCGAACTCCCCGCCGGCGTCAATCGCGATGCCGCCCGCGCCAGCCTCGCAGCCCTCTTGAAGAGAAACAACCAGGCCGACCTCGCCAAGGAATTCGAAGCACCCTGATCGATCCGATGAAGACTCCTCTCCTGATCGTCTCCCACGTCGCGGCCGTCCTGTTAGGCCTGCTCCTGTTCCGTTCCTTCCAGCCCGCCGGGCCCACACCGGACGAACTCGCCGCCACCTCCTCGGCAAAGCCCGCACCCCAGGAAGCCACCGCACCAGAATCTTCCCCACCCGCGAAAGGCACCACCAAGTCTAACAACCGGACCGGACAACAAGCCCCCAAGGCCAGCGTCCATCTCCTCGCCTGGAAAGCCCTCGCCTCCGAGAACCTCACCCGCCCCGAGCGAATGAAGGCCAGCCGCCAGCTCCTCCAGAAGTGGATCAAGGAAGACTGGCACGCCGCGCTCGATACCGTCATGAAGGAAACCCCGGACGACTTCGCCCTGTTAGACGAGTTCGCCGAAACCTTCACTCGCGAGCCCGCCGCCATCTGGCAGATCATCGAGCAAAAGCCCTACGGCATCGCCACCCACGCACTGCTCGGCCGCTGGCAATCCTCCCTCGTGAATTGCGACGAAGCCACCGTCCGCAAGCTCGCCGACACCCTCCCCGAGCGCGGCAAACAAGCCGCCCTCGAAACCCTCAACCGCGCCAAGGACAACGAACCCTACTCCGGCGGCGGCTGAACCATCCACTCCCCTGGGAGCGCCGGTCTCCAGACCGGCCGAATGGTCCCTTACTGCCCGCCACCCAGCGTACGTAGTCCCGCCTTCAGGCGGACTCGAAGCATCCAACGCCTCCGCTTCACTCCACCAAGCCCGCATCGCCCACCAAAGTGGTCCACACTCTCCGAGTGCGGTCGAAGCACCCAACACCTCCGCTTCCTCCACCAAGCCCGCATCGCCCCCCAAAAGTGGTCCGCACTCTCCGAGTGCGGTCGAAGCACCTAACACCTCCGCTCCATCCTCCACACCCGCATCATCCACTCCATCTCTTCACGCACTCCGATTGAAGATTGGATCATTGGAAGATCGATGACTGCTGCTTCCCTCCCTCATGCCCCGCCCTTTCCACCGCTCCATCACCTTCTGGTCCGGCATCCTCGTCATCGCCTTCATCGGCTGGGCATGGTGGTCATCCACCCGCGTCTCCACCTTCTGCCAGTATCAATGCTTCGAGCTGAGCAACACCCACGGCGGCACCGAGATCAATAGCATCTACTCCAGCGGCGGATTCTACATGTCGACCAGCCGCACCCTCACCGGCCTCCCCTCGCCAGCCCTCCCCGCTCCCTTCATCCTCCGCGGCACCGGCTCGCCCACCACTCCCATCCCCGATCGCAAGGCGGTCTCCTATCGCGACCACCTCGAGCTCCTCATGCATCGCAGGTCCCCCGAAGCATGGATCGCCTTCATCCCCCATTGGCTCACCCTCCTCGCCTTCACCGCCCTCTGGACCACCCTTCTCCACCGCCGCTCAAAGCGCATCGCGAAGTCCACCGCCATCGCATGATCTCGTAGCCGAGCGACCGCATTCGCAGCCGGACGACTGCATTCGTAGCCGGACGACTGCATTCGTAGCCGGACGACTGCATTCGTAGCGGAAGGACTGCATTCGTAGCGGAAGGACTGCATTCGTAGCGGAAGGACTGCATTCGTAGCGGAAGGACTGCATTCGTAGCGGAAGGACTGCGTCCTTCCGGCTGGGCGCGCCCTCTAACAAAACCGCCACTCCGCTCACCCTCCCGGCAACCTCTTCAGCCCCAAAGGGGCGGCCAGCCCTCAGCCCAGGGCATCGCCCTGGGTCCCAGTCTAACAACCCAAGGCGCCCTGAAGGGGCGCGAGACGATCGAGTCCGCATCTCGATCCTCCGCCAGTCCGATGCCTTTCCACTGATCACTGATCACCGATCACTCGGCACTTCCCCTCACCACCGGAATCTTCACCGGCTTGTAATTCATACTCTCAAACCACGGATCCTCCGGCACCCGGATCGTCCCCGCCTCCTCATCCACGATGAACGGCTTCCCCGTGAAAGGCTCCACCGGCATCTCCCCACCCGTCGCCGCCAACAGCGCCGCCTGATAAATCGCCGCATCCGTCTGCGCCCTCGTCCATCCCTTCGACCACGCCGTCGCCCCCACGAAAAGCTCATCGAGCAGCGCACCACCGGCAGGCGAGACCCCGCTCTTGTCCGGCGGATTCGCCGAGAGCCCCGGAATCTCTCCCAACTCGGACGCCTTCATCTGCGCCATCAGCCCGGAGAAATACTTCAGGTGAGCCTCCACCACCGAATCCGGATCACGGATCTCGCCACCTGCTCCCGCCGCTTCCTTGGAACTATCCACCAACATCGGCAGGATCTCCTGATCCCCCAGCAACCCCGGCAGGAGAAAGCTCCGCGTCGTATTGTGCCACTCACCCAGGAAGATCCTCGCCAGATCCGCCGGCGTCTCCGGATCCCCCGCCAGCAAATCCTGCCACGCTGTTAGATCCCGATCCGTCCCACCTCCCGCTCCCAGAATCTCGCTCAAGATCGCCTTCCGCGCCCCCTGCCGCAGCAGCACCGACACCGTCTCGGAAAGCAGCGACGGCAGCTCCATCCGATCCATGTGATCCGCCAGCCCGAATACCGCCCGCGCACTCTGCAAGGCCCCCGCCTCATCCCCGCGCTCCATCGCCAGCCGCGCACTCGCCAGCAGCAGCTTCGAGCACTCGTTCGGCACCTTTGCGCTGAAAAAATTCGTCCGGTCCATGTCGATCCCCTTCGCCGACCGCTCGTCTAGCAAGCCGATCTTCACGATCTCGTCCATCAGCCCGCGGTTCTCCTCCACCCACTTCCCCATCACCGCCGCATCCCACGGCGCATGGCCACTGATCATCTCGCTGATGTTCTCCGGAATCGGCAGCCCATCCTTCGCGTAGCGATCCATGAAGTTCAGCAGCTGCAGGAATCCATTCCGCTCATCCGGCACTTCCTTGAAAGTCACCTTCATCTCCGGATGCTTCTCCAGGATCTCCTGATACCACCGGTCCGCCATCCGCTGCAGATCCTCCCGCGACCGCTTCGGCTTGTTACTACGATCTTCATCGTACTTCCCGCCCACCGCCTTCGGCACCGCCCGCTCCGTCTCCGGCTTCGCGAATAGCCCCCGCAAGCTCCCGCTTTCCTTCAAAGCCACCAACGCCCCCAGCACCAGCAGCGCCACAAAGCCACTGCCTCGCATCATCGGTCGTTTGGAAGCCCTGATTTCCACGGATTCCGAAATATGCCCTAACAAGATCAACCACACAAGTCACATCCCCCAACCCCGCCCTCTTCGCCCCAAAGGGACCGCACAACAAAGCCCTGGGTTGCCGACCCAGTCGGCTACCCAGGGAAATACCGCCCCCATTCACCTACCTCGAAGAGCTTGCGGAAACGAAGCCTCCACACCGCCCCTCACTTCACCCCCTTCACCTCCCCAGATCCGCCAAAAGCCTCTCAATCGTCGCCTTCGTATCCGCCTTCCCTCCATACACCCGCCTCAGCAGCAGCGCCTCCGCCGAATCATCCCGCGCCAGATCCCGCTCCCACTTCTCCCGCAGCGCCTTCATCCCCGCATCATCCGGCAGCGCCTCGATCTCCTTCAGCCGCGCGTTGAAATACTTCGCCATGTCCGCCTTGTACATCGCCGCATCGAAGCTCCCATAGGCATCCAGATACCGGCTGAATTCCGCCAGCATCAGGATCGATGCCGGATGCGAGAAACCCCGCCCTCCCGCGCCCAGCGCCTCGATCTCCTTCGTCCGCCGCACCAGCTCCGCCTTCGTCGCCGCATCCGCCCCGCCCGCACCCGTCTCCACCGCCTTCCGTCCCTGCTCTAACAGCGCCTTGTGAATCTCCGCCACCGGCCGCGGCTCCAGCGGACGCTCCGCTGCCGGCCGCCCCTCCTCCCGTTCCCCTCGCTCCACACGCCCCGGCGCCGGCACCACCGCCGGCACCGAAGCCTCCGCAGCTGGACTAGCAGCCCTCCCCGCATCCGCACTTCCTTCCGCCGCCTTGTCTCCACCACGCGGCCAAGCCCGCCAGCACAGCGCGATCAAGACAGCCAGCGCGACACAAGAATACGGCGAGCGAAAGAAGCGGGGAAGAGCCATGGGAATTCGGGAAAGCGGGAGGGCGATCTGATAGAGCGAGGATAGACTCACCTCCTACGCCACCACCCCGCCCGATAATTCACCCGCATTGCCCCCACCTGCGTAGTTTCCCGCCCTGCCCCCGATTTGCGTTTCACCCCGACTTCGGGAACATTGGCACATGACATGCGGACAAGATCCCATGCAGCGCCGGACAATCCCCACAGCCACCCCGGCGCACCCCACAGTCTTCAAGGAACGTAGTGACATCATGGTATCGGCGACCGCGGCGTACTGTCCCGCCGCGGTCGCTCGACCTTCCGGCATCTCCCTTTGACCTCACCCCTATGATTGACATCGAACACATCTACTTGGAAGACGGTCCCGAAGACGGACGAGTCCTCACCGCGGATTTCCTCAAGTCGCTCATTTCGGAAAAGGCCAATCACGTCAAGGAGATCAGCCTCTACATGGATCCCGTTCCCTCCGAGGTCCGCAATACCCCGCACCTCCTCGGCAGCTATCGCCTGCTAAAGGTCCGCGGCAGCACCGCCTCCTTCCGCTGGCAACCAGCCTGAGCCCCGCAACCAGCCTGAGCCTCACCGCGCAGCCTTCTTGTAGCGGCACGCTACCCTGAGGAGTGTCGACGTTCCGTCGACACAGCCCCATCGCAACCCCATTCCAAACCGCAGCCGGAACGACCGTGTCGTCCCGGCTGCGCGCGTTTTGTTAGAGGCCGCCGTTTCCAGATTCCCCACCACTTCCCGACCTCCCATCGCTCCGCGCGACCAGCCACCACCCCCGGCTTCCGCCCCGAATCAGATTGACCTTCTCCCTCCCTCTGCATGATCGCCCCGGTATGCCGATGAAATGGCCGTGGCTCCTCGCAGGTTCCGTCGTGGCGGGCATCGCCATCGGCTGGAGTACCGGCCATGGCCCGCCATCACCCGCAGGCACCTCCGCCCAAAAGTCAGCCCGCGACGCCCCGCATCAACCATGGACCAAGGAGGACTTCCTCAAGTCCGCCAACAAACAGGCAAGCGCCGCGCTCGAAGGAACCACCAATCCCTATCGCGAATTCCTCGCCACCTGGACCACCGAGGAAATCCGCGCCGCCCTCGATACCAGCCTCACCCAGCCCGATTGCGTCCTCCCCAGCGGCTCCTCCTCCGCACTCCCCGGCCGCATCCTCGGCGAATGGCTCCACCGCGATCTCAAGTCCGCACTCGCATGGTTCGACGCACTCGCCTCCACTACCGCGAAGCAACGCCTCGCCCCCGCGCTCTGCCAGCAGTGGCCCGATGACAAGACCGCCGAAGGCCTCGCCTTCCTGCAAGCCCATCGCGACCTCTATCGCGCCGGCACCGGTCTCGCCTTCGTCGAAAAAAGCTTCGATCAAGCCGCCGCCACCAGCCCCGCAGACGTCGCCCAGCTCCTCCTCCTCTGCCACCAGGAGCAGCTTCACGGGGGCCGCAATGTCTCAATCGAATTCCCCAAGCGCTTCGACTTCACCCTGCTTCTCGCCACCGATGAATGGCAGCAGCTCGGCGATGACCCACTCGCCAACTCCGTCATCAGCGCCTGGCAAGCGCGCGATCCCGACCTCGCCTTCGATTGGATGCTCGGCCAGCATGGCGCCAAGTCCCTCGTTCAGCTCGCGGACAATGCCATCGCCTCCGGCGGCGACGGCCCGAAGTGGCTGGCCGAAAAGATCGAGGACCTCCCGGACACAGATCAGCGCGCGTTTCTCGATGCCGCCCGCCAGGATTGGATCGGCACCCCATCCCGGCTCGCCGCGCTTTCGCTCGGCCTGCACGATCCACTTCTGTTAGATGAGATCGCCTCCTGGGCAGCCCAGTCGATGTTCCGCGATATCGAGGGCGCCCTTCCCGTGATCGAGCAGATCCCCGGCATCGAGCGCCGCATTGAGCTGTTGGAATCCGCCGAGCCGGATGAAGCCGCCATCCGCACCCCCGGCCTCCGCAGCTTCGACGCCTACGATGAAGCGCTGCTCCGCAAGACCCTCGCCTCCTGGGACGTCGCCGAGCCCCACATCGAGGCCATCATCTCCCGCTACCGGCCATGAAGCGCGCGCCCGCCATCATCCTCTGCCTCGCCGGCATGGCCACCGGCATCGTCGCCGGCCGCATGCTCGCGCACCCTTCTGCATCCGCGGAAAAGGAAACCGCATCCTCCACTCCCCGCGAATCCACCGGGCCAATCAAGCAGCAGAAGCACGATCTCAATACCCTCATCAAGTGGCAGTCCCGCCTCGCCGACTCGCCGAACCCCGATGCACAGCGCGAGCTCGAGCGGATGAATGCCCCGGCCCTCCGCGACCTCATCACCCGCATGACCGCGGTCTTCAGCGATAGCCGGAATCCCGACTGGCAGGCAGCGCGACAGGTCATCGTCATGGCATCCGTGGAACTCTTCCGCCGCGATGGCGAAGCCGCATTGGAATGGGCCGCCTCCATCGACGGCGATCGCGAGCTGATGCTCGCCTCGATGCTCGAGGACGCGGCCTTCGATTCACCCGATCTCGCCAAGCACTGGATCGAGCGCATGTCCGGCGCCGATCAGTTCCACAAGAGCTGGGCAGGAGGCGTCGTCTCCCGTGCCATCGCCGGCGCCACCTCACGCGGCGCGGATGACCTCCTCCGGCTGCGCGCATCCTATGGCGACCTGTTAGGCGACATCGCCTTCGCCCCCGGCCCCTTCCCTCCCGGCTTCGAGTTCCAGAAACTCTTCACCTCGCTCGGCAATGAAATCCAGCTGACCGCCATGGTCCAATACTGGACCGCCACCGACCGCGAGGCCGCATGGAAGTCCGTGAAGGAAAGCATCGACTCCGGCGGCAAGGGCATCCGCTACTTGAATGGCCTCTTCACCGGCGTCGCCGCACTCGAAGGCAGCGACAGCGCCACAAAATGGCTCATCCCCAGGATCCAGGCGCTGCCCGAAAACATCAGGCCCGAAGCCATCACCACCCTGTCCCAATACGGCATCCTCTCCGCCGAAAGCGTCAGCTCCGTCATGGCCTCGCTCACGCAGGAAGAAGACCGCATCGCCTTCGCCAAGCAACTCGTCACCATCAACAACACCAGCACCGGCCAGGACCTCGCCGCCCTCCGCGGCCTCTCCTCGGATGCCGCCCGCTCCGTCGTCCTCCTCGCCGCCGCCGGCACCTTCAGCGAAGCCATGGCCACCGCCCAACCCCGCCACGCCAAAGCCTTCCGCACCTACTTCCGCAAAACCATGGAAGCCCTCGACCTCCCCAAGGACTCCCAAGCCGAAGTCATGAAGGTCCTCGAATCCCAAGGCACCACCCGCTAACCGCCTCCGCGTTTCAATCCTCCCACCGTAGGCGCGTTGGTGACAACGCGTCCACAGCCCCGATGCCTTTCCCCCGCTGGGTACGCGGGGCGTTGCCCCGCTTGGACAGTCCGATGCCTTTGGCTGCTCCACCTCCCACCCGCACTTCTTCCTTCGCGCTCTTCTCCGCGACCTTCGCGTCTTCGCGGTTCGTTCATCCCTCCGTAGGCGCGTTGGTGACAACGCGTGCACAGCCCCGATTCTTCCACTGATCACTGCTAACTGATCACTCGGCACTCAGCCCTCTTCCTGAAAACTGAACACTGAACACTAGCAAACTCCCTCACCTCCCCCGCCACTCCGCCGCCGCCTTCGCATCCTGCTGCGACCACACATAGTTCAGCCGCTCCACCGCCGACTGCTTCATCGTCGCATCACTGATCTCCCCGACCCTCTTCGCCGCCTCCTGGAACTTCCCGTTGCCCGTGTAGGTAATCGCCGCCGCCGCACTCATCGCATCCCGCTGTGGCGACTCCGGCTGCTCCGCGAACCACTGCTCCATCTCCGCCGGCCGCTGGTGAATCCAGTACCCGATCGCCTCCCGCATCCGCTGCGGCGTCTCCGTGCTCTGCGAATAGCGACTCATCCACCACTCCATCGCCTGCCCCGTGTACTCCCGATAAATCGCCGCATTCACCGCGCTCGCATCCACCTCCTGCCGCTTCTCCGCCGGCACCGCATCGGACTCCAGATAGTCCTTCAGCCCCTGCAGATACTCCAGCATCCCCAGCGGATCCTCCTGCTTCCACTCCCGCAGCAGCGCATCATTCAGCCGCGCATAGTCATCCGGTTTCCCCGTCGACTTCGCGAATTCCACCAGCTGGTCCCGCATCCCTGGATCATCCAGATACATCGAGCCCCAATACCTCAGCACGCTCGCACGGCTACCACTCTGCCAGCCCTGCTTCTCATCCCCCATCTTGAGGAACTCCGCCTTCGCCACGTCGAAATCCCGCTCCGCCAGATTGAAGAGCGCCGAACTCCGCAGCTCATCCTTCATCTTCTCCAGACTCGCCGGGAAATCCTCACCATTCAGCCACGCGAAGGCCGCCTCGGGTGCATCCGCCGCCCACTCCCCGAAGATATTAGAAGAATAGTCCCCGCCCATGGCCGTGGACTTCCCCGCCGCCGCCGTCATCGCCGCCGTCGGATCCAGCACCACCCACGCCACGCCCACCTTCAGGATCAGCGCCCGCATGTTGTAGTCCCGGCGCGCCGCCCCGGAATCCAGCCCGTCAAACACCGCCGCCAGCTCACCCGCCGAAAGCTTCGCCAGGATCGCATCGATCTGCGCCCCCGCCTCGAAGTCGATCAGCAGGTTCGGGCTCCCCTTCGCGATCGCCTGCAACCGCCGCACCACCGACGCCACATCCGCCGCCTTCACCGGCGCCGATGCCGTTCGCTCCGGCGCCGCTTGCAAGCCACGCGCCACCTTCCCGCGCACCGTCTCCCCCTGAAACCATCCCCCGCGCGCCATGTAGTGCCCCGCACGACTTCCCACCCACGCCAATCCCGCCAGCACCACGATGCCAGCGCAGCGGAAGATCACCGTCTTGGTCTTACTTCGTGCCATTGTTAGAAAGGGGTGCGTTGAAAACCTCCTGCATCTCCGTCGGCAGCGTCCCGAGCCACGCCTCGGCCGCCTCCGGCTGATGCTCACGCCATGCATTGAATTGCCGGTGCGTCGTATTCTCCCACCTCCCCCGCGAATCATCCGTGGGCACCCATCCCGCACGGATCTGCGAGTAGGTCATCTTCTTCACCGTCTCCGCCAGGAAGTCGATCTTGTCATGCTCCGCCGCCCACGCGATCGCCTCCTCCGGCTTGCTCTGCACCCAATTCGTATACGCACCCACCTGCGCATCCGTCGACGCCTTCGACTCCGCGCTCATCATCCACTCCATCCGCTCCTGGGGTTTCTCCCGCATCACCTGATAGGACACCTCCCTGCGGAAAATCTCCACCTGCTCCGGAAAAAGCCCCGACTCCTCCATCTCCTTCACCGCCGCCAGCGCCTGCTCCTGGTCGCCCTCATCGTAAGACCACCTCAATTCATACAAACAGCGCCTCTTGATTTGCGGATCATCAAGACCCGCCAGAATCCCGAAAAGCTTCTGCCGGGATTCCTTGCTGCCGCTCATCTGCTCCGTCAGCTCCGTCAGCTCCAGCAGCACCGCATTCACCGCCTCGGGAAACTCCGCCTTCGCCCGCGCCAGCGCATTCTCCGGATCCTGCTTCGCCAGCATCCGCCCCACCTCATTCCCGATGATCATCTTCTCGGAGTCCGACCCATTCGCCTTCGCCCACCGCATCGCACCCTCCATGTCACGCTCCACCCACGGCACCACCACCATGTAGGGCATCGTCCGGCTCGTCGCATACGGCGGCTGCATCCCCGCACTCATCGCCCCCTCCGGATCCATCTGCGCCCAGCGGTAAAAGAGCATCGAGACCAGCGCGCTATTCGCCGGACGGTTCAGCCCATCCGGAATCTCCGCCAGATACGCCTGCACATCCTCCACCGTGAAGCCACGGATGATCTCCCAGCACTGCTGCATCTCCCGCGGCGTCGGCTCTGAACGCCCCGCCACATGCCGCAGCGCATTCAGTTTATCGATCGACTCCGTCCGCGACTTCGGCGCCATCACACGCCGCACCACCGAGCGAATCGTCGTCGCCGGCTTCCCCGCCGCATCCATCGTCCGCCGCTCCGATCGATAGCCCGCCCAAGTCGCCACACCCATCACGGCGGCCACGATCGCGAGTTTCAATTTCCAACGGAGCATGATGGAGAAAGGGAGCCGGGAAGGAAGAGACGGGTTGATCTAACGAAAACACGAGCACCCCGAATCCCGGGACATCATTCAAAAGACCGCCGCCTCCGCAAGTTGTCCCTTCCACTCCTTCAATTTATCCTTCCGCTTCGTGCATCTCATGAAGAGAGTGAGAATCAAACCCATGTCAAAACCCACCCCTCACTCGGTCACCTTCTGGGCTGGCATCATCGTCCTCGTCTCGCTGGCCGCCCTCGCGGTGGACTCCTTCTTCTTCAGCACGAACTTTCGCATCCCCCGCAGCGGCACCAATCCTCCCGCCTTCGCCTATCTGGAAGGCGGCGTGATCCACCTCGATTGGGAAACCACCCCCGCCCCCTACACGGAGCGCACCTTCAAGTTCCTCCGGACCCGCATTCAGGATTCCCCCAGCCCCGTCTCCTCGGACCACCTCCTCCCGAAGTATCAGAAGAGCAACACCTACAAATACGAAGGCGCCACCCCCGCCGACCGCAAGGCAGCCCAAGCCGCCGGCATCAGAACCCCGAAGATCAAGTATACCCTCTCCCTTCCCATCTGGATGATCATCACCCTCACCGTCATCCTCTGGTTCTTCCTCTACAAGAAACGCGCCCGCCGTCTCGCGAAGGAAGAATGGGAACTCGCCCAAAAGGAAGCCGCCGCATCATGAGATCGGACACGTTCGCCGCCGCGCCTGTCGCCAGCCAGCTTGACAAGCGAACCGCCTTTGACAGCGTGGACCTGATATCAAATCCCCAACCCCGTCCCGCATGAAAGCCAACCCCAAGCGCATCCTCTTCGCCGCAGTATCGGCCCTGCTCGCCCTCTGCTCCCCCTTGGCGCGCGCCGGCACCGTCATGCTCGATCCCGGCCACGGCGGCCGCGACTCCGGAGCCACCGTCGACCAGGCGAAGGAATCCGAAATCATGCTCTCCTTCGCCAAGGTGCTGGATGCCGAGCTGAAGCGAAAGGGCTACGTCACCAATCTCACCCGCGACACCGACGAACTCGTCCCGCTGAACAGCAAGCGACAGACGATCGCCGATGTGAAACCCATCATCGTCCTCGGCCTTCACCTCTCCTCCAGCAAGGACCCGAACGAGCGTGGCATCCGCATCTTCCGCAGCCCCAAGACCGAAGACGAAAAGCTCCTCCTCGAAGAACGCGAGCTTCCCGATCACCTCGTCAAAGCCCTCTCCGCCATCGAGCCCAAGCAGACGGTCACCACCCACCGCCTCGGCCTCCCCTACCTCAATACCCCCAAGGCCATCCTCCTCGAACTCGGCTTCCTCACCAACGCCGAAGACCGCAAGCTCATCACCGACCCCGCCTACCAGCAGAAGCTCGCCACCGTCCTCGCCGAGGCCATCAACGAGCTCTACTAGTAAAGGCATGGGGACGCCGAACCAGACCACGCCATCCAGTCCGGCATGAAGCGACGTGCCATCCTGATTCTCGCCGCGTGCTTGATCCTGATCCCGGCAGCGCTCCTCTCTTCAAGGGACAATCGTTCATCCGCTGGAAACTCGAAGACCTCGGCTTCACCAAAAGCCTCCACCGGCCAAGATGCCCCATTTCAAGACGGTTCACCGCCGGCAAGAAAGACCCGGCCGGCCGTTTCCGATCTGCTGCCACCCGGTTACCAGCTTGAAGAAACCAGCAACGGCGGATGCATGCTGACCATCCCCGGGGTCGGCGTCTACGCCGCCACTGACGTCTCCGTCGCCGCCCGGGGGCTCGTCTTCAAAGGGCCGATCACCTTCGCAGCCACAAAGGATGGCCCGTGGATCGGCTACGCCGGTGAAGGCGCCTCCATACACCTGGCGAAGGACGGCACCACCAAGCTGTCGGGAGACAGTGCCATCATCAGGGAAAACCTCCCACCAACCGATTTTCCTGACGACCGTCCCCCCAACCGGTAACAAGAGGAATAGGTCCGCACGTGATTGAGCAGTAGGTGCTGGCATCCACCGCACGTTGGGTCCGCTTCATCTCCGGGTGCTTCTTCAGGAAATCCTGATACCACTTTTCGGAAAGACGTTGGATACTGCCCTCGCGCTCGACCACCTGCCCGGCGGGAAGTAGAACCAGAAATTCATGAGCGAACTGACCAAACTTGCAGCCCTCATCCAGCGTGACCGCGATTCGATCGTCGCGCGATGGCGCCAGCAAGTGCGGGAACTCCCGTCCGCACGCACGCTGGACGTTGCGGCGCTCGACGATCACATCCCGGGACTACTCGATGAGTTGGCTGCAGCACTCAGGGCAAGGTCTGACCAGACCATCCCTGAAGCACTCGCCGAGGGCAGCCCTCCCATCCATGGCCTGCAGCGCCTCATGGACGCGTTCGATATCGAAGAGGTGGTGGCGGAGTACAATGTGCTGCGCGGCTGCATCCACGATCTGGCCGACGCCCATGACCTGAAGCTGCAAGGGCAGCCTTTCCATGTGATCAACCGCGTCTTCGACCACGCGATCGGACTTGCCTTGCAGACCTTTGCCACCGGGCGGGCCTTGGAAGTGCAGCGGCGCCGGGAAGAGTATCTCGCCTTTGTGGCCCACGATCTCCGGACGCCGCTGAGTGCGATTTCCCTGGCGGAGAGAGTCTTGAATCTGACCCTTGCGAAGGAAGGTCTCAGCGTGGAATCAGCCCGGATGTTAAGTGCGCTGCGTCGGAACGTGAAGCAACTCGAGCACCTCGTCGCCAAGGTGCTCGAAGAAAACACCAATCTCCAGACGGAGATCGGGATGAAGCTGGAGCGCCGCGAGTTCGATTTGTGGCCTCTCGTCGAGTCCCTGACTCACGACCTCCATCCCGTGGCGGGCACCTCCAGCACTCAGCTCATCAATGAGGTGCCGGAAGAACTGATCGTCTATGCGGATGCCAGCCTGTTGAGGCGGCTCTTTCAAAACCTCATCGCCAACGCCATCAAATACACCCCGCGCGGAAGCATCGTCATCGGAGCCCGAGAACTCAGTGAGGAAGGGGTAGTCGAGTGCTGGATCAGCGACAATGGCACGGGCATTCCCGAAGAGTTCCTGGAAAAAATCTTCGCGAAGGGAGAAACCGATCCGAACGATGTGGACGGAACGGGGTTAGGTCTCGCCATCGTGAAGACGGTCGCTGAGGCCCACGGTGGAAAGGTGACGGTGGAAAGCGAGGAAGGAATCGGCTCCACCTTCCGCGTTTCACTGCCGACCAAGGCCAATTGCGGCAATGCCTGACCCACCGCGATAACGTGAACGGGTCAGTGAGCGGGGGCCACCAGATTGCACCACGGATCCATACGATTCGCGAATGATCACTCGGCAGACAATCAGTCGATAGGGCCGATCCGCTGACCTGTTGTCCGCATCCCAGCCTACCCACCTGCCCCACTGCGCGCCTTGATCTCCCCCGTCACTTGATTCCGCATCGCCTCCGGCAGATTCACCTTCTCCATCAGCTTCTCGAGCTCGCCACTGAACCGGTCCCGCGACGCAGGCGGCATCTTCTCGTAACCGAAGGTCCGCACATGATTGAGCAGTACCTCCGTGCGCTGCTCATCAGACGCCAGTGCCGTCAAGGCCGCCACCCCTGCCTTCGATCCACCCGCACTGGCCACCACTGCCCGCTGCGCCAGCGTCATCCGGTCGGAATCGGACTCTAACAGCGGCATGATCGCCGTCACCATCTGGGTCTCCAGTGGCCCCATCATGCCAAAGGCACCCAGCGCCCTCGCCCGCTGTTCATCGGGCAATTCCGCCAGCTTCGGAGCCAGCCACTCCGCCGCCTTCGCCGGCCCCGCTACCGAGGCCACCCCATCGAACAACGCAGGAAAGTAAGAATTCGTTCCCGGAGCACCACCCTTGGTCACTTCCTTGAACCCGCTCCACGCCGCCTCCCTGTCCTTCGCCACCCAATACAGGAAAGTATTCCGCATGCTGTCGTTGGAGGACGCCGGCAGGCCGGTGAAAAAGCGGTGGAAGTCAAAGTCCTCCGGCAAGGTGCCCACCGGCACCATGTATTGCTTCAAGGCATCACCGTAAGCCTCCTGCAGCTTGATCATGTCCTCAGCGCCCCGCTCGGTCGCGCCACCGATCATCGGATAGATGAAGGCACTCGCCGCCGGCCCGCCATACTCCTTCTTGTATGCTTCGAACCTGTCCTTGTAGGCGATCGGATCCGATACCAGCGCCGCCTCCAGGATCCGCGGATACACCGCCTTGCGGATCCCCTCATCCAGTCCCGCCACCCAGTCAAAGGCCGCCGCTCCCTCCCGCTTGAAAAGCTCCTTCGCCGCTACTCCTGCCGTCGAGGCCGAGACCTGCGGATCCGCTTGCCCATCCCCCGCCAAGTCCACCAGCAGCGCCCGCAGCTCGCCCTTGTCCAGACGCTCTATCTCACGCTCCACCCGAGAGCCGGAAATCTCCTGCTGCCGGCACCACTTCAGCAGCGAGGCCAGGTCGTGCTTCGCAGGTCCAGCATCCGGATCAACTGCTTGCGGCGAGACCCGCGCCGCGTCCGCCACCTTCGCCGATGCAGCAGGCAGCGCAGGAGCGTTCTCGCTGGCACTCTTCGCACGCATCCCCAGATAGCCCGCCAGCACTCCCGCCAGCGCCACGCTCGTGAATGAAATCGCAGCCTTCATTTCACTTCATTTCTTGAGTTGGTCCACGATCGCTTGGATGCGCGCCTCATCCGCATTCCACGAGGCGAGCTTGCTGCGGATGAAAGCCTCATTCTCCGGACTCAGTGGACGATGCCGCCCGGCAAAGACCTCACCCGGAGTCGCCTCCTCCAGCGCCCGCAGCCGCTCCTCCGGCTCCCCCAGCGCTTCCAGCGAGTTCAGCGAGCTGCGCGCATTGCCCACATAGATCTGCTGCACCATCGCCGTGCGCAGCAGCTCCCGCATCGCCGGCGTGCGCACCTCCTTGGCAAAGCTCGCCACAAAGGCATCCGGGATCCTCATCCATTCCCCCTGCATCGCTTTGAAAAACTCCGCCTGCTGCCCCGCATCCAGCGCTTCGATCTTCTTGCCCAGCCACGCCATCCGCTCGGGACCGGAATCACCACCATACCACCCGGTCAACCCGATTCCCGCCACCCCCTGCTTCTCTAACAGCCACTCGAACGCCCGCTCAGGATCCTCCTGGCGGAATGCCCGCACCATCGAATCGCGCACCCCGCCCTTGTCCAGTCCCTGCCACACCTCTCCCTCTAACAAACCCCTGTAATCGAACCCCGCCGGAAAATGGAGTTCGTTCTGAAAGTCCAGGCCGAACCCCTCCTCCTTGAGCGTCTTCAACATCGCCTCAACCCCCGCCGGCCCCTGGCCAGCCGACGCCTGAATGTTCTTCGCCACGATCGCCCAACTCGTGCCGCCCGGAAAATCCGAACGGTGGCTGCGCAAGAAATCGAGCCCCGCCGCCGCCCGAGCCTCCGGCCACGCGTAGGGAAGCGTGTAAATGAACCGCTTCTTTGCACCTTGGTAGGCGATCCCGTCAAACCACGCCACCACCGCATCCGTGTCGCGCTTCAGCAGCTCCCTGATCAGCGAGTCCATCACCCCCGCGCCACTTCCATTCGGCGTCAGGCACTCCGGATCGACCACCCCCGCGTCCAGCGCCGCCCGGATCTCCGCATCCGTCCACGTCGCCCACAGCTTCCCGTAGCGATCATAGCTTCCCGCCTTGATCGCCGCATTCTCTTCCGTCGCAGCCCTTTGGAAATCCTCCTTCCTCCACTTCGCCGCCACCTCACGCCGCGAAACCTTCCCCACATCCACCTCCGCCTGCGAATGCGCCGAGTCTCCCGACGCCGCCGGCCCCGAAGTCCGGCCAAGCAAGCCGCCACCGATCGCACACAGCACGAAGACCAGAAGATATCTCCACATCGCATCCCTCTTCAACCGCTGCCGAGACCGCGCGTCAATGCCATTGAAGCACGGCCTCAGCCGACCTCGTCACATCTCCCGCTTGCCAACCCGCCGGGAAGAAATCCTAGAGTCATCATCCAATCCCCTCCGGTCTCATGCCACCCTCCACACGACCCGCCGCCAGGAACCAGACCGCCCGATGAATGCGACCCGCCCCGGCTTCACGCGCCTCCTCTCCTTCTGGCTCGGCCTGCCCCTGCTCCTCTTCCTCTTCTGGGCCTGGTGGGATTCCACCCGCTTCCTCTCCCTGATCGAATGCCAGCGACCGTCCGACAAATTCGAGTTCTCCAGTTTCATGGGTCGCATCCAAGTCGGCCACTACCCAACCGACCCTTATGGCTCCACCAAGTGGGACTTCGATCACATGCCCCTCTCCAAGCTCAGGTTCGACAGGGATATGGAAGCGGCATTCCCCCGCTATCTCACCCTCCGTGCCAATAGCCTTGCGATCGCCCACTGGTTCCTCATCTCGCTCTATGCAGCAGCTTGGCTCGGCTCCTCCTTCCTCTGGCATCGCCGCAAGCTCCGCCTCATGACGGCGGCATCCGCCCCACCGCCATGACCCCGCGCCCGCTCTACCGCTGGAAATCCTTCTGGTTCGGACTCCTCGTGCTCGCCTTCCTCGCTTGGGCCTGGGCGCACTCGACCCGGCAGGGAGCTGCGTTTGTTCCGACTCGGAAGTCTCCCGTGGTATTTCTCCAGGATGCCGGCCGGATCAGGATCGCCTGGTTCCGCCGGAGCTCTCCGTTTCCCCAGGGACTGCAGCATTTCCCGCCCGGCGACGGCAGCGGCAGGCTCTGGTTCGCCCCCATGGTTGAAGTGATTCGCCTGCAGAACCAATTCTACATCCACCTCGCCCACTGGTTCCTGATCCTGCTCTTCGCACTGCCATGGAGCAGCTTCCTGATAGTCCGCTCGCGGCGCATGAAGCGCCTAACAGCACCCCCGCCATGATCCGCCCCTTCCATCGCTGGAAATCCCTCTGGCTCGGCCTCCTCGTCCTCATCTTCCTCGCATGGAGTTGGCATCGATCCATCCACCACTACGACGCCGTCATATGGGGCGATGCCTCCGGACAACGCGGCATCAGCCTCAACCAACACGACTCCAAGATCTTCTTCACTTGGGTCTCGGCCAAAACCCCCGTCTGGTTCGAGCCCGGCATTCACCCGTCCAGCACCCCGATCACAAGCAACGACAAGCCACTGTTCCCCTCCCTCTCTTCCATTCGTGCCCTTCGCCAACAACTTCCGCCTTCCGTCCATGCCATCTGCCTCCCGCACTGGCTTCTCACGTCCCTCTTCCTCGCCCCTTGGTCCGCCCTCCTCGTCTGGCGCTGGCGAAGGCTGAAGCGTCTAACAGCACTCCAGCCATGACCCCGCGCCCACTCCACCGCTGGAAATCCCTCTGGCTCGGCATCCTCGTCCTCATCTTCCTCGCATGGAACTGGCAGCGCTCCATCCGCTACTACGACTCCGCCTCATGGGCCGAAGCCTCCGGCGCTCGCGGGATCAGCCTCAGCCAACGCGACTCCGTGGTTTTCGTCACTTGGGCTCCGGCCAAAGACCCCGACACATTCTCGCCCGGCTTTCACATCTTCCGCGCCAGGATGAGTAAGCGCCACTACCCCACCTTCCCCGCGCTCTTCTCCGGCGATCCCATGGGCCCCAACCACCCTCCACCTCCCTTCCGCGCAATCTATATCCCCCACTGGTTCCTCATCCTCCTCTTCCTTACCCCTTGGTCCGTCTTCCTCGCGTGGCGCTGGCGGCGCATCAAGCGCCTGACAACTCCACCGCCCGGCCCGGAGACAATTTCCCACAGCGGCGCACTTGCGGACTAGATGACCCCGCCTCCCTTGCTCCGCACCAAGTCATTCTGGCTCGGCCTCATCATCCTACTCGGCATCGCCGGTGCCTGGCTCGATACCGCCTTCCACGAAACCACCCTGACCTACGCCGGCCCCACCCGCGCCTGGCAGATCAATCGTCTGGATAGCGCCACACTTCTCGTCAGCGGCTCCTCCGCCAAGATTGCAGCCGTCCCTGGATGGGAATTCGTCCGCGGCGCGAACACCAGCGACCGGAAAGACTGGGAAGGGTTCCAAACTTTGGTCGGCTCCAGCCACCTCACCATCCACGACGCCGCTGTCTTCTTCCTGCTCCTCGTAGCATGGCTCGGCTGGCTTTCCTGGAGAGCACGGAAACGATCGCCCGCAGGCGCAACCTCTCTCTAGCAGCCTCGCCCATCACCCGTTCCTGACGAGGCACCGCACTCCCGTTTTTGCCATCATTTTGCGAACCCCACATTGCCAAACCCACCCGACTTCACATCATCTTCACATAGGCGTGCCACCGTCACCCACTCCCGCGCCCCATGATGAAACCCAGCCATCTCCTCCTCGTCGGCAGCCACCTCGCCGTGCTGGGCCTCGTCTACGGCATCGCCCGAAGCAACGCCAACACCGGCACCACGGAAGACACCACTTCCCGCCACCCCACCAAGGTCTCCGACCGCAGCACCACCGCCTCCACCTCCACCGGCGATGGCCCCGCCCTCCTCGCCAGCTTCATCGAAGCAAACGCCCACAAGACCTACACCTCCCCCTACGATTCCCTCAAGGCCACCCTCCCCGTCGCCACCGATCCCGAAGCCGCCGCCAGGGAAGCCATCGCCGCATTCGCCTCCCACCCGTGGCCGGACCTGCGCGATTGGGAAGCCTCCATCCGCCGCCTCACCGAGGCCCAAGTCCGCGTCCTCCACTGGCTCCGCCAATCCAACGACCCCGCCAAAGTGCTGGAGTTCCTCTTCACCGGCGAACACGCCACGAAGAACCCAAATCTCGGCAATCCGTGGGAACCCGCCATCTTCGATGTCGCCACCCAGCAAGGCATCCTCAAGTCCTGGCCATGGCTCCTCAAGTCAGGCGCCCATGAAACCATCGCCAGCGCCGCCCTGAAGGAAATGAAGTCCGGCGGCGGACTCCGCCTCATCCTCAGCCTCGAGTCAGCCATGGCGGGCGACCCGCAAGGCGCCTCCTTCAACATGCTCATGTCGGGCAGGGGATCCGGATCCTTCTACCAGGCCGTCGGCAAGGAAGCCGGCTTCGATTCACGCGAGTCCATCTACGGCATGGCCATGGGCCAGCAGGATCCTAACAGCCGCGCCGAGCTCCTGTTAGGCTTCGCCCGCAGCAGCGAAGAGGCCGCCACGTGGCTCCTCCAGCAGCCAAAACTCGATCCAGAACTCGCCAAGCGCATAAACCAGGAGAAGAACCAATGGATCATCGATGACAGATCTCAGGACTACGAACATCGCCTCGAAGCATTCCAGGAAAGGAACGGCGAAAAAGGGGACCGCCAGGGCCAGTTGGACGACCTGGTCCGCACCGATCTGAACAAGGTCCTCACCGAAGGCCGTGACTGGCGCTACGAATTCCGCCACGGCACCGCCACCCTCGATGAAGTCGTCGCCGCCACCCGCGCCGCCATGCCGGCCATCCCTCCCGATGGCGAGCAAGCCCTCACCGTCTCTCTCTACCGCCACCTCGCCGAGGAAAACCCCGCGAAAGCCCTCCCACTCCTCGATGCTCTCCCTGAGGAAGAACGCCGCAACGTCCTCTTCGACTCCACCTGGCAGAGCATGGTGAACGTCAATCCAGACGACTTCCTCACCTTCACCTCATCGCTTCCCGAGCCCGTCACCGCGACTGAAAAAGACCTCCGCACCAAGGGCTGGAACTGGAAAGCCCGCGGCTTCCTCCAGCGCTACGGCGATGACTACGTCGAGTGGGTCCAGCAGATGCCAGAGGGCATCGACAAGGACACCGCCATGAATTCCCTCATCTGGGCCACCCGCGAACAAAACCCCGCCGCAGCCCGCAAGCTCAACGAACAACTCTTCCCTCCGCAGACCGATGAGAAGAAATAAGCTCATCATTCTCGTCGCCACCCACCTCGCCATGGTGGCCATCGCCCTCCTCCTCGCCCGCCCCGGCCAAGGCAACGAATCATCCAACCAGGACGGAAACACCGCATCTAACAGCACCGGCACCACCGCATCTAACAGCGACAAGGGCACCTCCCGCCAAGCCAGCCGCTTCAAGCCCTCCACCTCATGGAAAGGCGGCGAATTCGCCCGCGCCTGGAAGGCCCTCCCCACCGCCAAGCTCACCACCGGCGAACGCATCCAGACCCAGCGCGAACTCCTCAAACAATGGGCCGAGGTCGATCTCGCCGCCGCCATCGATGCCGCCCTCGCCGAAGCATGGGACAGCGACAACGGGAACTACTACGACCCCACCGGCCCCTTGCTCCAATCACTCGCCGAGGCCCTCGCCAAGGACCCCGCCTACTCCTGGGACATGCTCCACGGCCGCCAATTCGACCTCGGCACCGGCATGCTTCGCTTCGTCTGGATCAGAGCCGTCGGACAAAAGGACCCGATCTTCCTCGCTTCGAAGATGGGCGAGCTCTCCTGGCGCGATCGCGAGAAGGCCATCAACGCCTGCCGCATGAACCTTCAAGCCGGTTCGGAAACCGCCACGAAACTCTTCGAGACCCTCTCCCGCCTTCCCGAAGACGTCGTCAGCGCGGAAGACCTGCTCACCTTCAGCGATGGAGTCACCTCGCCACTCAGCCCGGAGGAATTCCAGCAGACCATCCTCAGCCTCGCCGGCCAGAACGACCGCATGGCAAAGCTCCGCGCCATCCAATGGGGACAGATGCTCTCCTCGAAGGATCCCAGCGAGATCAATGCCCAGCTATCCGCCATCCCGCAGGCCCTGCGTTGGGAAGTCGAGTGGGCCGCCTTCACCACACCGGACGTGACGGGCGCGGGAAAGAACACGAACACCCTCGCCCTCGCTGGCCTCCTCGTTCAGGACGGAGCATGGGACAAGCTGGAAAGTCGCACCACGGTCAGTCAGCTCCAGTCCCTCGCCTCCAATGGCGCCGCCAAGGAAGTCGCCGACTTCGCCACCACGCTCCCCGTCCGCAAGGAAACCACCGAACTCTTCCACCGCAGCGTCGATCACTACCTCCGTGAAAACATGGACACCGCCCGCGACTGGATGGCCGGCCTCCCCGCCGGCGAATGGCGCGACCGCGCCTACGCCGAATACTCCCAGCAAGCCCTCAACGCCCACAACAACCCCGAAGCCTCCCGCTGGGCCCTCGACCAAATCGGCAACCCCACCTTCAAGGGCGAAGCCGAAAGCTGGCGCTCCCAATGGGAAAAACGCACCGGCTGGAAGCAGCAGTAAAATGCCTTTCCCGTAGGCGCACTGGTGACAGTGCGGAGCGGTCCCCAACTGCCGCACACTCCCACAAGCAGCGCACCGCCCACCCGCTGGGTGCGCGGGCCTGTATAGACCGGGTACATCGTTAACAGGTGTTCGGGGACATGGTTTACACCTCCGGAGAGGAGCAAGCCATGCCTTGGA